>JAHDYJ010000128.1 GCA_023383795.1 Burkholderiales bacterium | reverse complement strand
GGGCGGTTGGGAAGGGAAGGGTCCCAACCCTTCCCTCGGGCCCCTTGTTCGTACGGGGATATACAAGGGGCAATCTGCCCCTTGTTCGTACGACCTCGGTTCGGGAAGAAGCACGGCCGCGATTTTGAGATAGCTTCTAGAAGAGCCTCATCTGCGGCCCGGCGCCGGGCGGCCGGAACCGCGTCGTGTCGAGGCCGCCGCGGCGCCCGGCATCGAAGCCGAGGCGCTCCCGGGCGAGCTCGAACCGCCGCGCGATCAGCTCGGCGAGGTTGCCCGTGCCGCGGTGGCGCACGCCGAAAGTCGAGTCGTAGTCCTTGCCGCCGCGCATCTTGCGGACGAGGCTCGTCACGTGCTCGCCCTTGAGCGGGTAGTGTGTCGCGAGCCACTCCTTGAAGAGCGGCGCGACCTCGTGCGGCAGGCGGAGGAGGATGTAGCCCGCCTCCGTCGCGCCCGCCTCCCGCGCCCGCGCGAGGATCCCCTCGAGGTCGCGGTCGGTGACGAAGGGGATGACCGGCGCGACGAGCACGCCGCACGGAACGCCGGCGGCGACGAGCCGCTTGATCGTCTCGAGGCGCCGGTACGGGGCGGCGGCGCGCGGCTCGAGCTTGCGCGCGAGCCCGGCGTCGAGATTGGTGATCGAGACGTACGCCCGCGCCAGATTCCTGGCCGCCATCGGCGCGATGAGATCGATGTCGCGCTCGACGAGTGCGCTCTTCGTGACGATCGTGAACGGGTGATCGCACTCGACGAGCACCTCGAGGATCGAGCGGGTGATGCCGAGCTCGCGCTCGGCCGGCTGGTACGGGTCGGTGTTCGCACCGAGCGCGATCGAGCTGCAGCGATAGCCCGGAGCGGCGAGCTCCTCGCGCAGCAGCGCCGCGGCATTGGTCTTCGCGAAGATGCGCGTCTCGAAGTCCAGGCCGGGCGATAGGCCGAGGTAGGCGTGCGACGGGCGAGCATAGCAGTACGAGCACCCATGCTCGCACCCGCGATACGGGTTGATCGACTGGTCGAAGGGGATGTCCGGCGAGTCGTTCCGCGCGATGATCGACTTCGCGGTCTCGCGCGTGACCACCGTGTCGAGCTGCCGCGGCGGCGCTTCCTCGGACACGTCCTCGCGCGCCCAGCCGTCGTCGACCGGCTCCCGGGTCCACGCCTCGAAGCGGCCTTCGCGATTGGAGGGCGCGCCGCGACCTTTCGTCGGGGCGCCGCGGTCGCCGCGGGTCGTCTTGAGCGGCATACTGTAATTTTAACCAGTATCAGGGCGCTGGCAAGAGCCCTCGCCCTGGCCGGCGCAGCTCTCTCGCTCTAGATGACCTTGCGCGCGCGCAGCGCCTCGATCTCGGCCGCGGAGTAGCCGAGCCGCCCGAGGATCTCTTCGGTGTGCGCGCCGAGCGCCGGCCCCTCCCAGTCGATGTCGCCGGGCGTCGCCGAGAGCATCGGCACGACGCCCGGGACCTTCAGCCGCTCGCCGCCCGGGAGCGTCACCTCGCGGATCATCCCGCGGGCGAGGTACTGCGGATCGCGCACGATGTCGGCGATGCTGTAGATCTTGCCGCTCGGGACCTGCGCCTCGGCGAGCGCCTTGAGCACGTGGTCGGCGTCGTGCGCCGCGGTCCAGGCGCCGATCACGCCGTCGAGCTCGTCGGCGCGCTTCGCCCGTCCGGCGTTGTCCGCGAGTCCAGGGTCGGCGGCGAGGTCGGCCCGCCCGATCGCGCCCATCAGCCGCTTGAAGATGCTGTCCGCGTTCGCGCCGATCACCACGTGCTTGCCGTCGCGCGTGAGGTAGGTGTTCGAAGGCACGATCCCGGTGAGGTTGCTGCCGGTGCGCTCGCGCACGATGCCGTACATGTCGTACTCCGGGAGCGTGCTCTCCATCATGTTGAACACCGCCTCGTACAGACCGACGTCGACGACCTGGCCGGCTCCGCCGTTCGCATCGCGGTGACGCAGCGCCGTCAGGACGCCGATCACGCCGTGGAGCGCCGCGAGCGAGTCGCCGATCGAGAGGTTGAGGCGCACCGGCGGCCGGTCCGGAAACCCGGTGACGTAGCGCATTCCGCCCATCGACTCGGCGATCGCGCCGAATCCGGGGAGATCGCGGTACGGCCCGGTCTGCCCGAACCCCGACAGGCGCAGCATGATCAGGCCGCGGTTGGCGGCGGCGAGCTGCTCGTAGCCGAGGCCCCACTTCTCGAGCGTCCCCGGGCGGAAGTTCTCGATCACCACGTCCGCGTCGCGCGCCAGGCGGCGCACGATCTCCTGCCCCTCGGGCATCCGCAGGTCGGCGGTGACCGACTTCTTGTTGCGCGCCTGGACGTACCACCAGAGCGAGGTGCCCTCGTGCACCTTGCGCCACTGGCGCAGCGGGTCGCCGCCCTGCGGCGGCTCGATCTTGATGACTTCGGCGCCGAACTCGGCGAGCGTCTTGCCGGCGAACGGCCCGGCGATGAGCTGCCCGAGCTCGATCACGATCAGGCCTTCGAGCGGCTTCCCCGGCATGGCTGCGCGCCGCTCAGGCAGGCCGGCGCTCGTAGTACGCCTGCGCGAGCGTCCCGATGTCCACGTACTCGAGCTCCCCGCCCACCGGGATCCCGCGCGCGATGCGGCTCACCTTGAGCCCGCGCTGGTGCAGCATCTCGGCGGCGTAGTGCGCGGTCGCCTCGCCCTCGTTCGTGAAGTTGGTGGCGATCACCACCTCGCGGACCGTGCCATCGGCGACGCGCTCGAGCAGGCGCTCGAGCCCGATCTCCTTCGGACCGACCCCGTCGAGCGGCGACAGGCGCCCCATCAGCACGAAGTAGAGCCCCTGGAAGGCGTGCGTCTGCTCCATCACGACGAGATCGGCGGGCGACTCGACGACGCAGAGCAGGCTCGCGTCGCGCCGCGCGGAGCTGCACAGCGCGCACACCTCCGCCTCGCTGAAGTTGTTGCAGCGCGCGCAGCGGCGCACCGCGCGCAGCGCGTGGCCGAGCGCGCCGGCCAGCCGCTCGGCGCCCGGCCGGTCGTGCTGCAGCAGGTGATAGGCCATCCGTTGCGCCGACTTCGGCCCGACGCCGGGGAGGCAGCGCAGCGCCTCCACCAGATCCTCGAGTGCGGATTCGCCCACGCCGCAACCTATCTCGGAAGCCCTGCTCGTACGACCCCTCTCCGGTGAAGAAGCATGGTCGCGGATTCGCGCCGGCGCTAGAACGGAAGCTTCATGCCGGGCGGCAGGCCGAGGCCCGAGGTGAATCCGGCCATCCGCTCCTGGACGGTGGCCTCGACGCGCCGCACGGCGTCGTTCACCGCGGCGGCGACCAGATCCTCGACCATCTCCTTGTCGTCGGCAAGCACCGAGGGGTCGATCGTCACGCGCTTGACGTCGTGGTTGCACGCCATCACCACCTTCACCATCCCGGCGCCCGCCTGCCCTTCCACTTCGACGGTCGCAAGCTGCTCCTGCATCTTGCGCATGTTCTCCTGCATCTGCTGGGCCTGCTTCATCAGCCCGGCCAGCTGGCCCTTGTTCATCATCGCGCGTCTCCGTTCACGAAGCGGGTTTGATGGACGAGTCGACGACCGTGCCGTCGAACTGCTCGACGAGGTCGCGCACGAACGCGTCCGACTGGATCGATGCCGCGGCCTGGTCCTGGCGCGCCCTGCGCTCGCCCTCCTGGATGGCCGCGACCGAGCCGCCGCGCGTGGCGCCGACCCTCACCGTCAGCCCGACGGGCGCGCCGAGATGCGCGCCGAGCGCGGCCTTCAGCTTGTCGACGTAGATCTTCTCGCCGAGCGCCTTGGCGTCCGGCGGCAGGCAGAGCTCGACCACGTTGTCGGCGAACGCGACGAACTCGCTGCGCTCGGCGAGCTGGCGCGCGGCGCCCGAGAGCTTCAGCGCGCCGACGAGCGCCGGCCACTCGCCGAGCGCTCCGGTCCGGCCCGCGGCGGGCGCCGGCGCCGCCGCACCGCCGGCCGCCGCGGGCGCCGCGGTGGGAGCACCCTCCGGCACCGCGGCGGGCGTGAACGCCAGCATGCGCATCAGCGCCATCGTGAACCCGGCGTACTCGTCCGGCGCGAGCGGCAGATCGCGCCGGCCGTGGATCGCGATCTGGTAGAAGAGCTGCACGGTCTCCGGATCGGCCCGCCCGGCGAGCGCCGCGATCCGCCCGCGGTCGGCGAGCTGCGCATCGAGCGCATCCGGCGCGACCTGCGCGAGCGCCACTCGGTGCAGCAGATTCGCGAGCTCCGCGAGCGCGGCGTCGAGCGACAGGCTGCGCGTCTCCATCGCGTCGGCGATTCCGAGCGCGCGCGCGGCGTCGCCGGCGGCGAGCGCGTCGGCGAGGTCGAAGAGATAGCCCTGGTCGACCGCGCCGAGCATGCCGCGCACCGCCGCCTCGGTGACCTCTCCGGCCGAGTACGCCACCGCCTGGTCGAGCAGCGAAAGCGCGTCGCGCATGCTGCCGCGGGCCGCCGCGGCGAGCAGCCGGAGCCCGCCGGGGTCGGCGCGCACGCCCTCCTCGCTCACGATGTGCTGGAGGTGGCCGGCGATCGCGGCCGGCGGCATCTGCTTGAGGTTGAACTGCAGGCAGCGCGAGAGCACCGTTACCGGGATCTTCTGCGGGTCGGTGGTGGCCAGGATGAACTTGATGTGCTCCGGCGGCTCCTCGAGCGTCTTCAGCATGGCGTTGAAGGCCGAGGTCGACAGCATGTGCACCTCGTCGATCACGTACACCTTGAACCGTCCGCGGGTCGGCGAGTACACCGCGCTCTCGAGGAGCTGGCGCATCTCGTCGACCTTGGTGTTGGTGGCCGCGTCGACCTCGATCAGGTCGACGAACCGCCCGGCGTCGATCTCGACGCAGGCGGCGCACTTGTCGCACGGCGCGGCCGTGATGCCGGTCTCGCAGTTGAGCGCCTTCGCGAGGATGCGGGCGAGCGTCGTCTTGCCCACGCCGCGCGTGCCGGTGAAGAGGTAGGCATGGTGCAGGCGCCGCTGCTCGAGCGCGTGCGTGAGCGCCCTGACGACGTGCTCCTGGCCCACCAGCGCGGCGAACGAGCGAGGGCGCCACTTGCGGGCGAGGACCTGATACGACATGCGTGAAATTCTAGCAGAGCGGTTGCGCCCCGGCGCCGCGCGTCAGCGCGCGTCCGCCGCGGCGAGCGCTTCGGCGCGCGCCACGAGGCGCAACGCGTTCCGATAGGTCGGGACCTCGACCAGGGTGCCGTCGACGTCCGCCCGGTCGCGGCCTGCGCCACGTGCCGCCTCGAAGGCCGCGATGATGCGTCGCGCGTGCGCCACTTCCTCGGGCGCGGGCGTCAGCACGCGGTTGATCGGCAGCGCATGCCGCGGCAGCACCGCGCTCTTCGCCGTGTACCCCATGCGCCGCGCCCATCGCGCGTCGCGCGCGGCGCCCTCGTCGTCGGCAAAGGTGTAAGGGCAGTCGACCGCGACCACGCCGGCTGCGGTGCATTCGACCAGGAACCGGCCCCGCACGTACGCGAGCTCCGCGGCATCCGGGCCGCGCTCGGCGCCGAGGTCGGCCGCCATGTCCTCCGACGCGACGAGGCACCCCGTGACGCGCGGGCTCGCGGCCGCGATCTCCAGCGTGCGCACGAGCCCGGCCGCGGTCTCGATGTTCGGGACGAGCTCGGTCGCGCCGGGTGCGATCCCGAGCCCCCGCTCGAGCGCGCTCACCGCGTCGTCGAGCGCGCGTACCTGCACGGCGCTCGCGACCTTCGACATCAGCACGATGTCCGGATGCCCGCGCATCGCGGCTTCGAGATCCGCGTACCCGTCCGCCTCGAGCGGGTTCACCCGGACGGCGGCGAGGGCGCCGTCGCGGCGCCATCTCGGATAGAGCTCGGCGGCCATCGCCCGCGCTTCCGGACGCCGCGCGGGCGGCGTGAAATCCTCGAGCTCCTGGATCAAGACGTCCGCGCGGCTCGTGGCCGCGGCGGCGAGCGCGTCGCGCTCGGCGCCCGGCAGGAACAGCCACGAGCGCCGCAGCCGTGGCGCCCGGCGCGCCTGACCGTTCACGGACGGCGCGGCGTCCCCGCCGCCGCCGGCCGCGCAATAGGCGGCGAGCCTAACCCCCGGCACTTGCAGTGAGTAGCTATGGCTGCTTCCTTCCGGACCTGACCAGGTTCACCACGCTGCAATGCGGGGAGGCCCGCCATTGATCGTTGACCGCCGCGGTGCACTCCCGCGGCGAGCGTGGAACGATTATACGCCCGGATCCGCGCGGCCCGTCGGAGATTCGCCGCGCAGGCGGACGACCGCGCGGACGACGGCGCGCGGCGACGGGGGAAGGCTCAGCTCGAGCGGCGGCAGGTCGAGGGCGTCCAGCGCGTTCTTCAGGCGCAGCCCGAGCTCGGTGTCGCCCTCGATCACCAGCCGCCGCGCGAAGAAGAGCGCGTCCGGGTCCTCGGCACGCCGCGCGAGCTGCAGGAAATCCCATGCCGATGCGGCGATGGAGACGTCGGGCGCACCGCGGCTCCCGAGGGCCTGGATGCGCCCGCCCGCGACGGTGAAGTCGGCGTGCACGCCGGCGTCGGTGACGCGCAGCCGCAGCCGCCGCCCGGCGAGCGTCGCGAGAAGCTCAGGCGGCAGCAAGGGTGCGAGGGCGGCATTCAGCGCCTGGGCCATTAGCCACGCCGGCGGGAAGCTGGGTAGAAGCGCCAGGAGCCGCGCTAGCGGTCCGGGCACCGTCCAGGTCTGTTGCGTCATCCGATCCGCCCTTCCGGCCGGATCGTCGCGAGGCCCGCGACCCCGTGCCAGTACCCGTTGCAGGCCTCGCCCGGTGCCGGCGCCACGGCGCCTGCGTCCGGGTTGCGCGCCGGCGCCGCGGGCGCGAGCGCGGCCCGGTACGCGCGGACGATGTCGAACGTGCCCTGCGCCTGCGGGCTGATCCGAACGATGTCCACCCCGGAGCGTGCGACCGCCGCCAGATCGTCGAGCAGCGCGTAGACGCGCGCGGACTGCGTCTGGATGCCGTTCAGCACGAGGAACGGATCCCCGTCGGCGGTATGCAACGGCAGGCCGTCCGGATGATCCATGCAGCGGAAGCCGCATTCGTCCTTCTGCAGGTTGTAATGCCGGGCCGTGAAGCACCGGGCCGAGAACGCGAGCGGCAGCCGGCCGTGCGCGAAGAGCTCGATCTCGAGCCCCGGCGGCCGGTCGGCCGCGATCGCCTCGAGCTGCGCGCGGGAGATCTCGACGGGCGCTACCCACCGCGCCGCGCCCAGCCGGGCGAGCAGCGCGAGCGTCCGCGCGTTGTAGACGTTGAGGTGCGGGCCGGCGACGAATGCGGCGCGGCCGGCGAGCACGCCTACCGCCGACATGTCGTTCGCCTCGATGCGAAACGTTCCCGCCTCCGCGAGCCGGCGCAGCGCGCGCAGGTCGGCTTCGGATTCGAGCAGCGCCTGCGACGACAGGACGACCTCCTTGCCGGCCTCCGCCAGCCGGCGCGCCGTCGCGAGCCAGTCGGCGAGCCGCATCTCGCGGCGGCGCACGCACACCGCCTCGCCCAGGTAGACGACGTCCACGGGCGCCTCTGCCGCCTCGGCGTAGAACGCGAGCACGCGTTCGCGCGCCCAGTAGTAGAGCACCGGACCGAGCGCCAGCCTCGTCGCGCTCATTTCCACGGCCGGTGGTACGCGCCGAGCGTCTGGCTGCGGCCCTCGGAGAGCCGCCGCAGCTCGGTGTCCCAGCCGGGCTTGACCGCGAACCGCGCGGCATTGGCCGCGAGGGCGTCGATCGCCGCGCGCCACACGCGCGTCACCTGCGCGACGTACGCGGGGCTGCGCTGGCGGCCCTCGATCTTCACCGCGCGCACGCCGCAGCGCGCGAGCTCGGGCAGCAGCTCGAGCGTGTTCAGGCTGGCCGGCTCCTCGATCGCGTAGTACAGCTCGCCCGCGACCTCGAAGCGTCCCTTGCAGAGCGTCGGATAGGCGGCGTGCTCGCCGGCGCCGAAGCGGTTGATGAGCACGCCGCCGAGCCGCGACTCGAGGCCGCCCGGCGTCTCTTCCCAGCGCACCGCGCGCGCCGGCGAGCAGGCGCCGGCGGTGTTCGGCGACTCGCCGGTGACGTAGGACGAGAGCTGGCAGCGCCCCTCCACCATCACGCACAGCCCGCCGAACCCGAACACCTCGATCTCGACCTCGGTGCGCGCGACCAGCTCCTCGATCTGGCGGAGCGCGAGCACCCGCGGCAGCACCGCGCGCTGAACGCCGAACAGGCGGCGGTACAGATTGATCGCTTCGTACGTCGTCGCGGAGCCCTGCACCGAAAGATGCAGCCGCAGGTCCGGATGACGTGTCGCGGCGTACTCCATCAGGCCGAGGTCGGCCAGGATCACCGCATCGACGCCGCGCTCGGCGGCGAGGTCGACCGCGCGCGTCCACTTCCCCCAGCCGTCGGGCTGCGGATAGGTGTTCACCGCCAGCAGCACCTTGCGGCCGCGCGCGTGCGCGTAGGCGAGCGCCTGGTCGAGCCCGGCAACGTCGAAGTTCAGGCCGGCGAAATTGCGGGCATTGGTGTCGTCGCGCAGCCCGAGATAGACGCAGTCGGCGCCGTTGTCGACCGCCGCCTTGAGCGCGGGAAGACTCCCTGCCGGGCAGACGAGCTCCATGGATCGGACGGATGCAGGCTGGGATCGGACGCGAGGGCCGCCGCCGAGTATATCGGCGCACGTCCGGCCGCCAGGGCGCGCAGCACGAATTCCGTGATACCGGTCAAACGGGCGCGGGCGCCGGCGCCCCCCGACCGTACTCGGCGAGCGCGGCGTCCACGCCGGCGCCGCGCGGCAGGCCGAGGCCTTCGGCGGCGAGCGCCGCCTCGAGCGCCCCGAGCGTGACGAGCACCGCGTCCTTGCGCGCGTTGTAGCCCATCGTGCCGATGCGCCAGATCTTGCCGTGCAGCGGGCCGAACGAGGTGCCGATCTCGATGTTGAAATCCTCGAGCAGCCGTCGGCGCACGCGCTCGCCGTCGACGCCCGCCGGGATCCGCGCGCCGGTGACGTTCGGCATCTTGTGCGCGAGATCGCCGAAGAGCTCGAGGCCCATCGCCCGCAGGCCGGCGACCAGCGCGCGGCTGGCCTGCGCGTGGCGCGCATGGGCGTTCGCGAGCCCCTCCGCGAGCACGATCCGGGCGCACTCGCGTGCGCCGTAGAGCATGGTGGTGGCCTCGGTGTGGTGATTGAGCGCCGCGTCGCTCCAGTAGTCCATGATCATCGCGAGATCGAAGTAGTTCGAGCGGATGACCGGCCCCTCCCCCGGAACGTAGCCGGCGGGGCGCAGACCCTGCTCGACGTGCCGCCGGCGATGGATCGCCGCCGCCGCGCGATCGTTCAGCGTGATCGGCGCGATGCCGGACGGTCCGGCGAGGCACTTCTGCAGCCCGGCGGTGCACACGTCGATCTCCCACGCGTCGACCGGCAGCGGCATGCCGACGATCGAGGCGGTGGCGTCCACGTAGAGGTAGGCGCCGTGCTCGCGGCATAGGCGGCCGATCCCGGCGAGCGGCTGCGCCATCGTCGTCGAGGTGTCCCCCTGGCAGAGCGCGACGAGCTTCGGACGATGCCGCTTCACCGCCGCCTCGATCTGCTCTGGCGCGAACACCGTTCCCCACTCGGTCTCGAGCGCGTGCACTTCCGCGCCGCAGCGGCGCGCGATCTCGCACTTGAGGTGGCCGAAGCGGCCGAAGACGCCGACCAGCACGCGGTCGCCCGGCTCGACGAGCGATACGATCGCCGCCTCGATCCCCGCGCGCGCGGTGCCGTCGATCAGCATGGTCCACCGGTTCCGCGTCTCGAATACCTGCCGGTAGAGCTCCATGGTCTCGGCCATGTAGGCGCGGAACTGCGGATCGAACTGTCCGAGCAGCTGCGCCGACATCGCGCGCAGCACGCGCGGGTCGGCGGTGATCGGGCCCGGCCCCATCAGGAGCCGCGGCAACGGGTTCAGGTCTTCGTAAGGGCTGGGCATGCGGACCGCCTTCGCGCACCGCCAGGAATGCGGCGCCAGCGCAGGATAATGGAGCGCCGCGCGGCGGGCAAACGCGGCGGCGGCTACTTGCCGCCGCTCGCGGCCTCGGGTCTCGGCGCGGCCCTCAGCGCCGTCGGTCGCATCCGGTCGGGCAGCACGCGGCCCATGCGCGCCCGGTGGCCGGCGTAGTGCGCGAGCCGGTCGCCCGACAGCCTGACTTCGCGCACCTTGCCGCCGCGGCTGCCCACGCCGTGGACGACGAGCTCCCGCGCGTTCGTGATCAGCGCCGCGGCGAGCTCCTCGCCCTCCTCGAGGCCCATCACGATCACGCCGCGCCCGCGCGCCATCTCGCGCATCTCGGCGAGGTCGAACGTGAGCAGCCGCCCGCCGCTCGCGGCCGCGGCGACGTAGTTGCCGCCCGCCTCCTCGTAAGGCGCCGGCGGCAGCGGCAGCTCGCCCTCGTCCACCGACATGAACTCGCGGCCGGCGCGGCGGTTCGACACCATGTCCGCGATCTTGCACAGGAAGCCGTAGCCGCCGCTCGAGGCCACCATCACCCGGGTCTCGGGCTTGCCGGCGACGCATTGGACGATCCGCGCGCCGTCCTGCACGTCCACCAGCGAGGAAGCCGGCGCGCCGTCGCCGCGCGCCGGCGGGAGCTCGCCCGCCTGCACCGTGTAGGCGCGGCCCTTCGAGTCGAGGAAGACGACCGGGTCCACCGTACGGCACGGGATCAGCGCCTGGAGCGCGTCGCCCTCCTTGAACGACAGCGCCCCGGGGTCCACCGCCCACCCCTGGCGCGCGCGCACCCAGCCGTTCTTCGAGAAGATCACCGTCACCGGCTCGTCGATGACCGGGGTCTCGACCGCCGCCTTCTCCGACTCCTCGATCTTCGTGCGGCGCTTGTCGCCGAAGGTCGCGGCGTCGCGCTCGATCTCCTCGATCACCAGCGCCTCGAGTGCCTTGCGGCTGCCGAGCACCTTCTCGAGCCCCTTCTGCTCCTTGCGCAGGTCGCCGAGCTCCTGCTCGATCCTGATGTGCTCCAGCTTGGCGAGCTGGCGCAGGCGGATCTCGAGGATGTCGTCGGCCTGGCGCTCGGTCAGCTTGAACGCCTTGATCAGCTCGGGCTTCGGCTCGTCGGCGTTGCGGATGATCTTGATCACCCTGTCCACATTGAGGAGCACGATCATGCGCCCCTCGAGGATGTGGATCCGGTCGAGCACCTTCTCGAGGCGGAACTTCGTGCGCCGCGTCACCGTCGCGAAGCGGAAGTCGAGCCACTCGCGGAAGACGTCCTTCAGGCTCTTGCCGGCCGGCCGGCCGTCCAGGCCGACCATCACGAGGTTGATCGGGACGTTCACCTCCATGCTCGTCTTGGCGAGCAGGAGCTTCCCGAACTCGTCCTCGTCGACGCGCGAGGTCTTCGGCTCGAACACGAGCCGCACCGGGTGCGAGCGGTCGGACTCGTCGCGCGCCCGGTCGAGCATCGCGAGCATGAGCTGCTTCTCGCGCAGCTGATCCGGCGCGACCGACTTCTTGCCCGGCTTCGGCTGCGGGTTGGTGATCGCGTCGATCTCCTCCAGCACCTTGCGCGCGGAAGCGCCCGGCGGCAGCTCGTACACGACCATCTGCCACTGGCCGCGCGCGAGCCGCTCGATCGTCCAGCGCGCGCGCACGCGGACCGCGCCGCGGCCGCTCTCGTAGGCAGCGCGGATCTCGGCGCGCGGCGTGATGATCTGGCCGCCGCCCGCGAAGTCCGGCGCCTTGACGTGCTTCATCAGACCCGCGACCGAGATGCTCGGGTCGCGGATCATCGCCACGGCGGCCTGCGCCACCTCGTTCAGGTTGTGGCTCGGCACCTCGGTCGCCATCCCGACTGCGATGCCCGAGGAGCCGTTCAGCAGGACCACCGGCAGGCGCGCCGGCAGCACCTCCGGCTCCTCGATCGAGCCGTCGTAGTTCGGCGCGAAATCCACGGTGCCGCTGTCGAGCTCGGCGAGGAGCACCTCGGCGAACCTCGTGAGCCGCGCCTCGGTGTAGCGCATCGCCGCCGGATCGTCGCCGTCGCGCGAGCCGAAGTTCCCCTCGCCGTCGACGAGGGGGTAGCGCATCGTGAACTCCTGCGCGAGCCGCACCAGCGCGTCGTACACCGACGCATCGCCGTGCGGATGGTATTTGCCCAGCACGTCGCCGACGACGCGCGCGGACTTCTTGCGCGGCGTGCCGGAGCGCCCGCCCATCTCCCACATCGCGTACAGGATCCGCGCCTGCACCGGCTTCTGGCCGTCCGCGACGCGCGGGAGCGCGCGGTCCTTGACCGTCGCGATCGCGTACTGGAGGTACTGGGAGGCCGCGTACTTCCCGAGCGGCAGAGCGTCGCCGAGCTCGCCGGTCAGCGGCGCGAAATGTGGCGGCAAGCCGCCGCCGCCCTTGCCCCCGCCAGCGCCGCCGGCTGCGGCGGGCTTCTGCGGCATGTCGCCCTTGCGCGGCTTGCGCTCGGCTACGGCGAGCCCGCCGCCCGCGGCCTCGAACAGGTCTTTCTGGTCCTCCATCTTCTTCCGGCCCTTACGAGATGTCGGCATCGACGAGGTTGCCGTAGGTCTCCATCCACTCCCGCCGCGCCGGCGCGTTCTCGCGCGCCATCATCATGTTGAAGACCTCGCGGTCGGCCTCCAGCATGCCGTCCTCGACGCGCACCGGCAGCATCCGGCGCGTGTCCGGGTTGAGCGTCGTCTCCCACAGCTGCTCCGGGCTCATCTCGCCGAGCCCCTTGAAGCGGCTCACCGACCACGCGCCCTCGCGCGCCCCCTCGTCGCGCAGCTTCTCTTCGAGCGCCGCGAGCTCCTGCTTGTCGAGCGCGTAGAGCTTGCGGGCGGGCTTGCCCTTGCCCTGCGACGGCACGTCGATGCGGAAGAGCGGCGGCTGCGCCACGTACACGCTGCCCTGCTCGATCAGCCTGGGGAAATGGCGGAAGAAGAGCGTCAGCAGCAGCACCTGGATGTGCGAGCCGTCGACGTCGGCGTCG
>JAHDYJ010000127.1:6318-13409 GCA_023383795.1 Burkholderiales bacterium | reverse complement strand
GCGAGAACGTCGGCCGGCGCATGGCGATCCTGCTGATCGAGCGCGGCAAGGGCGAGGTGATCACCGCCCCGGTGATCCGCACCGAGATCGGCGGCGGCCGGGTGCAGATCAGCGGCCGCATGAACACCCAGGAGGCGAACGAGCTCGCGCTGCTGCTGCGCTCGGGCGCGCTCGCCGCGCCGATGGAGATCGTCGAGGAGCGCACCGTCGGCCCGAGCCTCGGCGCCGAGAACATCCGCAAGGGCTTCCTGTCGACCGCGTGGGGTTTCGCCGCGATCGCGGTCTTCATCGTCGTCTATTACCAGCTGTTCGGCCTGTTCTCGGCGATCGCGCTGTCGGCGAACCTGCTGCTGCTGATCGCGCTGCTCTCGATGCTGCAGGCCACCCTCACGCTGCCCGGCATGGCGGCGGTGGCGCTCACGCTCGGCATGGCGATCGACGCCAACGTGCTGATCAACGAGCGCGTGCGCGAGGAGCTGCGCGCCGGCCAGTCGCCGCAGGCGGCGATCCACGCCGGCTACGAGCGCGCGTTCGGCACCATCATCGACTCGAACGTGACCACCCTGATCGCGGGGCTCGCGCTGCTGATCTTCGGCTCCGGCCCGGTGCGCGGCTTCGCCGTCGTGCACTGCCTGGGCATCCTGACCTCGATCTTCTCGGCGGTGGTGATCTCGCGCGCGATGGTCAACCTGTGGTACGGGTCGCGCCGCAAGCTCGAGGCGATCGCGATCGGCAACGTCACCTGGAAGTGAGCGATGGAGTTCTTCCGCATCCGCCGCGACATACCGTTCATGCGGTATGCGTTGGTGTTCAACGTCATCTCGCTCGTCACGTTCCTCGCCGCGGTCTTCTTCCTGGCCGTGCGCGGCCTGGCGTTCTCGATCGAGTTCACCGGCGGCACGGTGATGGAGGTGTCGTACACCGAGGCGGCCGACGTCCCGCGCATCCGCGCGACGCTGGAGGCGGCCGGCTACCACGACACGCAGGTGCAGACCTTCGGCTCGTCGCGCGACGTGCTGATCCGCATGCCGGTCGCCGGGGAGCAGACGACCGCCGACGTCTCGCGCGGCGTGATGGAGAAGCTCAAGGGGACCGGCACCGTCGAGCTGCGACGGGTCGAGTTCGTCGGGCCGCAGGTCGGCCGCGAGCTCGCCGAGAACGGCGCGCTCGCGCTCCTGGTCACCGCGCTCGGCATCGTGGCCTACCTCGCGCTGCGGTTCGAGTGGAAGTTCGGCGTGGCGGCGATCATCGCCAACCTGCACGACGTCGTCATCATCCTCGGCTTCTTCGCCTTCTTCCAGTGGGAGTTTTCGCTGCCGGTGCTCGCCGCGGTGCTGGCGGTGCTCGGCTACTCGGTGAACGAGTCGGTGGTGATCGCCGACCGGATCCGCGAGAACTTCCGCAAGATGCGCCGCGCGTCGGTGAACGAGGTGATCGACAACGCGATCACGCGCACGATCTCGCGCACGATCATCACGCACGGCACCACGCAGACGGTCGTGCTGTCGATGCTGATCTTCGGCGGGCCCGCGCTGCGCTACTTCGCCGTGGCGCTGACGATCGGCATCCTGTTCGGGATCTACTCGTCGGTGCTGGTGATGGCGCCGCTCGTGCGCTGGCTCGGCGTGAAGCGCGAGGACCTGGTGAAGCCGGTGCGCGAGAAGAAGCAGGAGGCCGTGGTCTGAGGATCGCGGGAATAGGCCGCCGGCGGCGCGTGTTAGCGAAGCCGATGCCGCGGGATGCCGCCGCAGCAGCCATAGAGACGGTCAAACAACTGAAGGAGTGCAGATGAAGAGCAAGCCTCTCGCGGCCGCACTGACGCTCGTGCTCGGTGCGGGATACGCGGCCACCGCCCTCGCCCAGGTGAAGCCCGAGATCCTCGTCAAGCAGCGCCAGGCGAAGATGGTCCTGCAGGCCAAGTACTTCGGCCCGCTCGCCGCAATGGCGCAGGGCAAGGCGCCGTACGACGCCAAGGTCGTCGCCCGCAACGCCGGCTACCTCGACGTGCTGACCGAGATGGCCTGGGACGGGTACGACCCCAGCACCAAGGACGTGAAGAGCCGCACGCTGCCGGTCGCCTACACCAACGCCGACAAGTTCAAGCAGGCGCAACGGCAGCTCGAGACGGCGGTCGACCAGCTGGTCGTCGCCGCCAAGGGCGGCGACGAGGCCAAGGTGAAGGCCGCGGTCGGGGCCGTCGGCAAGGCATGCGGCAGCTGCCACGACGACTTCTGGGAGAACTGATGCGTCGTAGCGGTGCGCGTCGCGACCGAACCCCGCTGCGGCGGGGTTTTCGCTTTCTGCCGGGCCTCGGCATGGGGCGCTCGCGCCGGTTCGCGGGCGCCCTCGCGCTGCTGGCGGCCGCATCGGCGGGCCCCGCCTCCGCGCAGGGCGACGCGAAGCGCGGCGAATACCTCGCCAAGGCCGGCGGCTGCGTCGCCTGTCACACCGAGGAGAGGAAGGACGCGGTTCGCTTCGCCGGCGGCCGCGCCCTGAAGACGCCGTTCGGCACATTCTACGGGCCGAACATCACGCCGCACGCGGACGCCGGAATCGGGCGCTGGACCGAGGCCGACTTCGTCCGGGCGATGCGCGAGGGCCGGCGGCCGGATGGCGCCAGCTACTTCCCGGCGTTTCCGTATCCGTCGTACACCCTGATCACCGACGCCGACCTGCGCGACCTGTGGGCGTACCTGCGCACGCTGCCGCCGAGCGACAAGGCGAGCCGGGCGCACGACCTCGATTTCCCGTTCGGCTGGCGCTTCCTGGTCGCGGCGTGGCAGTGGCTGTACTTCACGCCCGGGCCGTTCGCGCCCGACCCGCAGGCGAGGCCAGCAGTGAACCGCGGCGCGTACCTCGTGCGCGCGCTCGGCCACTGCGGCGAGTGCCACACGCCGCGCAACGCCCTCGGCGCGCTCGACCGCGACCGGCATCTCGGCGGCGGCACCGGCCCGGACGGCAAGCGGGTGCCCAATCTGACCCCCGCGCGGCTGAAGGAGTGGAGCGACGAGGACCTGAAGTACTTCCTGACCTCCGGTCTCACGCCCGACGGCGACGTCGCCGCCGAGACGATGGGCGAGGTGATCCGCAACACCACCGGCGAGCTCACGCCGGCGGACCTCGACGCGCTGGTCGCCTACCTGCGCTCGGTGCCGGCGGTGCCCGAGCCGCCGCGCTGACGCATCAGATGCGCCGCGCGAGCTCGGCGGCGCGGCCGATGTAGGTCGCCGGCGTGAGCGCCAGCAGCCGCTCGCGCTCGGCGTCGGGGATCGGCAGCCCGCGGATGAACCCGGCGAGCGACGCCTGCGTGAGGCGCTTGCCGCGCGTGAGATCCTTGAGCTGCTCGTAGGCGTCCGCGATCCCGTAGCGGCGCATCACGGTCTGCACCGCCTCGCCGAGCACTTCCCAGTTCGAAGCGAGGTCCGCCGCGATGCGCTCGCGGTCGGCGTCCAGCTTGCCGAGCCCCTTCAGGCACGACTCGTAGCCGAGCAGGCCGTGGCCGAGCGCGACGCCGAGGTTGCGCAGCACGGTCGAGTCGGTGAGGTCGCGCTGCCAGCGCGAGACCGGCAGCTTCTCCGCGAGGTGCCGCAAGAGCGCGTTCGCGACGCCGAGGTTGCCCTCCGAGTTCTCGAAGTCGATCGGATTGACCTTGTGCGGCATCGTCGACGACCCGACCTCGCCCGAGGCCACGCGCTGCCGGAAGTAGCCGAGGGCGACGTAGCCCCAGACGTCGCGGTCCAGGTCGATCAGGACGGTGTTCAGCCGCGCCAGGGCGTCGGCGAGCTCGGCGATGCAGTCGTGCGGCTCGATCTGGATCGTGTACGGATTGAACTCGAGGCCGAGCGACTCCACGAAGCGCCGCGCGAACGCCTCCCAGTCGGTGTCCGGATAGGCGGCGACGTGCGCGTTGTAGTTCCCGACCGCGCCGTTCACCTTGCCGGTGAGCGGGACGCCCGCCACCCGCTCGCGCGCGCGGCGCAGCCGGTGGACGAAGTTCGCGAGCTCCTTGCCGAGCGTGGTGGGCGAAGCCGGCTGCCCGTGCGTGCGCGAGAGCATCGGCAGCGCGGCGTGGGCGCGCGCCATCACGGCGAGGGCGTCGACCAGGCGGTCGATGGCCTTGAGGATCACCCAGTCGCGCGCCTCGGCGAGCAGCAGCGCGTAGGCGAGGTTGTTGACGTCCTCGGAAGTGCAGGCGAAATGGATGAACCCGGCTGCGCGCTCGAGCTCGGCGTGGCCGGCGGTCTTCTCGCGCAGCCAGTACTCGATCGCCTTCACGTCGTGGTTGATGCGCGCCTCGATCGCCTTGACGCGCTCGGCGTCGGCCTCGGCGAACCCGGCGACGAGCTCGCGCAGATGGCGCACGGCCGCGCCGGAGAGCGGCCCGACCTCGGGCAGGTCGTCCTCGCCCGCGAGCGCGATCAGCCACTCGACCTCGACCCGCACGCGGGCCTGGATCAGGCCCGCCTCGCTGAAGAGCTTGCGCAGCGGCGCGAGCTGCCGGTGATAGCGCCCGTCCAGGGGCGAGAGGGCGCTGAGTGGAGTGTGCGGCATGCCGCGCGCGGGCCCTGAAGATCAACAGCAAATTCTAGCATGCGCGATTCGCCGGACCGCCCGGCACGCCGCGCGCGGCGCGCCGGCCGCGCGATGCTATACTCGCGCGCCCGGGTTATCCCCCTGTCATACTCGGCACGCCGCAGCCGCAGCCGGTAATGTCCAGCGCCAAGCTCAAGCTCATCGGCTCGCTCACGAGCCCCTACACGCGCAAGACGCGCATCGTGGCCGCCGAGAAGCGCATCGACATCGCCTTCGAACTCGCCGATCCGTGGCACCCCGAGAGCCGCGTCCGCGACCACAACCCGCTCGGCAAAGTGCCGGTGCTGGTGCTCGAGGACGGCACGCCGGTCTACGATTCGCGCGTGATCGTCGAATTCCTCGACGCGGTCTCGCCGATCGCCCGGCTGATCCCGGCGGACCACCGCGAGCGCATCGAGGTGCGCCGCTGGGAAGCGCTCGCCGACGGCGTGCTGGATGCGGGCGCGGCTGCGCGCGCCGAGGGCCGCCGCGCGGCGGGCGAGCGCAGCCAGGCGTGGGCCGACCGGCAGCTCGGCGTCGTCGCGCGCGGGCTCGCGGCGCTCGATCGCGAGCTCGGCGGCCGCGCATGGTGCGCGGGCCACGGCTACTCGCTTGCCGACATCGCGGTCGGGTGCTGCCTCGGCTGGCTCGAATTCCGGTTCCCCGATCTCGCCTGGCGCGCCGAGCATGCGAATCTCGCGCGCCACATGGACAAGCTCGCCGAGCGGCCCGCGTTCGCCGACACCGTGCCACGGGCCTAGCCGCGCGCTCGCGCCGCGGGCGGCCAGTGGGCGCCGGCCCATTCCGGCGAGGAATATTCGGGGGCGCCCGCGCGTTGGCATCAAGGCTGTCGACCGCCGGCGCGCGAACCGAATCGCCCGGGCAAGGTCACATCCCGCGGGTCCATGGAATCCTTCCTCCAGCACCCCGCCGTCCAGGGGGGCGTCGCACCGTTCGTCGCCGGCCTGATCGTGGCCGCGCTGCTCGGACGCGCGCGCCTGGGCGGGCTCGCCGTCGCGGCGGGCTACGCGGTCGCCATCGCGCTCGTCAGCGGGATCGCGTTCAGCCCGCTCACCGCGCTGCGCAAGATCGCCCTCCTCGCGCTCGCGGCGCCGCTCGCCGGCATCGCGATCGACTTCGCGCTGCGGTCGGGGCGCGCGCTCGCGCTCGTCGTCGCGGCAATCTGCGGCGGGCTAACGATCTGGGTGTTCTGGAGCGTGCTGCAGCACAAGGCGCCCGGCGAGGCCGCGCTGCTCGGAGGCGGGGCGGCGTTGTACGTCGCGTGGCTCGTCGCGGCGACGATGACGCTCTCCGCGGAGCCGGTGCGCGCGGGCGCCGCCGCGCTCGTGCTCGGCCTCGGGACCGGGATCTCGGCGATCCTCGCCGCCTCCGCGCTGCTCGGCCTCTACGGCATCGGCCTCGCCGCCGGCGCGGGCGGGTTCCTGCTCTGGCAGATGGTGACCGGCCGCAGGATCGCGGCCGGCGCGACGCTCACGCTGTCCGCCGCGGTCGCAGGCGGGCTGTTCGGCGCGGCGGCGCTCTTTCTCGCCAAGCTGCCGTGGCACGTGCCGATCGTGCTCGCGCTCGTGCCGCTCGCGGCCCGCCTGCCGGTGCCGGCGCGGTTCCCGATCTGGGCGCAGGCGATCCTGCTGTCGGTGTACTGCTTCGTCCTCGCCGTCATCGCGTTCCTGCTGACTTCGCAGGGCGTGGCGCCGCCGGCGTAGCGCCGCCCGCGCGGCCGCGGACGTCAGAACAAGAGGCCGTTCAACCCCAACCAGGAAGGAGAGACAGATGCATCTGAAACTCGCCGCCACCACGCTCGCGCTCGCGCTGCCGCTCGCCGCCGGCGCGGAACCCGTCACCTACGAGATCGATCCGGATCACACCTTCCCGCACTTCATGGTCCAGCACCTCGGCGTCTCGTGGATGCACGGCCGGTTCAACAAGACGAGCGGCAAGCTCGTCCTCGACCGCGCGGCGAAGACCGGCTCGGTCGAGGTGACGATCGAGACCGCATCGGTCGACACCGGCACGCACGAGCTGCGCGGCCGCACGCGCACCCGCGACGAGCACCTGCGCACCGCGGACTTCTTCAACGTCCAGGAGTTTCCGACCATGACCTACAAGGGCTCGGCCAAGTGGAGCGGCGAGTGGCCGAGCGAGGTGCAGGGCCAGCTCACGCTGCTCGGCGTGACCCGGCCGGTGAACCTGAAGGTCGACGGCTTCGGCTGCGCGCCCGACCCCCGCATGAAGGGCAAGCGCGAGGTGTGCGGCGCCAACGCGAGCGGCTCGTTCATGCGCTCCGACTTCGGCATGAAGTTCGCGATCCCGGGCGTGAGCGACGAGATCCGGCTGCAGGTCCAGTTCGAGGCGCTCCGGCCGCTCTAGCGGAACAGGAGGAAACCCACCCGGGTTTCCTCCCGTTACCCTCCTTCCGCGGGGGAGGAACAGGAGGCAACCCACCCGGGGGGAGGAACAGGAGGAAACCCACCCGGGTTTCCTCCCGTTACCCTCCTTCC
>JAHDYJ010000127.1:0-6218 GCA_023383795.1 Burkholderiales bacterium | reverse complement strand
CGGGGGGAGGAACAGGAGGAAACCCACCCGGGTTTCCTCCCGTTACCCTCCTTCCCCTGGAGGGGAAGGAACACGCCCGTAATCCTCACTGGATCACGCCGCCGCCGAGGCAGCGCTCGTCCGCGTAGAGGACGAGCGACTGTCCCGGCGTGACCGCGCGCTGCGGCGCGTCGAAGTCCACCGTCATCGCGTCGGCCGCGAGCGCCGCGATCCGGCACGGCGCGTCGGCCTGCCGGTAACGCGTCCTGGCGGTATACGCGCGCGCCGCGTCGGGCGGTGCGCCCGCGATCCACGCGAGGTCGCGCGCGACGACCCGCCGCGACAGGAGGAGCGGGTGGTCGTGGCCCTGCACCACGACGAGCGCATTGGCTGCGAGATCCTTCGCGGCGACGTACCACGGCTCGCCGCCCGCACCGCGCATGCCGCCGAGCCCGATGCCCTTGCGCTGGCCGATCGTGTAGAACGCGAGCCCGATGTGCTCGCCGATCACGCGGCCCTCGGGCGTGCGGATCGGCCCGGGCTTGCGCGCCAGGTAGCGGTTCAGGAACTCGCGGAACGGCCGCTCGCCGATGAAGCAGATGCCGGTCGAGTCCTTCTTCGCGTGCACCGGCAGCCCCGCCTCGCGCGCGATCGCGCGCACCTCGGCCTTGCGCAGCTCCGCGAGCGGAAACGTCACGCGCGCGAGCTGCGCCTGCGTGAGCCGGTGCAGAAAGTAGGTCTGGTCCTTCGCCCGGTCGGCGGCCCTGACGAGCTCGAAGCGCCCGTCGCGCTCGCGCACGCCGGCATAGTGCCCGGTCGCAATGCGGCGCGCGCCCATCGCGAGCGCATGGTCCAGGAACGCCTTGAACTTGATCTCGGCGTTGCAGAGCACGTCCGGATTCGGCGTGCGGCCGGCCGAGTACTCGCTCAGGAACTCGGCAAAGACGCGTTCCCGGTACTCGGCCGCGAAGTTCACCGCCTCCAGCTCGATGCCAAGCACGTCGGCGACGGCCGCGACGTCGACGAGGTCCTGCCGCGTGGAGCAGTACTCGTCGTCGTCGTCGTCCTCCCAGTTCTTCATGAACAGCCCGACGACCTCGTAGCCCTGCCGCTTCAGGAGCAGCGCGGCGACCGACGAGTCCACCCCGCCGGACATGCCGACGACGATGCGCTCAGCCATGACGCCTCATTCGTAGTGCCGCAGGAGGTCCAGCGGATACCGCCTGCCGCCGACGTAGTCGTCGATGCACGCCTGCACGAGCGGGCTGCGGTGCCGAGCGCGCACGGCCGCGACCTCGTCGGGCGAGAGCCACACCGCCCGCAGGATCTCCTTGTCCAGGCCGCGCCCGGGCGCATGCCCGGTCACCTCGCCGCAGAACGCGAAGCGCAGGAACGTCACGTCCTTCGCGGCAAAGTGCCACCGGTAGACGCCGACGAGCGCGGCCGGGCGGAAGTGGTATCCGGTCTCCTCGAGCACCTCGCGCGCGCACGCATCGGCGAGCGTCTCGCCGCGCTCCCAGTGCCCGGCCGGCTGGTTGAACACCGCGACGCCGTTCGCCATCTCCTCGACGAGCAGAAACCGGCCGTCGCGCTCGGCGACGGCGGCGACGGTGACGCTCGGCTTCCAGGGATCGGGCATGAAGGCAGTGGGCAGTGGGCAGTCAAGACAGATCAGTCGGCGGCGCACGGCGAACGCCGGGGCACGGCCGGTGCCGGACCGACGCGGCGTCAGCGCCGCCGCGGGCTCATGCCGCGGCGCGGGTGTTGCGCCGGACGAAATCGGCGATGCGCGCGACGCCCGCCTCGATCGCCTGCTTCGACGCGGCGTAGCTGAAGCGGATGTGCTGCCCCTCGTCCGGCACGCGCGCGCCGAAATGGATGTCGGCCAGCACCGCCACGCCGGCCTCGGCGAGCAGGCGCTTGCGGAACTCCTCGGAGTCGGCGGCGCCGATCATGCGGCACGCCTCGGTGACGTTCGGCCAGGCGTAGAACGCCCCGCCGGGCGTCCGGCACGACACGCCCGGCACCTCGTTCAGCAGCCGCACGATCAGATCGCGCCGCTCGAGGAACGAGGCGCGCATCGCCTCGGCGTCCGCCTGCGGTCCCTCGATCGCCGCGACCGCGGCCCATTGCGAGATCTGCGAGGCGCACGACTCGGTATTGGTGATCCAGCGCGTGAAGATCGGCGCGAGCGCCGCGTTCGCGGTGAAGCCGATGCGCCAGCCGGTCATCGCCCAGGTCTTCGACGTGCCGTCCGACACGATCGTGCGCTCGTACATTCCCGGCGCCGAGGCGATCGACGCGAACTCGCCCGCGTAGCATAGCCGCGAGTAGATCTCGTCCGCGTAGACCCACACGTCCGGATGGCGCCGCAGGATCGCGACGATGTCCTCGAGATCGCGCCGCGACAGCATGCCGCCGGTCGGGTTGTGCGGGGAGTTCAGGATCAGGAGCTTCGTGCGCGGCGAGAGGCGCGCCTCGAGCTCGGCCGGATCGAACGCGAAGTCGCGCGCCTCGCGCAGGTGCAGCGGCACCGGCATCGCGCCGCAGGCCCGGATCTGCGACTCGTAGATCGGGAAGCCCGGGTTCGGGTAGATCACCTCGTCGCCGGCGCCGTAGTCGGTGGTCGCGAGGATCGCGTAGCCGATGAACGGCTTCGCCCCCGCGCCGACCACGACGTGCTCCGGGCGGATGTCGAGCCCGCGCATCGTACCCATGTAGCGGGCCGCCGCCGCGCGCAGCTCGTCGATGCCGGCCGAGGGCGTGTAGCCGTGGCGTCCGGCGCGGATCGCCTTGACCGCCGCGTCCTGGACGTTCACCGGGGTCGCGAAGTCCGGCTGGCCGATGCAGAACGAGATGACGTCCTTGCCGCGGCGGACGAGCTCGTTCACCTCGGCGAGCACGACGAACGCGTTCTCGGTGCCGAGTTCGGCGGTGCGGCGGCTGATCTGGGGCATGCGGTTTCGGCTGGCGCGGTCCGGAGCGCGATTCTAGCGGAAAGCCGCGCGGCGCCGCCCGGGAACGCCTGCGCAAGGGGCATATCTCGCGCGTCTGACCCCGCTCCCCCTACGCGACCGACTTCAGCACGTCGGCGACGACGCCGAAGATCTGGTCGAGGTGGCGCTTCTCGACCACGAGCGGCGGGCAGATCGCGAGCGCGTCGCCGATCGGCCGGACGTAGACGCCCCGGTCCCAGCACTTGCCGAAGGCCTCGAGCGCGCGCGCGCCGGGCGCGCCCGGCCGCGGCGCGAGCTCCACCGCGCCGATCAGCTGCAGGTTGCGGGTGTCGATCACGTTCGGCAGCCCGCGCAGCGAATGCACGCCGTCCTCGAAGTCGCCCGCGAGCAGGTTCGCGCGGTCGAAGAGCGCCTCCTCGGCGTAGGCATCGAGCGCACCGAGCGCGGCGGCCGCCGCCCGCGGATGGCCCGAGTACGTGTAACCGTGGAAGAGCTCCACGCCCGGCCCGCTCGCGTTCATGAACGTGTCGTAGATCTCCTTGCGCACCACGACGCCGCCGAGCGGCACCGCCCCGCTGGTGATCCCCTTGGCGAAGGTGAAGAGATCGGGCGTCACGCCGAAGAACTGGCTCGCGAACGGCCTGCCGAGGCGGCCGAAGCCGGTGATGACCTCGTCGAACACGAGCAGGATGCCGTGGCGGTCGCAGATCTCGCGCAGGCGCTGGAGGTAGCCCGCCGGCGGGATCAGCACGCCGCCGGCGCCCGACACCGGCTCGACGATGACCGCCGCGATGTTCGACGCGTCGTGCACCGCGATGATGCGACGCTCGAGCTCGTCGGCGAGCTCGGCGCCGGTCGGCGCCTGTCCGCGCACGAACGCCCGCGTCGCGAGATCCTGCGTGTGCGCGAGGTGATCGACATTGCCGAGCAGCGTCGCTTCGAAGCTGCGCCGGTTGAGCTGCATTCCCGACACCGAGAGCCCGCCGATGTTGACGCCGTGGTAGGCGCGTTCGCGCCCGACGAAGATCCGGCGCGTGCCCTCGCCGCGGAGCTTGTGGTACGCGATCACGATCTTGAGCGCGGTGTCGACCGCCTCGGACCCGGAGTTCGTGAAGAAAACGTGATCGAGGCCCGGCGGCGCGAGCGCCGCGACGCGCCCGGCGACCGCGAACGGCCCCGGATGCCCGAGCCCGAAGCTCGAGGCGAAGTCGAGCTCGCCCGCCTGCTCGCGGATGCGCTCGACGATGCGCGGATGGCAGTGGCCCGCGTTCACGCACCAGAGCGTGGCGAGGCCGTCGAGCACCTGCTTGCCGTCGGCAGTCGTGAAGTGCACGCCCTTCGCCCCGGTCACGAAGCGCGGCGCCTTCTTGAACGCGCGCTTGCTCGTGAACGGCATCCAATAGGCGTCCAGGTCGAGCGTGAGGTCGCTTTGTGCCGTCATGTCGGTGTCTCCTCGCTGCGCGCGCCGTCCGGCGCGACCACGTCGCGATAGGCATGCCAGGTCGCGAGCCCGACGAGCGGCAGCGCGACGACCAGGCCGACGTAGTAGGTGGCGAACCCGAGCGCGGTCAGCGCCACGATCGTCGCCGCCCACGCGAGCATCGGCCAGAAGTTGCGCCGCAGCGCGTTGAAGCTCGTGATCATCGCCGTCAGGGTGTCCATCTGCGGGCGGTCGTAGAGCATCGGCAGCGAGACGACCGAGGTCGCGAACACGAACAGCGCGAAGCCGCAACCGGCCGCGGCGTATGCGGCGACGAAGGTGAGCGTCTCCGGGTTGCGCACCGCGTCGGCGGCGAGCGCGGCGACCGAGGGCGCGGCGCCCTCGAAGAAGAGCGCGACCACCACGATCGAGATGCGGATCCACACCGCGAGCAGCAGCGCGAGGATGATCGCGTAGAAGCCGATCGACTGCACGTTCGCCTTCCACGCGGTCATGGTCGGCCCGATCATGACGTCCTCGCCGCGCGCGACGCGCTGCGCGATGTCGTAGAGCCCCATCAGCAGGAACGGCCCGACCAGCAGGAAGCCGGTGACCAGCGCGAGCTCGATCGCGCCGGAACCGGGGGCGTGGGCGAGCGCGAAGCCCATCGCCGCGAGCACCACGCCGTAGAACAGGCTCGGCACCGGCGCGGCGCGCAGGTCGCGCCAGCCGGCGCGCAGCCAGCGCGCCGGCGCATCCATGCCGATCGCTCGGACCGCCGGGAACGGCGAGTCCTGCCCGCTCCCGCCCTCGCCGGTCCGCCCCGGCTCGGTGACCCCGTCTTCGTCGGTCATCGGGCGCCCCGTCCTGCCCTTGCGCGCGCGGAGCATCCGCGCGCCGGACGCCCCAGTTTACCGCTCAGACCCCGAGCTCGGCGAAGACCTCTTTCGCGGTCCTGAAGGCCTCCAGCGCGGCCGGAGCGCCGCAGTACGTGCCGACCTGCAGGAAGATCTCCGCCATCTCGTCCTTGCTGACGCCGTTCGTGATCGCGCCCTTGACGTGGATCTTCAGCTCGTGCGTGCGCCCGGTCGCGGCGAGCATCGCGAGGTTCAGCATGCTGCGGGTCTTGCGCGGCAGCCCGGGCCGCGTCCAGACCGCGCCCCAGCAGTGCTTGGTGACCCACTCCTGGAAATGCCGCTGGAAATCGTCCGCGGCGGCGGTCGACTTGTCGACGTAGTCGGCGCCGAGCACCTCCCGGCGCACCTTCATTCCGCGGTCGTACAGGGCCTTCTCGTCGGCTTCCACGTGCTCCTCCTATAATGCGTTGGCGATGCGCCGCGCACCGTACCACAACGCCGGCGCGACGCGCGCTGCCCCAGCCGAATGTCCAAAGCCTCCCCGCACCGCACGTCGAGCGTTCCCGCGAGCCGCGTCGGGCGGCTCGTCGGGCTCGGTCTCGCCGCGACCGAGCTGGTGCTCGGCGGCCTGATCGAGGGGTTGCGCGCGGGCGGCGGCGAGCGCGGCGCGCGCGATGCGCTGCTGAGCGTGCGCAACGCCCAGCGCCTCGCCGAGCGGCTCGCGCACCTGCGCGGCGCCGCGATGAAGCTCGGGCAGCTCCTCTCGCTCGAGGGCGACGATCTCCTGCCGCCGGAGTTCGCGCGGGCGCTCGCGATCCTGCGCGCGGGCGCCAACGCGATGCCGCCCGCGCAGCTGCGTCGCGTGCTCGCGCGCGAGTACGGCCGGGGGTGGGAGAGGCGCCTCGCCTGCTTCGACTTCGAGCCGATCGCGGCGGACCCGATCGGGCAGGGGCACCGCGCGCGGGCGGCGGACGGCCGGGAGCTCGCGATCAAGATCCAGTATCC
>JAHDYJ010000126.1 GCA_023383795.1 Burkholderiales bacterium | reverse complement strand
CCCGACCGCCTGGGCGGCGCCGCGCCGCTCGACGGCGAGCGCGCGCGCGAACCACACCACCGTCACGCCGAGCACGGCGGTGCGCATGGCCCACACCCAGGCCGCCCCGGGCGCGGCCCCGGCGAGCTGGGCGGCCGCGGCGACGAGCGTCTCGGCGGCGAACCAGTAGTAGATGTTGAAGGCGATCGCGGCGAAGAGCGCCACCAGCGTGTTCGCGCGCACCTTCGCGAAGGTGTCGAGCGTCGCGAAGAGCGCGAGGCTCGCGCCCATGTAGCCGGCGAACCCCGCGTACATCTGCGCCACCCCGATCGCCGGCGGATCCGGCAGCAGGAAGAACGCGAGCAGGAATCCGGGGAACACGGCGGCGAAGAAGCGCCGGTAGCCGACGTAGTGCTTGTCCTGGTCGTACTGGTCGGCGAGGTTCGCCACCGCCGGATTGAAGTCGTAGCAGTTCTTGGTGCAGCCGACGCACGGCCGGCAGTGCGCGTTGGCGATCGTCACGAACGGCGACTGGCCGTAGAGCCGCTGCACCGGCAGCAGCGGGCAGACGCTGCTGCACCACCCGCTCTTGCCCTTGAACACGAAGCCGCCGAGGAACGCGAGCGCGAGCGCGCCGACGATCAGGGCGGCGGCCGCGCCGCCGTCGTGGTTGAAGAGCACCTTGCGCAGCGACACCAGCACGAACAGCGCCGCGATGCCGATGACGTAGCTGTACTCGCGGATCGCCCGGGTGTGCTCGAGGCCGCGCGTGAAGCCGGCGAGCCGCGGGAACTGGTTCAGCGCCGCGAGCGGGCACACGTTGCGCCACAGCCCCGGCGCCAGCAGGAAGACCGCCGGCACCAGCGGGATCGCGACGTTCCACAGGATGAAGAGCCCGCGGTCGGGCGCGACGATCAGCAGGTAGACGAGGACGATCGCGGCGGCCAGGCTCGCGCCGCGCAGCACGTGCCACGCGTTCAGCGGCAGGTACGTCGGAAGCTGGGTGTAGTTCGGGAAGACCGGCTGCGCGCTGCCCTTGGCCACGCTACGCCCCCAGATCGCTCACGCGCGCGGTGGTCTGCCGCAGCCGCAGCGAGAGGATGCGGGCGAGATCGAACAGGATCGCCCGCGCGAGCGCCGGCTCCTTCGCCGCGAGCACCTCGAACGCGCCGACCGCGAGGCTCCTGATCTCGCCGTCGGCGAGCGCGCGCACGCTCGCCGAGCGCGGCTTGCCGTCGAAGAACGACTGCTCGCCGAACACCGAGCCGGGCTCGATCGTCGCGATCCGCTTCGGCGCGTCGCCGCCGACCAGCACCTCGAGGCGGCCGTCGGTCACGATGAACAGCGCCTGCTCGGAGCTGCCTTGCCGCACGACGATGTCGCCGGCGCGGAACGGCCGCGCCTCGGTGTGCTCGAGAAGCCGCGACCACTCCTCGGAGCTCGCGTTCGGCAGGAAGACGAGCTCCTCCGCCGCCGCAGCCTCGCCCGTCCCGGGGTAGTCGAAGAATGCGGTGAAGTCCATGGCGCCTCCGCGTCGCCGGCGCGCGTCGACGACGAGCGCCCGCGCCCTCCCGCGCGAGCCGAGAGGATACCCCGGCGAGTGGCGCGGCAGAAGGGGGCCGCCGCCCCCCGTCGGCCGAGGCCTCCGCCGCGTGCCGCCGTCACGATCGCCGGACCGGGCGCTCCAGCTCCATCACGAAGTTCTCGAGCGCGACGCCGCGGCGCGCGACCGACTGCCTGCGCACCACGCGGAAACCCGCGCGCTCGAAGAACGGCCGCGCGGTGACGCTCACCGCGGCGGTGATGCGCCCGGCCCCGCGCGCCGCCGCCCATCGGACCGTCCGGTCGAAGAGGTGGCGCCCGACGCCGGCGCGCTGGGCACCGGCGTCGACGTAGAGCAGATCGAGCGTGCCGTCCGGCTCGACGCGGGCGAAGCCCGCGATCGTGCCGGCGCGCTCGCAGACGAACACGCCTCCGGCCGCGAGCCGCGCGGCCCAGGCGTCCGGATCCGGGGCGTCCGGCGCCCATGCCGCGATCTGCTGCGGGGAATAGTCGAGCGCGTTCACCGTGCGCACGGTGTGCTGGAAGAGCCCGACCACGGCCGCCAGGTCGGCGGACCGGTACGGCCGCACGCGCAGGCCGGGCGGCGCAGCCGGGCGGCGGATCGTGCGCTGCGGAAGGCGTTCGGCGGTCATGCTCGGTCGCGCAGGAGCCGTACGATCCCGTATTCTATGCGGCGGGATGCCCCGCGCGGATCCGCCCCGCGGTGGGAGCGGCCGCCCGGCGGTGCTAGAGTGGCGGCACGGAAGACGCACGATGACGTACGCATGGCCCGAGATGCTGTGGCTCCTGGCGGGGGTGCCGGCGCTCGTTTTCGTCTATGCGCTCGCGCTGTGGCGCCGCAAGAAGGTGGCGGTCCGCTATGCGAGCGTCGACCTGGTGAAGGCCGCGATCGGGCCGGGGCAACGCCTGCGGCGGCACCTGCCGCCGTTCCTACTCTTGCTGGCGCTCGTCGCGCTCGCCGTCGCGACGGCGCGGCCGAGCGTCGTGATCACGCTGCCGTCGATGCACCAGACGATCATCCTGGCGATCGACGTCTCGCTCAGCATGCGCGCGAGCGACATCGAGCCGACCCGCCTCGAGGCGGCGCAGGTCGCCGCGAAGGCCTTCGTCGCGGAGCAGCCCCCGTACGTGCGCATCGGCATCGTCTCGTTCGCCGGCACGGCGGCGGTCGTGCAGCCGCCGACGCGCGACCGCGAGGCGCTTGTCGCCGCCATCGACCGCTTCACCCTGCAGCGCCACACCGCGATCGGCAGCGGCATCATCATGTCGCTCGCGACGCTCTTTCCGGACGCCGGCATCGACCTCGAGCAGGTGCTCTTCGGCGGCAGCTCGTCGCGACGCGGCCGCGGCGTTCCGATCGAGCGCGCGCAGAAGGCGGTCGAGCAGCCGGTCGCGCCGGTCGCGCCCGGGTCCTACACCTCCGCCGCGATCATCCTGCTCACCGACGGGCGGACGACCACCGGCCCGCCGCCGCTCGAGGCGGCGAAGATGGCGGCCGACCGCGGCGTGCGCGTCTACACCGTCGGGTTCGGCACCAACGCGGGCGGCTCGGTCGACTTCGAGGGCTGGTCGATGTTCATGCGCTTCGACGAGGAGACGCTGAAGGCGATCGCGGACATCACCCGCGCCGAGTACTACCACGCCGCGAGCGCGGCAGACCTCAAGAAAGTCTACGAGAACCTGAACGCCCGCTCGGTCCTCGAGCGCAAGGAGACCGAGATCAGCGCCCTGCTCACGGCCGCGGCGGCGGTCCTCGCGGTCGCGGCGGCGCTGCTCTCGCTCGCCTGGTTCAACCGGCTCGCGTGAGCGCGAACGCCGGGTACGCCAGACTCGCCGCAAGCGCCAGCAGCACCATCCAGAGGATGACCACTCCGATCGCGCCGAACCGGCCGACGCGGCTCGGGTCCATCTCCCGCGTCTCGGCCTGCGCCCGGCATTCGGCGATCACCGCCTGCGGGATCATCCTGAGCGCGAGCGCGATCGCGAGCGGCAGCAGCAGGACGTCGTCCAGCAGCCCGATGACCGGGATGAAATCCGGGATCAGATCGATCGGGCTCACCGCGTAGGCGACGATCGCGAGCAGCAGAAGCTTCGCGTACCAGGGCGTGCGCGGATGCCGGGCGGCCAGCATCAGGGCGGCGATCTCCCGCTTCAGCGCCCGCGCCGCTTGCTTGAGCCTCTCGAACCTCGACATGCCGCGCTCAGCGCGAAGCGTTGACCGTCACGAACGCTCGCCCGGCGCCGCAACGGCAAGCACGCGCCCGCCGATCACGCGGACGAGCTCGCGGGGGTCGATCGAGAACACCGCGTCGGGCGTGCCAGCGGCGGCCCAGACGGTGTCGAACCGCAGGAGATCCTCGTCGACGAGTGTCTCGAGCGGCCGGTCGTGACCGAGCGGGGGCACGCCGCCGATCGCGAAGCCGGTGGCGGAGCGGACGAAGCCGGCATCGGCCTTGGCGATGGCGGCATCGAGACGCGACGAGACGAGCCGCTCGTCCACCCGGTTCGGGCCGCTCGCGACGACCAGCACCGGCTCGCCCGAGTCGGCGCGTCGGAAGACGAGCGACTTCGCGATCTGCTCGATCCGGCAGCCGATCGCGGCCGCCGCATCGCTTGCCGTGCGCGCGGAGCGCGGGAGCTGAACGACGCGGGCCGGGAGGCCGGCGCCCGCAAGCGCCTGTTGCACGCGTCGTGCGGAATCGGGAAGGGTCGCGGTCATGCGTCGTCCAGCGGATGGTCACGAGGCTCGGCGAGCGCCCGCGGCGGGCACCGGTCCGACCGGTGCCGCCGCCGAGAGCGTGCGCGACGAACAATCCCTCAATGCGCCTGCAGGCGGCCGAAGTGTATCGCGAGGAGCCAAGTCGCGGCCGGGAACGTGATGGCCCACAGGCTGCCGCCCCAGATGAGCGGCGGATAGTACATCTGCAGCGCGAGAAACGGCATCAGCAGCCCGTTCGCGACGAGCGCCCGGCGTATCCAGCGCGCGATGCCGCGGGCGCGGAACACCCCGGCGGCGAACAGCGTCGCGAGGCTCATCAAGCTGTATCCGAATACGTCGACGGCGTACAAGAAGGAGTCGAACGGCTCGAATATCAGGAGCTCGATGCCTCGCGCGTCGCCCCGCGCGAGCCGCGGGAGCACGAACGCGAGCTGCACGTAATAGACGATGCCGACGAGCGTGGCGTACATCGTCGCGAAGACCACTGCGAGATGGCTCCAGATCCGCACGGGCGCTTCGGCGTGCCGGTGGATGCTCACGGCGAGCACGACGAACGAGATGGCGAGCAGCAGCGACGGCGTGAGGAGGACGGCCAGTCCGACGGCGGTGCTGCGGCTATGGGGGCCGCCGGCCGAGCCGAGCAGCCCTGCCCACTCGGCGAGCTGCGCCGCGACGTACGCGAGGCTGAGCACGGTGCAGAGCCCCGCCGACCACATGCCGAGGGTTCGAACCGGCCCGGCCTGCCGCGCCGCGGCAGCCCCGACGGACGCAGGGCGCGTCGTCATCGCCTGCGCATCCCGGCCTACAGGCGCTCGGTCACCAGAACGCGCCCTTTTGCACCCAGCGCCGTCTGACCGTCCGCGCCCCTGATGCGGCCGCGCAGCTCGACGATCTCGCCCTGCAGCTTCTCGTTCGGCGTGACCTTGACGACCAGCCATTCCAGCCGAATCGTCTCGTCGGCGTAGACCGGCCGGCGGAAGCGGACCCAGAACTCCAGGCCGACCATCGCGCCCGACTTCGAGAAGTGCGACGCCGTCAGCCCGAGCAGCAGCGCAGTCGTGTGGGTGCCGCTCGCGATCACGCGCCGATAGCGGGTCGCGGCCGCGAACTCGGGATCGTGATGGACCGGATTGTCGTCGCCTGCTGCGCGCGCGTACGCGCCGACCATCGCGGGGGTCAGGGTGATCTCGGAAGAAAAACGCTCCCTTGCGCGGACTCTCATGGCGCCCTTGCCAGCGCTGTCTTCGGCCACCGCCCGCTCGCGCGACACCGAGCGGCCCCACGCCCCCTGAGCGCAAGGACGGCCGTCCGGTCACGTGGCGGCATCGTAGCCCTGGCGGCTGAACTCGAGCAGGCAAAAACCGTGGCCGAACGGGTCGCTCAGCGTGGCCTGCCGACCCCAGCGAAACGACTGGATCTCCCCTTCGAGCGCCGCTCCGGCGGAAACCGCCCGTTCGACCGCGCGGCCGACGTCCTCAACTTCGAAGTCGAGGTGCACGGGCGTCCAGTGCCGCCGGTACTCGCGCACCGTCGGCGCGTCTGCGAACGGCGCGGTTCCGGCCGGCTTGGCCATGAGATAGATCTTCGCCGAAGCGCCGTCCATCTCCGCGACCGAACCGGCGAACAGCCGACGCCCCTCGCGCAGCCCCAGCGCACTCGCGTAGAACTCGACCGCGCGGTCGAGGTCGTCCACGTCGACGTTCACCAGCAGCTGCACGGCACGGTCTCGTTCACGGCGATCGTCGTTCCAGGCGCGGCGGCAGTATAGCGCCGGTGCCGAAGAGTCAGCGGTCACGCGCCCTGCAGGTCCCAAAGTCGAAGCCCGCATCCACTTCACAGGAGTAGCCCGGGGGGCAGTCGGAGCTCTGGCGGCACATCGGCCCCTTGCCGCACGTCGCCGGGGCGTTCGCGTGTCTCACCGCGCCGTCGGGCGCGGTCGCTGCGATCGATATCGAGGCCGCGAACGGAACGGACGCCGGGTGCGCCAACAGCACCTGGCCATGGCGGAGACGCTCCAGCTTGTAGCGATGCCGAGCCTCGAACGTCCACTCGAAAGCGCACATGGCGATCGCACGGCTGTTGCGGAGGATCGCAAGCTGAAGCCAGTGCTTGCCCGACGGCAGGCTGACGGAATACGCGTACGGCCAGGCGCTCCTCCCACCCTCGCGCCGGCCGTCGACCGAGACGACGTGCAGCTCCTCGTCGTAGAGAAACTGGTAGCGCCAGTAGCCTTCGACGACGGCCAGCTCGCTTTCCGGCGCTGCCCGGTCGCCGTAAGTCTCGTGCATCACGCATCCCGCAAGAAACGCGAGCATGCAAGCGCCCGCGGCCGCGAAGATCACGCGCGGCATCGACGCCGTGCCCGGAATCCGCGGGACATCATGATGTCAGCAGGTTGCCGATGCCGCGAGATCGGCGGGAATCCTGTTCGACTCGGTCTCGACGTCCCAGGCTTGCGCGACGATGCGCCAGTGGCCTGCGTCCCTGACGAGCACGATGGCGCTCAAGTCGCGGGTCACGGTCGAGCCGTTCTCGAGCATCTCGCACGCCGCAAAGGCGACCGCGACGTTGCCGAAGGCTCGCACGACGCAACCGAGAGGGAATTCCTGAAACGACGCGAGCCTGCCCTCCGCCCGCAGTCCCTTCATCCGATCGACGAATTGATCGACCGTCTGGGGCCTTACCGGGCGCGCCGCGGGGAAAAGGCGTGCCTCGGGAGCGAACCCTCGGGCGAAACCCTCCCAGTCCGGATCCTGGTCACGCGTCCAGGCGAGGCTACGAAACTGGTTCGCCACGATCTCCCTGATCATGGCGACGTCGTCGATGTCAGTGCGTCTCTGCTCCGGCATGGTAGCCTCCGAGTGGCGCAGGACCGTGCTTGCGAGGGGTCGATGCTGTGGCGTCCGGACTTCTCGAGCGATTCGCTTGCCGCACCTACAGCCGCAGCGGCGGTTGCTCGGCAAAGCGCTCGATGGCCGCAAAATCCATGAGCCAGGCTTGCGCCGACCGAAACCAGATCTGGCTCTTCGGGATGAGCTCGCCGCGCTGATGCACCGTTCCAACGCGGATCGAGAAGACCTGCGGGTCGTTCGAGGCGGAAGAATAGATGGGCGTTCCGCACTCGGGGCAGAACGCTTGCGTTCGCTTCGCGCCGCTCTGGCCCGTCTTCACGTAGATCTTCGGTTGCCCGGCAAGAAGCCGAAAGTCATCCCTCGGGGCGAGAACATAGGTGCGGAATGCCGACCCCGACAGCGTCTGGCAATCCGTGCAGTGGCAGATGCCGACCTGCCCGGTGTCGATGGTCGCCTCGTAGATGATATAGCCGCAGTGGCAAGCTCCATCGATCTTCACGGTGCCGATTCCTCCGCCCCTGGTGAACGTGACGCCCGACGCCAAGCATCCTCGGCCGACCGAAGGCAGCTTCGGCCGGTCGGCCGCATACCCCTGCCATGCGGCATTCTCCGATCGATTATCCTCCTTCGGCCGGAGCAGTACTTCATGACCGTCCGCCATCGAGCATCTCGAGCTCGATCCGGGGCGATTCCGGCGCGTCCTCGCGTCGGCGCGAGTTCGGCGCGGCGGAGTAGCCTGTCATCATGGACTCCCTGATCGCCGCCGCCGCGCGCGCCCTCGCCGCCGGCGACGCGCTCGGCGCCCTCAATCAGGTCGCCCTGCGCGACGATCCGCCGGCACTCGCCCTGCGCGGCATCGCCATGGCCCGGCTCGGCGAGCACCCGCGTGCGCGCGAGCTCCTGCGGCGCGCTGCCCGCGGTTTCGGCACCCGCGAGGAGCTCGCGCGCGCGCGATGCGTCGTCGCCGAGGCCGAGGTGGCGCTCGCCATGCGCGACCTCGGCGGCTCGCCGCGCTCGCTCGCGGCCGCGGCGGCCGCGCTCGAGGCGCGCGCCGACCGCGCCAACGCGCTGCAGGCGCGGCTGATCGCGGCGCGCCGGCTCCTGCTGCTCGGCCGCCTCGACGAGGCCGCGGCGGCGCTGGCGCGGCTCGATGCGCGCGGCGCTCCGCCATCGCTGACGGCGGTGGCCGACCTGACCGCGGCGGAGCTGGCGCTGCGCTCGCTGCGCACTGGCCCGGCGCGGACGGCGCTCGCCCGCGCGCACGAGGCGGCCGAGCGCGCGCGCGTACCCGCGCTCCTCGCCGAGGTGGCAGAGGCGCGGGCAACGCTCGAGCGTCCCGCCGCACGGCGGATCTTCCCCGGCGGCGAGCAAACGCTGCGCCTCGACGAGGTCGCAGCGCTCCTCGCCTCTGGTGCGCTGGTCGTCGACGCCTGCCGCCGGGGCCTGAGCGCCGGCGCCGCGTGGCTGCCGCTCGCGCGCCGGCCGGTGCTGTTCGCGCTGGCGCGCGCTCTCGCCGAGGCGTGGCCCGGCGACGTCGATCGGCAGGCCTTGATCGCGCGCGCGTTCGGCACCCGCCGTCCCAACGAGTCCCACCGGGCGCGCCTGCGGGTCGAGATCGGCCGTCTGCGCGCGCTCGCCGCGGAGCTTGCGCGCATCGAGGCCACCGCGCAAGGGTTCGCCCTGAGGCCGCGCGGCGCACGCGCTGTCGCCGTGCTGGCGCCGCCCATCGACGGCGATCAGGCCTCGCTGGTGGCGCTGCTCGCCGACGGCGCGGCCTGGTCGACCTCGGCCCTGGCGCTTGCCCTGGGCGCGAGTCAGCGCACCGTGCAGCGCGCGCTCGTCGAGCTCGAGGCCGCCGGGCGAGTGCGCTCGATCGGGCGGGCGCGGGCGCGCCGCTGGCTGTCGCCGCCGCTCGCAGGATTCACGACGATCTTGTTACTCCCCGCTGCGCTCCCGCTCCAGTAGAGTCGTCTTGCGGCGCCGATGCGAGGCGCGCCACGAGGAGCAGAGAGATGACCAGCAAGACACGCCAGGACGGATCCCAGTCACCGGTGCGCACGGCGGAGATCGTGCGCGAGTATGGCCCCTTCGCCGGCGCCGACCGCGTGCACGGCGTCACCCACGACGGCCGCCGCGTCTGGGCCGCCACCGACGCCAGGCTGATCGCGTTCGATCCCGAGAGCGGCCAGGCCGCGCGCACGCTCGACCGCGCCTGCGACGCCGGCACCGCCTTCGACGGCACGTATCTCTATCAGATCACCGAGGCGCGCATCGACAAGATCGATCCCGCCACCGGCGACGTGGTGGCGTCGATCCCGGCGCCCGGCCACGGCAGCGACTCGGGGCTCGCGTGGGCCGAGGGCAGTCTGTGGGTGGGGCAGTACCGCGATCGCAGGATCCATCAGATCGATCCGGCGACCGGCGCGGTCGTGCGCACCATCGAGTCCAACCGCTTCGTCACCGGCGTGACCTGGGTCGACGGCGAGCTCTGGCACGGCACGTGGGAAGGGGACGAGAGCGACATCCGCCGCATCGACCCGGAGAGCGGCGCCGTGCTCGAGCGCCTGGAGATGCCGCCCGGCACCGGCGTCAGCGGGCTCGAGTCCGACGGCGCCGACCTCCTCTATTGCGGCGGCGGTGCGAGCGGCAAGGTCCGCGCCGTGCGACGCCCGAAACGCGTCGGATCCTGACCGGACGCCTTCGAGCCGGGGGAGCACGCCCCTATGTGGCAAGCGTGTCCCCGGGCTCTTTTGTTACCTATCTCCCAGGCCGCTCAGGACCGGTGGTTGGCCGCATGTCTCAGCCAGCGTGGACGTCGAGGATCCGCTTCGCACGGTCGATCGCCTTGTCGCATAGGGTGTGAACCCGCGCGACATCTTCCGGCGAAGGGTTGCCCACCAGCGGATCGACCAGGCAGAACCCGAGCTGCGCAAACACCTTCACCCAGGAGAGGTCCCACGCGCGGTCGAATTCCGCGCGATCAAGCGTGCCGAGAGCGTCTTCGAGGCGGTGAACGTAGTAGGCCTTGAGGTGCTCACGATCCTCCGGCGACTTTCCGTCGTTGGGTGGATAGCACCAGAAATGCAAGAACCAGTACCAGGCGAGATCCGCGGCGGCCGGCGCCCGCGCAGCAAAGTCCCAGTCGAAGAGGGAGATCGTGCCGGACGGCAGAACGGCAATGTTGGCCCGGCGGAGATCGCCGTGAATGACGGTCGGCGGAACCATGGACAGGGGGGTGAGCCAGCGGGTGCGGTGCTCGCAGAGATCGAGATAGAAGTCGCCGTCCGCCGGCCCGAGCACGTCGAGGAGGACCGGCACGTACCTGCGAAACAAGAACACCTTCTCCAACACCTCCGGTACCCAATCGGCCGCCACCGTGCGCCCGCCGGCCGCGGCCGACGGCTCGGTGAACATCGCGGTGTGCTGGTCGAGTGTCAGAATCGGCAGCTCGGCCTGCTGCGTCGTCTGCCCCCAGTACCGGGCGTGGAGGCGTGCGAGCCCGTTCAGCAGGAGGCGAAAGGAGCGCTCCTCAAAGCTGCCGCGGGGTGCGATGCCGGCCGAGACGTCGTCCATCAGAATCCAGCATTCGCCGCGCGCGCGGTGATACGCGGCATCGACCGTCGGGCAAGACAGCGGGGGCGGGAGATCGCGGGTCAGCCCGTGCGCCCACAACGCGGGCTCGTTGAATGGCGTGCCAAACAACTTGATCCGCCAGGGTTCGGGCACGAACTTCTTCAGCACGTAGGCCCCCGCTTCGCTCCGCAGCGCGAGGACGTTGGCCGAGATCCTGCCGCCGTCGAGGCGATCGGACTCGAGACGGCCCACTTTTCCCGGCCGACCGGCGCGACCGAGCGCCGCTGACACATAGGCAGCGTCCGGTTCTCCGTCGACGACCGGGAGGCGGCCGACCAGCCGCTCAGCTGTGCATGTGGGCAAGGTCATGCGCTCGCCGGGATCCATGTCTGGCTAACGCTCACCGGCCGCCGAGGAGCGAAGCGACGAGGGCACCGACCGGCGCAGCTGGTGGGTGGGGATGTTCACCCGGTTGCGTGGACACATTTGCTAGGAACTCTCGAGCGCTCTGAGGTTGTTATGCGGCATTCTGGTTGACGCAGCCACTGGTTGTCCACTTTCGACCCTCTCCGGACATCCAAGTCAACTCAGAGCTGCCGCTCGCAACGTTCAGAAGGCGGTCGGTCGCGCGCGCAAGCGATCACCAGCTCAGCTCGTAGGTCGCGGGCCGGATGGCCGAGACGCCCGGACTCCGCGCCGACGAGTCTTCGTTCTGGCTTATGGCTGCGAGCCACCCTCCGGGCCCCGGCGGGTAGCCTACCCCCTTGCGCCCCGGCGGCGCTTCACGGCTGCCGGGACCGTGCCGCCGAGAGATTCAAACAGCTTTCGCGCGGGGAGGCTTGCGTGCTCGTCGCGCAAATACAAGAAGAAGGTCATGTCGGGCAACCGCGGCAAGCCCTCGGCAGCACCGAGTGCGCGGAGCTCCGGCGTCAGCATCTCGATCGCCCGAACCGTTATGCCGAGCCCCGCACAGACCGCCGCGCGCAAGCCTTCAAAGGCGAGCGACGTGACGACGTGGCGCAGGCGCCACGGAATACCATGGGCGTCGAGCGCCTCGATCGCCGCTCTGCGATAGCCGCTCGGCTCGTCCGGCAGCACGAGCGGTACCGGCTCGCTGCGGTTGAACGCGTAATCGGCTGCGCACAACCACGCTATCGGCGACGAGCGCAGCCTGATGCTCGGATGCGCCGGATCGGGCGTCTCGCCCGGCGTCGCGGCGATGGTGATCTCAAGGTCCCCTCGCTTCAGCGCCTGCATCAGATAGGGCGACCGGTCGGGATGCATCTCGATCTGCACGTTCGGGTAGAGCTGCGTGAAGCGCGTGAGCAGATTCGGCAGGATGAACTGCGAGCCGTCGTGCGGCGTTCCGATTCGCAGCGGGCCACGAAGCTCCGGGGCGGCGAGCGAATCGAACAGCTCGTCGTTCAGTGCAATGATCTTGCGCGCGTACTCGAGCAGCCGAACGCCGTGAGGCGTCAGCTGCTTGGTCCGACCGGACTTCCGAAAGAGCTTTAGGCCGATCTGGGTTTCGAGCCGCTGCATCTGCTGGCTTACCGCCGACTGCGTGCGATGCACCTCATCGGCGGCGAGCGAAAAACTGGCCCGTTCCGCGACCGCGACGAAAGTTCGCAGCAGCTGAGGGTCCAGATTCGGCATGATACTTAAGTCGGACTAATGAATCCTGCCAGAAAAACTCGCTTGTAGGTCGCCTGTCAGGGCGGTAGGGTAGCGGAGAAACATTAGCCCCGCTTCAGCTCGAGTGCCTTTGAGCCGACGGAGGGAGCCATGCAGGAAGACGTGTACACGCTTGAGCGGTTCATCGAGGACTTGCGGCACATCACCGCCGACTCCGCTGACGAGCGGCAGATCCTGTCCCGCGTCCGGCCGCTGGCCCATCGACTGGCCCTGTCGAGAACCTGGCTCCGACCGGAGCACTACGAAGCCGACGCCGAGCAGGGATTCGGCGTCCACGTGCTGCACGAGGAGCCGGATCACACGCCGGCGGTGTTTGCGGCGAGCTGGCTCCCGTCCCGCGGCGCGCCGCCGCACGATCACGGCACTTGGGCCGTCGTGGCGGGCGTGGACGGGCCGGAAAAGAATGTCTTCTGGGAGCGCCTGGACGATCGCTCGCACCCGGGTTATGCCGAGCTGCGAAAGACCGGGGAGAAAGTGTTCGGGCCGGGGGACGTGCTCGCCATGCCGTCCGGCGGCATCCACAGCGTCGTGAACGAATCGGCGCAGGTGTCGCTATCGCTGCACGTGTACGGCAAGCACGTCAACCACACCGAGCGCTCGAAGTTCGATCCCGAGCAACGCACCGAAACGATCTTCAAGGTGAAGCTGAAGTAGCTGGCGGGGACCTGCCGCCGCCTTCCGGCTCACAAACGTCCGCTCCTGGCCCGATAGCGGGCATCGCGCAAGGAATGCCGCGGGGTCGAATGCCGCATAACGTCCGCGATGACGCGTGCCGGAAAGCGCGCAGCGCTTTCTGGCGTCGCGGTCGTTCGCGCAGTTAGGCGTCATGATAGGGTGAGTCGTTATGACGAGTACTCCCATGTCCAGGTCGCCGCGCCATCGAGTTTGCGAATGCGAACGCCTTTCAATGCGGCAGGCTCGAAGTTGGTTGCATTTACTGCGACAGGATAGCCACGACCCTTCTTTCTGTACTTATAGTGCGTAACGCAACCGCACCGCTTGCAACGGTAATACGAGCGAACCTTACGTCTCCAGGAATATTTGGAGAGACCGCCGGGCGGGCCTTCAATGCGAACCGACGTAGCTTTGAAATAAGCCCAGAGCGCACCGTAGCGGCGACAAATCGAACAGTTACAACTGGTCACCGTCCGGGGCGCTCGAGGGACGTGGATCCGAACGGCACCACAATGACAAGTAGCGGTGATCGTCAAGGCGACGACTCCTGTGACTGACCTGCCCAGGTTCTTCGGACCAGCCGTAACTTGAGAGAATGGCTCCCGCC
>JAHDYJ010000125.1 GCA_023383795.1 Burkholderiales bacterium | reverse complement strand
TGACCGGCGACGGCACCAACGACGCGCCGGCGCTCGCCCAGGCCGACGTCGCGGTCGCGATGAACACCGGCACCCAGGCGGCCAAGGAGGCGGGCAACATGGTCGACCTCGACTCCAACCCGACCAAGCTGATCGAGGTCGTCGAGACCGGCAAGCAGATGCTGATGACCCGCGGCGCGCTCACGACGTTCTCGATCGCGAACGACCTGGCGAAGTACTTCGCGATCATTCCGGCTGCGTTCGTCGCGATCTATCCTCAGCTCGGAGTGCTCAACGTGATGGGGCTCGCGACGCCACAGAGCGCGATCCTGTCGGCGGTGATCTTCAACGCGCTCGCGATCATCGCGCTCATCCCGCTTGCGCTGAAGGGCGTGAGGTATCGCCCGCTCGGCGCGGCACCGCTGCTGCGCAACTTCCTGCTCGTCTACGGCCTGGGCGGGATCGTAGTGCCGTTCGTCGGCATCAAGCTGATCGACATGATTCTCGTCGGCCTGGGGTTGAGCTGAGGACTGACCGGAGGGTGCCATGCTTCGCACGTTCAAGGTTGCATTCCTGATGCTCGTCGCGCTGACGGTGGTCACCGGCGTCGTCTACCCCGCGGTCGTGACCGGCATCGCCCAGGGTGTATTCCCCGCACAGGCGAACGGCAGCCTGATCGAGCGCGAGGGGAAAGCGGTGGGCTCGGCGCTGATCGGCCAGCCGTTCAGCGACCCGAAGTACTTCTGGGGCCGGCCGTCGGCGACCGCGCCGATGCCGTACAACGCAGGCGCTTCCTCGGGTTCGAACCATGGCCCGCTCAATCCGGCGCTGCACGACGCCGTGAGAGCACGCATTGCGGTGCTACGGGCTGCCGATCCGGACAACGCCGCGCCGGTGCCGGTCGATCTCGTCACCGCTTCGGCGAGCGGCCTCGATCCGCATATCAGTCCGGCCGCGGCGGAATATCAGGTCGGACGAGTAGCCAGGGCACGCGGGCTCGCGCCCGAGAAGGTGCGCGCGCTCGTCGTCGAGCACACCGCCGGGCGGCAGCTCGGCTTTCTCGGCGAGCCGCGCGTGAACGTGCTCGCGCTCAACCTCGCGCTGGAGGCCCGCGAGAAGTAGCGTGGTGTCCTGGCCGAGTGAGCGCGGCGCCGGAGGCGTCTGTCCCGTGTTGCGGTGTCGTATGGCCTAATAGCGAGCGTGGAAGAGCGACGTCCCAGCCCCGACGAGCTGCTCGCCCGCGTGCAGCGCGAAGAGCGCGAAGCGAAGCGCGGGGAGCTCAGGATCTTCTTCGGCGCCTGCGCCGGGGTCGGCAAGACCTACGCGATGCTCTCGGCCGCGCGCGAGCAGAAGGCCGAGGGCGTCGACGTCGTCATCGGCCTGGTCGAGACCCACGGGCGCAAGGAGACCACGGCGCTCCTCGAGGGCTTCGAGATCCTGCCGCGCCGCAGCCTGCCCTACCGCGGCGTCGAGCTGCAGGAGTTCGATCTCGACGCCGCGCTCGCGCGCCGGCCGGCGCTCGTCGTGGTCGACGAGCTCGCGCATACCAATGCGCCCGGGTCGCGCCACGCGAAGCGCTGGCAGGACGTCGAGGAGCTGGTCGACGCCGGCATCGACGTCTATACGGCGATGAACGTCCAGCACCTCGAGAGCCTGAACGACATCGTCGGCAAGATCACCGGCGTGCGCGTCCTGGAGACGGTGCCCGACAAGGTCTTCGACGGGGCGCACGAGATCGAGCTCGTGGACCTGCCGCCCGACGAGCTGATCGCGCGGCTGAACGAGGGCAAGGTCTACATGCCGGAGGCCGCGGAGAGCGCGGTCCGCAACTTCTTCCGCAAGGGCAACCTCATTGCGCTGCGCGAGATGGCGCTGCGCCGTACCGCCGAGCGCGTCGACGCGCAGATGCGCGTCTACCGCGAGGACCAGGGCATCCGCGCGGCGTGGCCGGTCGCCGAGCGGATCCTGGTCTGCGTCGGGCCGGGACCGTACGCCGAGCAGGTTGTGCGCGCGGGCAGCCGAATCGCGGCCCGGGTCGGCGCGGAGTGGCTCGCCGTCTACGTCGAGACGCCACGGCTCGAGCGCCTGGCGCCGGCCGAGCGCGACCGGATCCTGCGCGCGCTGCGGCTCACCGAGGAGCTCGGCGGCGAGTCGATCACGCTCGGCGGCGGCGACGTGGCGCAGGAGATCCTTGCCTACGCCCGCACGCGCAACGCGACGCGCGTCGTCGTCGGCCGGCGCTCGCGGCACGGCTGGCGTGCGTGGCTGCCGCTTTCGGCCGCCGACCGCATCCTGAACGCGGCGACCGACCTCGAGGTCCACGTGGTCGGCGAGGAAGCCGGCGTCGCCGCCGCGCCGGCGCGGCTCCTGCTCGAGCGCAGCCGCGAGTACCTGCGCCTGCGCGACGCGCAGCGCCGCGAGCGCTGGAAGGGCTATGCCTGGGGCGCGGTCACGGTCGCGGCGTGCACCGGACTCGCCGCGCTCATGGACCCGTACTTCGAGCTCGCGAACCTGATCATGGTGTACCTCCTCGGCGTGCTCGTCGTGGCGATGCGGTTCGGCCGCGGGCCGTCGGTTTTCGCGGTCGTCCTGTCGGTGGCCGCGTTCGACTTCTGCTTCGTGCCGCCGCAGTGGACGTTCGCCGTCAGCGACACCCAGTACCTGGTGACCTTCGGCGTCATGCTCGCCGTCGGGCTCGTGATCAGCGGCCTGACGGCGAACGTCCGCACGCGCGCGCGCATCGCGGCCTACCGCGAGCGACGCTCGGCGGCGCTCTATGCGATGAGCCGCGAGCTCGCCGCGGTCGAGAAGCTCGAGGAGCTGGTGCGCATCGCGGTCAAGCACGTGGCCGAGATCTTCGAGTGCCAGGCGGTGGTCCTGCTGCCCGACGCACAAGGGCGAATCCGCTGGCCGGCCGGCCAGAGCCAGTCCGGCTCGCTGCACGGCGCAGACCTCTCGGTCGCGCAGTGGGTGTTCGACCATCGCGAGCGCGCGGGCCTCGGCACCGACACGCTGCCGGCGGCGCAGGCGCACTACCTGCCGCTCGCGGGCGCGGCCGACGCGATCGGGGTGCTGGCCCTCCTGCCGGCGAACCCGCGCCGGCTCTTCGTCCCCGAGCAGCAGCGCCTGCTCGAGACCTTCGCGAGCCAGGTCGCGCTCGCGATCGAGCGCGCCCGGTTCGCCGCCCTGGCGCACCGGAGCGAGCTCGACGCCCAGTCCGAACGGCTGCGCAGCGCCCTGCTCTCGTCCATCTCGCACGACCTGCGCACGCCGCTCGCCTCGATCGTCGGCTCGGCCTCGAGCCTCGCGGAGCGCGGCGACGCGATGGCCCCGCACGCGCGCGCCGAGCTCGCGCGCACGATCCACGACGAAGCCCGCCGCATGATCCGCCTGGTGGAGAACGTGCTGCAGATGGCGCGGCTCCAGGCCGGCAAGGTGGAGCTCAACCGGCAGTGGCAGCCGCTGGAGGAGATCGTGGACGGCGCGATCCGGCAGCTCGGCCCGGCGCTCGCGCACCACAAGCTCGACGTCCGGACCCCGCGCGATCTGCCGATGGTGCACGTCGACGGCGTGCTGATCGGGCAGGTGCTAGCGAACCTGCTGCACAATGCGGCGAAGTACGCGCCCCGCGGCAGCACGATCTCGGTCGCTGCCGCGGCGGCGCCCGACGAGATCGCGGTCTGGGTGTCCGACGAGGGTCCCGGTCTGCCGCCAGGCGAGGAGGAGCGCGTGTTCGACAAGTTCCACCGCGCCGCGCCGGAGTCCGCCCAGAGCGGCGTCGGCCTCGGCCTCACGATCTGCCAGGCGATCGTCGAGCTGCACGGCGGCACCATTACCGCGGAAAACCTGCCCGCCGGCGGGGCGGTCTTCCGCTTCACGCTGCCGCTCGGCGAGTCGCCGCCGGCGGTCGCCGACGACGGCCGCGTGCGCAGGGCGGCATGAGCGCCGCGTCCCGCAACGTCGTGGTGATCGAGGACGACCCGCAGATCCGGCGCTTCCTGCGCACCGTCCTGCCCACAGAAGGCTTCGCGGTCTTCGAGGCCGAGACCGGCGAGCGCGGCATCGTGGAGGCGGCCACGCGCAAGCCCGACGTCGTGATCCTCGACCTCGGCCTGCCGGACATGGACGGCGTGACGGTGATCACGCGCGTGCGCGAGTGGTCGCAGGTGCCGATCGTTGTCCTCTCGGCCCGCGCGCAGGAGCGCGACAAGATCGCGGCACTCGATGCCGGTGCCGACGACTATCTCGTCAAGCCCTTCGGCGTCGGCGAGCTGATGGCGCGGCTACGGGTGGCGCTGCGGCACTCGGCGTCGCGCAAAGCCGAACGCGGCGAGCCCGCGTTCGCGTGCGGCGAGCTGAGCGTGGATCTCGCCGCGCGGCGGGTGTCGCTCGCCGGGCGCGAGGTGAAGCTCACGCCGATCGAGTACCGGCTGCTCGCGGCGCTCGTGAAGCACGCCGGCATGGTCGTCACCCACCGGCAGCTCTTGCGCGAGGTCTGGGGCCCGGCCTACGTCGAGCACACGCACACCCTGCGCGTGCACATGGCCTCGCTGCGGCGAAAGATCGAGGTCGACGCCGCGCAGCCGCGATACCTGCAGACCGAGCTCGGCGTCGGCTACCGGCTCGCGGCCGAGTAGCATGCCGCGACCGCGCTGCGTTAGTGCACCTGCGGCTTCTTCAGGAAGTCGTTGCGGTCGGCCGAGCGCACGCGCGCGCGCACCAGCGAGCCCTCGCGCGCGAGCGTGAGCGGGACCTCGACGCCGGCCTCGCCGAGCCGCCAGACGCTGCGGAAGAGCTCGGCGAGCGCGTTCACGCGCCGGCCGCCGACCTCGAGCACCATGTCGCCGACGCGCACGCCGGCACGCGCCGCCGGGCCGCCCTTCGCGACGCCGCCGACGACGAGCTTGCCACGGTCGTCGGTGGTGTACATGCCGAGCCACGGGCGCGCCGGCCCGGCGGGGCGGCCGAGCGCGAGCATGTCGGGGAGAATCGGGTCGAGCAGGTCGATCGGCACGAACATGTTGCCCTGGACCGTCTCCCCGTCGACCGCCTCCTGCACGAAGAGCGAGCCGATGCCGATCAGCCGGCCGTCCGGCCCGACCATGCCGGCGCCGCCCCACTGCGGGTGCGGCGGCGCGGCGAACACGGCCTCGTCCAGCACGTACTCCCAGTAGCCGGCGAACTCGCGCTTCGCGATCACCTCGGCCTTCAGCGCGTGCGCGCGGCCGCCCTGCCCGATCACCAGCACGTCGTCGCCAGGGGCAACCGTAGCCGCCGAGCCGCGGGCGAGCGCCGGCACGCGGAGCCGGCCGAGCGGTTGCACGAGCCCGAAGCCGGTCGCCTGGTCGTAGGCGAGCGGATGCCCGGCGACGACCGCGCCGCCGTTGGTCGTCAGCCAGATCATGCTCGCCTCGGTGATCAGGTAGCCGATCGTCAGGACGAGCCCGTCCTCGCGGATCACGACGCCGTTGCCGGCGCGCTCGGTGCCGAGGATCGACGCGGTGAAGGCGTCCTCCGGCACCTCGACGTGCAGCATGACCGCAGCGTCGAGCACCTGATCGAGATCGAAGCGGAACTCCTCGGGTTTGGGCTGCACCCGTTCGGGGAATGCCCATTCGGTCGATTCGGCCATGGCGGCGGGGATGAAGGATGAATCGGGCGGAACGCGGCGTTGCGCGGTGCGGGGCCGACGATTCCCGCTTCCCGCCGCACACGGCCAATCGTACGCCATTTGGCTCGCCCCCGGCGTGGACGCAGCCGCCGCGGATCAATCGGCTTGCTCGATTGAATCAACGAAAGCATCCGACTGGACCGATGAAGCCCGCGACCGTCGCCTGGATACCGGACGCCTCCCGTCCGCCACATCAGCGCGGCGGCGGCCCGGGAAGCGGGCCGCTGCGTCTCAGTTGGTCAGCACCGGTCGCGCGCCGGCGCCGCCGGGGCGACGAAGTACGGCAGGTAACCGTGCAGCCACACGGCGAACGCGGCGCTCCAGGCAAGCGCAGCGAGGAGGTAGTGGCTCCCCGTCGCGCTCTCCAGACCGAACAGCCCGGGCACGACGCGCGCGGCGGCGGCGAGCATCACCAGCGCGAGCGCCGCGCGCGCCTGCCAGGGCAGCACGAGCGCGCGCCCCGTGTGGCGCAAGCCGGCGATGCTGAACACGCTCAGCACCGCGAGGCCGAGCGCGCCGACGGTGAGCACGTGCACCCCGGCGGCCATGCCGATCGGCGCGCCGAGCCCGGCGAGCCCGATCGCGCCGAAGCCGACCGCGGCGAGCGCATTGGCCGCCGCGAGCGCGAGCACGTGCGCCGCGAGCGCCGCGCGGCCGACGAACCACTCCGCGACACGGTCGAGAAACGCGGCCGCCGCGGCGAGCGCCAGCCACGCCGCCACCGCCGACTCCGGTGCGAGCGTCGCCGCGGCGATGTAGAGCGCCACCATTCCCGCGGCGAGGTTCTGCCGGCCGGGATGCGGACGATACGGCGTCGTCTCGCCCGAGGGGTCGAGCGCGAGGTTGAGCACCGCGACGTTGATGCGGCCGAGCGCAAGGGCGAACAGCACCACGAACGCGCACACGGCGGCATGGAGCGCCCGCGCGGCGACCGACCAGTCGCCCGCGAACCACCCGACGCGCACCGCGATCTCGCAGGCGAGCAGCACCGCGAGCCAGACGGGCAGCGAGGCGTGCCGCGCGGAACGCTTGGCGATCATCGGCGCCGCGGCATACCACAGCAGCAGGCCGAGAAACGCGGCGTCGGTCAGGAACGCGAGGACGACGAGCGCATCCGCGCCGAGGAGGCCGATCAGGCGGCCGGGCAGCCACAGCGCCGCGAGCAGGCCGAGCGCGCGGCCGCGCCGCCGCGCGGTGTCGGTCCACTCGGGCACCGCCGAGGTCAGGAAACCCGCGAGCGCGGCGCAGAGCACGCCGAACACCATCTCGTGCGCGTGCCACTGCGTGGCCGGAATCGCGCGGGCGAGCGGCAGCTCGAAACGGTAGACGGCGACCCAGACGAGCGGCATCAGCATCGCGTACAGCGCCCCGAGCGGGAAAAACAGGCGCAAGCCTTCGACCGTCAGCGCGCGCACCGCGCCGTGGAGCACGCCGGCGCGCCCGAGCGTCGCCTGGCTCACGCGCGCCCCTCGACGTCGAAGACGTGCGCGAACAGCGGATCGCCGGTGCGCCACGCCTCGGCCGTCTGCCAGATCGTGCGCTCGTCGCGCGCGCCGGGAACCTCGGCGACAGCGCGCATCCCGGCGAGCCGGCCGCCCCGGTGCGCCATCACGATCACGCGGTGCGCGACGCGCACCGCCTCGAGCAGGTCGTGGGTGACGAAGAGCGCGGCATAGCCGCGCTCGCGCGCGCTGCCGATCACGAGGTCCTGGAGCGCGCGGCGCAGGCCGACGTCGAGCGCGGTGAACGGCTCGTCGAAGAACACGACCTCCGGATCGATCGCGAGCGCGCGGGCGAACGCCACGCGCTGGCGCATCCCGCCGGAGAGCTCCACCGGAAACTTGTCGAGATCCTCGGGGGCGAGCGCGACCGCCTCGGCCAGGCGACCGGCGATCGCGTGCCGCTCGCGCCGCCGCACGCCGCGCACCTCCAGGCCGTAGCCGATGTTCTCGCGCGCGGTGCGCCACGGCAGCAGGCGCGGCTCCTGGAAGACCGCGGCGTGGCGCGCGTAGGCGCGGCGGACGCGCCCGCTCAGCGGGTCGAAGAGCCCGGCGGCGATCGCGAGCAGCGTGGTCTTGCCGCAGCCGGACGGGCCGACGATCGCCACGGTCTCGTGCGCGTCGAGCGCGAGCGAGACGTCGTCGAGCACGGTGCGGCCCAGAAAGGCGTGACCGACGCGCTCGAGCGCGAGCTTCATCGCTTGACGCCCCACGGGACGCCGGCGGCGCGCCAGCGCTCGAGCTCCTCCCGCACGGGGTGCAGCACGCCGTACTCGAAGGCGAGCAAGAGCCCGACCACGAGCACGACCCAGGCCATCGCGTCGGCGACGTCGAGGTTCGCCCGGGCGACGGCGAGCGCGCCGCCGATGCCGCCCGCATTCGACAGCAGCTCGGCCATGACCGCCACCTTGAACGCCGTGCCGAGCGTGGTCGTCCACGCCGGAAAGAGATGCGACACGAGATGCGGCAGCACGACCGAGCGGAACCGGCGCAACGGCCCGGCGCCGAACGCGCGCGCCATCGCCTCGAGCGAGCGGTCGCGCGTCGCCACGCCCTCGACCGCGCCGGCGAACGCGATCGGCAGCGCCGCGATCAGCACCGTTGCGATCGCGGTGCCGCCGCCCGAGCCGAACCAGATCAGCGCGAGCACGATCCAGGCGATCGGCGGCACGCCGAGGATGACCGTGAGGATCGGCTTCACCGCGCGGATCGCTGCGTACGAGTAGCCCGCGAGCACCCCGATCAGGCTGCCGCCGAGCGCGGCGAGCGCGAAGCCCGCGAGCGCGCGTCCGGTGGTCTCGGCCGCGGTCCGCAGGAAATCGGGCGAGGCGGCTAGCGCGGCGAGCGCGCGCGCGGTGTCGAGCGGCGCGGGCAGGATGAAGCTGCCGTACGCCTCGTGGCCGGCCTGCCAGGCGGCGGCGAGGCAGCAGAGGCCCGTGAGGCCGGCCCAGCCGGACCAGGCGTAGCGGCCGAGCCGGCCGAGCGCGCGCACCATCACAAGGCGTAGAACCCCGTGTCCGGAAGCTTGCCGCCGAGGATTGCCGGGTTGCGCTCGGCGAGCAGCTCGAAGAGCGCGCCGAGCGCGGGCTTGCGCGCGGTGGCCGCGCTGACGCGCAGGTTGCTGAACGGGATCGAGCGCTCGAGCACCGGCGCCGGGAGATCGAGGTACGCCACGGCGACGCGCGCCGCGCTCGCGGGATTCGCGTTCACCCAGGCGGCCGCTTCCGCCAGCGCCGCGTGCAGGGCGGCGAGACGCTCGCCCGCTCCGGTCGCGAAGGCCTGCGAGACCGCGAGGCCCGCCTGCGGGATCGCGGCCAGGCCGCCGAAGGACTCCGCCCACGCCTGCTGGACGTCGATCGCGCGATGCACCTTCTTGCCCGCGCGCATGCCGCGCACCACCGCCGCCGTCGCGGCGGGTTCAGGCACGAGCGCCGCATCGCTCCGCCCGGCGAGCAGCAGCTGCATCGCCTCGGTCGGGGTGCCGGCGTACTCGACCGCGATGTCGCCGCCGAGCGTCACTCCGGCGGTCGCGGCGAGCTTGTGCAGCACGTGATCGGGCATGTCGTTCTTGAACGGCAGCACGAGCGTGCGGCCGCGCAGCGCGGCGAGCGAGGTGACGGCGGGATCGGTGGCGACCACGTAGAGCAGCCCTTCGGTCATCACGTTCACGAGCCGCACGGGGAGGCCGCGGTTGTAGAGATTGGCGGCCGCGTAGGTGGGCACGATCGAGGCGGCCCACTTCCCGGAGGCGAAGCCGGCGCGCATCTCGTCGGGGGTCTTCCAGACGCGGAACGACGCGCGCTCCGCGACCGCGGCGAGCGCGCCGCTCTCGACCGCCTGCGCGGCGATGATCGACGGGCCGGCGGGCGGCCCGTACAGCACGAGCTCGGGGAGCGGCGCGGGCGCGGCGGCGGCGAAGCGCGCGCGGCCGGCAAGCGCGGCGGCGGCGGTGGCGGCGAGGAACTCGCGGCGAGTGGTCATGGCGGTCTCCGTGGGATCAGAAATTGGCGACGACGCGGACCCAGGCGAAGCGGCCCGGGCCGTTGGCGAGCAGCCGTGCGGTCTCGTCGGTGGTGGTGAACGCGTTGAAGTCCGCGTAGGTGCGGTCGAGCACGTTGTCGAGCCCGACGCTCACCGCCACGCGGTCCGAGAACTGAAGGGCGGCGTAGAGGTCGAGCAGGCCGTAGCCATGGACGTCGACCGGGTCGTAGCCGCTGCCGAGCGCCGGGTCGTCGTCGGCGCGCGACTTGCGCGCGACGCCGCGCAGCTTGGCGCCGGCGTTCCACGTGCCGACCGTCCCGAGCCGGTCGTGCCAGTCGGCGACGAGCGTCCCCTCGAGAGGCGCGATCCCGTAGAGCGGCCGGTCCTCGCTCGTGTTCTCGCCCCAGCTCCACCAGAAGTTCGCGCGCAGCGAGAAGTTCCGCGTGAGGTTCCATTGCAGGTCGGCCTCGGCGCCGGCGAGCAGCGCATCGACGTTGCGCCAGATCGTCGCGTTGTCCGCCCGCAGCACGCCCGCCTGAGCGCGCGCGCGGTCGCGCGAGGCGAAGTCGTCCACGCGGTCCACGTACGCGGTGAACGATGCGCGCCACGCGCGCGCGGCGAACCGCTCGGCGACGCTGCCGCGCACGCGGCGCCAGTCCACCCAGTCCGCGCCGGTGGCGACGACGCCCGCTTCGAGGCGGTGATGCATTTCGGTCTCGAGACCGGGGTTGCCCACCTGGCGGCTCGGCGTGCCGGCCGGAACGTTCGTCGGTGGCGACGACGGCAGCGCGAAGAAGAGCTCGAAGAACTCCGGGAACCGGGCCTGGCGCGCGATGGCGACGTGCGCCTCGGTCCCCGGACCGACCGCCTGCTTCAGCTCGAGCTTCGCGCTCGGCGCGCTGTGGCGCGGCGCGAGGTCCAGTCCAGCGCCGTAGTAGCCCGCGTAGAGCGTGCGCGGCGTGCCCGCGAATCCGGGCAGGGCGAACGCCTGGTCGGCGCGCCCGATGCGCGCGTGCCGTGTTTCCCAGCGCAGCGCGCCGGAGAGCGTCGCGCCTGCCCACGGTGCCGCCGCGGCCTCGCCGAACGCGCCGAAGCGCGTCGCGTCGAAGCCCGGCACCTGAAAGCCGGTGACCTGCGCGAGGTTGTTGACGTTGGGGCCGCCGCGACGCACGCCGTCGAAGCGCTCGCCGCGCGCGTCGGCGCCGAGCCGGAACGCGCCCCAGCCGCGCGCGAAGTCCGCCCAGCCGGCCGCATCCCACACGTCCCCGCTCATCTGGTTCCGCATGCGGCTCGGCGCCGGCGTCGGACGCAGCGTGAAGTTGTCGGCCCGGCGCTCGAGCGCCACCACGCCGCCCTCGAGATGAAAGCGCGCCGTGCCGGCGGCGCCGCTCGCATCGTCGTAGGCAACGCGGGCCGCCGAGCGCTGCGTCTTCAGGGGATCGGCGCCCGTGCCGACGATGAGCGGGACGCCGCTGCGCACCGTCGGGATCGCGAGCGGCAGCGCGAGGTCGTCGATGTCGTCGTAGAGCAGGCTCGCGCGGAGCTCGCGTCCGGCGGCGGGGAACCAGGCGAGCCCGAGCTGCGCGGTGTCGCGGTCGTACCCGAAGCGCGTCGTGCGCCCGTCGCCGTCGCGATATTCGTTGATCGCCCGCCGCGCGACGGCGGCCCGCAGCATGCCCGCGTCGAGCGCGAGCGTGCCGAGCCCGGCCGCTTCCCACGCGTCGCCCGCGCCGCCGTACCCGCCGCCGAGCCTGAACGCGCGCTGCGACTCGGCGACGCTTGCGGCCGCGCCGGTGTCGAGCGGGAGGCGGTCCTGCCGGTGCGGATTGAAGACCGGCGCCTCCCCGTCCGCGAACGGGCGCGGGATCGGGTACGGCCGCGGACGGGCGTGCGCGGCGATGTCGTCGAGCAGAGGCCGCTCCGGCAGCACCGTGCCCTCCTCCGCGGCGACGAGGGGTTCTCCCGCCAGCGCGGCGACCAGCCCGGCAATCGCCGGCAGCCGCAGCCTGTTGAATGAGTTCATTTTTTTCGGCCGCTCTAGGAATGAGAACGCTTCTCATTCTGTACACGGCCTGCCAGGGCGGCTTTGATTCACATCACGATTTCGCCCCGCGCGCAGGATGTGCTCCAATCCGCGCTGCCCGGTGTTCGCACCGACGCGGCGTCCGGGCGTGACCGCGAGGCGCGACGCGCATGGCGAGATACATCCTCACGTTCATCGTCGGCGGGCTGCTCGGCGTCGCCGCGGGCTTCGCCGCCGGCATCTTCGTCTACCCGTACATCTTCCTCGCCGACATCGTCGGCGCCGACAAGGTCGAGAACGCGGCCGCGCGCAAAGTGGTCGCAACGGGGACGTTCATCCACGCGAACCCCTCGGACCCGATCCACTACGGCAAAGGCGGCGTGACGGTGTACGAGGACCTGCTGCACCTCGAGGCCGACTTCGAGGTCGGGCCCGGACCGAAGTACCACGTGTACCTCGTGCCCGAGGCGAACGTCACGCCCTCGACCGACGTCGCGCGGACGATGTTCGTCGACCTCGGCCGGCTGCGCGCGTTCAAGGGCAGCCAGAACTACCCGGTCCCGGCCGGCGTCGACATCGCGCGCTACCAAAGCGTCGTCATCTGGTGCGAGCAGTTCGGCGTGCTGATCTCGCCGGCGGCGCTGAAGCGCGGGTAGGCCGCTCCGGCAGGAGCTCGCTCTCGCGAGGTCCGCGCGCGGGGAGCTACGCGCGCTGTGGCCCCGGCCTGCCGTCCTCGATCACGAAGGTCGCGAGCGTGCTGCAGGCGGCGTCGCGCTCGCGCACGGTCTCCACGGCGCGCAGGTCCGCGCGCAGCAGGCCGGGCGCGGCCTCGACGCGCACGTAGCCGCGGTACCGGGCTTCGACGAACTTGATGTGCGGATTGTCGGGCAGGAACGCGAGCAGGCGCTCCTGCGGCCGCGCCTGCGACGTGATCGACGTGCACACGAGCTCGCTCGCGACGACCGGCGCGGCCGGATCGTCGAAGTCCACCTTCAGGTCGGCGGCGCCGAACGTGTGCACGTCGCCGCTGAGCGCGAGCGGATTGGCGACGCGCCCTACGGCGAGGTGTTCGAGCAGCCGCCGCCGCGCGGCCGGGTAGCCGTCCCAGCCGTCGGTCCAGGCGCGCCGCCCGGAGCCGGGCTTCTGGTCGAGCTGCGCGATCGGCGTCTGCTGCGCGAGCACGTTCCACCGGGCGGGCGAGGCCGCGAGCTCGGCCGCGAGCCAGCGCTCCTGCGCCGCGCCGAGCATCGAGCGTCGCTCGTCGAAGAGCTCGCGGCACAGATCCACGTCGACCGTGCTGGAGCCGCCGCTGCGGCCCTTGCGCGGGCAGGCCTGCGGCGAGCGGTACTGCCGGCCGTCGAGCACGCAGAAGCGCGCGAGCGCGCCCCAGTCGAGCGTGGTGCAGATGCGCATCGACGGGCCGTCCGGACGCATGCGCGCGGGCAGCGGCATGTGCTCGTAGTAGGCGCGATACGCCGCCGCGCGCCGCGCGAGGAACGCCGCGCGGGGCATCCCGTCCTCGGGCAGGTCGTTCGCGTAGTCGTTGTCGACCTCGTGGTCGTCCCACGTCGCGATCCACGGGCACGCCGCGTGTCCGGCCTGCAGGTCCGCGTCGCTCTTGTACAGTCCGTAGCGCGCGCGGTAGTCGGCGAGCGTGTAGGGCTCGCCGGCGCCGTGCGCGCGCACGTGGTCCCGCCCCCACGAACTCTCGTAGATGTAGTCGCCGAGGAACACGACGAGATCGGGCGCGTCCGCGGCGACGTGCCGCCAGGCGCCGTAGTACCCCTGCTCGTACTGCTGGCACGACGCGAAGGCGAAGCGCAGCGGCGCGCCCGCGGCGCCCGCCGCGGGCGCCGTGCGCGTGCGGCCGATCGGACTCTCGGCGTCGCCCGCGGCGAAGCGGTACCAGTACCAGCGCCCGGGCTCGAGGCCGGTCACCTCGACGTGGACCGAATGCGCCCACGCGGGCGCCGCCTCGGCGGTGCCAGTGGCGACGATCTCGCGCAGCGCCTCGTCCCGGGCGACCATCCACCGCACCGGCACGCGGACCGGGTCGAGCCCGCCGTGCGGCGCGAGCGGATCGGTCGCGAGCCGCGTCCACCGCACGATGCCGT
>JAHDYJ010000232.1 GCA_023383795.1 Burkholderiales bacterium | reverse complement strand
CGGATCAGGAAGCGCTGGCCGATCGGCTGCGGCGGGAAGGCCGCGCGGGTGCGCGCGAGCCAGCCCTCGACCTCGACCTCGCCGGTCGCGACCTCGGGCGGCGCGATCCCCGACGCCGCGGCGGCGAGTGCGAGCGCCGTGTCGAGCTCCGCCCGCCGGCCGGGATCGCGCAGGATCCCCTCGACCGACCAGAGCTCGCCGCGCTCGTCGCGACGCAGGAACGACACCGCCTCGCAGACGGTCTCGAAGGCGGCAACCGTGGCGGGCACGGCACGTTCCGGCACCGCGACGGCAAGCCGCGGCAGGCGGCTCACGCGCGCTCCACGAAGCGGTCGAGGATGCGCTTCACGCCCGTCGGGAAGGCGACGTCGAGCTTGTCGTCATCCACGCCCTGCACCGTGCCGTAGCCGAACTTCTGGTGGAACACGCGATCGCCGACCGCGAACCGGTCCGCGCGCTCCGGGCGCGGGGCGACCTCCCAGGCGCCGGCCTCGATCACGCGCCCGCGGCGTGCGCCGCCGAAGCCGACGGCAGGGAACACCGACGCAGCCGCATCGATCGACCGCGCGGCGACCGACGGGGCGGTCGCGCGTGCGACGTGCTCCTCGGGCAGCTCCTCGAGGAAGCGGGACGGGATGCAGGACTGCCAGTTGGCGTAGATGCGCCGGTTGGCCGCCCAGGAGACGATCGCGCGCCGCCGCGCGCGCGTGAGCCCCACATAGGCGAGCCGCCGCTCCTCCTCGAGCGCCTTCGCACCGCCCTCGTCGAGCGCGCGCTGGTTGGGGAACAGCCCCTCCTCCCAGCCCGGCAGGAACACGGCGTCGAACTCGAGCCCCTTGGCCGCGTGCAGCGTCATCAGCGAGACGCGGTCGCCCTCGGCCGCCTCGTCGTTCTCCATCACCAGCGCCACGTGCTCGAGGAAGCCCGCGAGCGTCTCGAAATCGGCGAGCGCGCGGAGAAGCTCGCGCAGATTGTCGAGCCGGCCCGGCGCCTCGGGCGATCTGTCCTGCCGCCACATCTCGGTGTAGCCGGACTCGTCGAGCATCGCCGCGACGGTGGCGACATGGCCCTCGCGGTCGAGCATCGCGCGCCAGCGCTCGAAGTCGCGCAGGAGCTGCGCGAGCGCCGCGCGCGGCCGGCCCTTGAGCGCGTCCGACTGCGCGACGCGGTCGGCCGCAAGCGCCAGCGGCATGCCCTCGCGCCGCGCGGCCTCGTGCAGCACCCGCATGGCCGCGTCACCGAGGCCCCGTTTCGGCACGTTGACGATCCGCTCGAAGGCGAGATCGTCGGCCGGCTGGTGCAGCACGCGCATATAGGCCATGGCGTCGCGGATCTCGGCGCGCTCGTAGAAGCGCAAGCCCCCGATCACGCGATAGGGGATGCCGAGCGTGATCATGCGCTCCTCGAAGGCGCGGGTCTGGAAGCCCGCGCGCACGAGGATGGCGATCTCGGCGAGCGCGTGGCCCTCGCGCCTGAGCGCCTCGATGCGGGAGCCGACCGCGCGCGCCTCCTCCTCCGAGTCCCACAGCGCCAGCACCTCGACCTTCTCGCCCTCGGCGCTCGCCCCGGCCGGGCGCAGCGTCTTGCCGAGGCGGCCCTCGTTGTGCGCGATCAGGACGGAGGCGGCGGCGAGGATCGGCGCGGTGGAGCGGTAGTTGCGCTCGAGCCGGACGATCTTCGCGCCCGGGAAGTCGCGCTCGAAGCGGAGGATGTTCTCGATCTCCGCGCCGCGCCAGGAATAGATCGACTGGTCGTCGTCGCCGACGCAGCAGATGTTGCGGTGCTTCTGCGCGAGCAG
>JAHDYJ010000124.1 GCA_023383795.1 Burkholderiales bacterium | reverse complement strand
TGGACGAACCTCGGCACGGCGCTCGCGCTCCCGCTCGCGGGGGTGAAGTGGGCCGCGAGCGACGACGAGGCCGCGGTGGCGCCGGCGCAGTCGTCCCGCGCCGCCGCCCCCGGCGAGGCGCGCGGCGGGGCCGAACCGGTGCCGCCGCTCGACCTCGACCGGCTGCGCCGGGCGCCGCACGAGCGCCCTCGCGCCGACCCGTTCGCGCAGAAGCGCTGGACCGTCGCGACGCTGCAGCCGCCGCGCCCGGCGGCGCCGCCGCCGCCGCGCGCGCCGCAGGCGCCGCCGCTGCCCTTCACCTACATCGGCCACGCCGTCGAGGCGGGGCAGGTGACGGTCTTCCTGACGCGCGGGGAGAACAGCTACGTGGCGCGGGCCGGCGCCACGCTCGACGGCACCTATCGCGTGGAGCGCGTCGACGCGGGGAAGGTGGTCTTCACCTACCTACCGCTCGGCACGCGCCAGGAGCTCGTGCTCGGCCCCGCAAAGTGAGGGAGGCGTCATGAATCGCAGTCACGTCATCGCAGTGGCCGTCGCGCTCGGCATCGCCGGCTGCGCGACCGATCCCCGCATCGCCGAGGGTCGCCGGCTGCTCTCCGAGGGCAAGACCGAGGAAGGCCTCCAGCTCCTCGAGCGCGCCGCCCGCGACAACCCGACGAGCGCGGCGGCGCGCGGCGCGTACGAGACGAACCGGGAAGCCCTGCTCGGGCAGCTGCTCGCGAGCGCGGAGGCGGCGCGCGCGGCGGGACGCTACGACGAGGCGGAGGCCGACTACCGGCGCGCGATGCGGATCGCGCCGGCGAGCCCCTACCCGCCGAACGGCATCGCGGCGGTCGAGCGCGCGCGCCGCGAGACACGCCTCCTCGCCGAGGCCGCGGAGGCGCTGAAGAAGGGCGACCTCGCGGCCGCCGAGGCGGGCGCCCGTGCGGTGCTGGCGGAGAACGCGTCGAGCCGCGTCGCGCGCGCGATCATGCAGACCGTCCAGTCGCGCAGGACCGAGGGCGACCTGCGCACGCCGCAGCTCGAGGCCGCGCTCGCCCGGCCGATCTCGGTGGAGTTCCGCGACGCGCCGCTGCGCTCGATCTTCGAGGTGATCTCGCGCGGCTACGGGATCAACTTCGTGTTCGACCGCGACGTGCGGCCCGACCTGCGCACGACGATCTACGTGAAGGACGGCAACCTCGACGAGGTGATCCGGCTGCTGCTGCTCACCAACCAGCTCGAGCGCAAGGTGCTGAACGAGAACACGGTGCTCGTCTATCCGCGCACGCCGCAGAAGATCCGCGAGTACCAGGAGCTGGTGGTGCGCAGCTTCTACCTCGCGAACGCCGACCCGAAGCTGACCGCCGCGATGGTGCGCTCGCTCGTCAAGACGCGCGACATCTTCATCGACGAGAAGCTCAACCTGCTGGTGATCAAGGACACGCCCGAGGCGGTGCAGCTCGCCGAGCGGCTGGTGGCCGCGCAGGATCTGGGCGAGCCGGAGGTGATGCTCGAGGTCGAGGTCATGGAAGTGCAGTCGAGCCGGCTGCAGGAGCTCGGCATCAAGTATCCGGAGCAGGTGAACTACAGCCTGCCGCCCGTCACCGGCGCGGCGGGCGCCGCCGCGACGTTCCCGCCCGTGTACCAGCTCGGCGAGAACGGCCTGCGGTTCTTCACGAACAACCCCGTGCTGATCGCCAACCTGCGCGCGACGGTGGGCGAGGGCAACCTGCTCGCCAACCCGCGCATCCGCGTCAGGAACCGCGACAAGGCGCGCATCCACATCGGCGAGCGGGTGCCGGTGGTGACCAGCACGACCTCGGTGAACGTCGGCGTGAGCACCTCGGTCAGCTACCTCGACGTCGGGCTCAAGCTCGACGTGGAGCCCAACGTCCATCTCGACGACGACGTGGCGATCAAGGTGGGGCTCGAGGTGAGCAACATCCTGGAGCAGATCGTCACCAACAACACCGTGGCGTACCGGCTGGGCACGCGCACCGCGGCCACCACGCTGCGGCTGCGCGACGGCGAGACGCAGGTGCTCGCCGGCCTGATCAACGACGAGGAACGCAAGACATCCTCGCGCGTGCCCGGCCTCGGCGACCTGCCGACGCTCGGGCGGCTCTTCTCGAGCGACCTGGACGAGACCCGCAAGACCGAGATCGTGCTGCTGATCACGCCGCGGATCGTGCGCAACCTCGCCACGCCGATCACCGTGCCGTCGGCCTTCGCCGTCGGCACCGAGACCTCGGTCGGCGCGCCGCCGCTGCGCACGCGCGCGGCCGCGCTGTCGCTCGCATCGGCGGGCGGGGCGGCGCCGCAGGGCGCGGCGGTCCCGGGGGCGGCGACGCGCCCCGCGCTCGCGAGCGCGCAGCCCACGGCGGCCGCCCCCGAGTTCGCGCTGCTCTTCGCGGCGCCCGCCCAGGCGGCGCCGGGCAGCGAGTTCAGCGTCAGGTTCGGCGTTCCGGTCGGCGCCGCGGCGCGCAGCGTCGAGGTCGTCGTGGCCTACGATCCCAAGGCGGTGGCGCCGGTCGGCGCGAGCCCGACGGCGGCCGGCCGCGTGACGCTCGATGTCGCGGGGGCCGAGGTCCCCGGCGCGCAGCCGCCGCCGACCGAGCTCCGCTTCCGCGTGCTGCCCGAGGCCGCGGGGTCGACCGACATCCGCGTCGAGAGCGCGCGCGGCGTGGACGCCGCGGGCAACGCCGTCGGCGTGGCCGCGCCCGGTGCGCACCGCGTGGCGATCGTCGCCGACAGATGATCCGGGCGCGCGGCGGGTTCACGCTGGTCGAGCTGCTCGTCACGCTCGCGATCGTCGGCGTGCTCGCCACGTCGGTCGTGCCGCTCGCCGAGCTCGCGGTCAAGCGCACGAAGGAGCGGGAGCTCGCCGCCGCGCTGCGCGGCATTCGCGGCGCGCTCGACGAGTACAAGCGCGCCGTCGACGAGGGCCGCGTCGCGCGGAAGGCGGACGAGTCCGGCTATCCGCCCTCGCTCGAGCTGCTGGTGCGGGGCGTGGAGGACGCCAAGGATCCGAAGAAGGCGAAGATCTACTTCCTGCGCCGCCTGCCGCGCGATCCGTTCTACCCGGAGGCGTCGGCGCCGGCGGCGAGCACCTGGGGCAAGCGCAGCTACGCGAGCCCGCCGGAGGCGCCCGAGGAAGGCAAGGACGTCTTCGACGTCTACTCGCTCGCGGAGGGCGCCGGGCTGAACGGCATCCCCTACCGCGAGTGGTGAGCGGCGGGTGAGGCGTGAGCGGTGAGCGGTGAACGGTGAACGGTAAGCAGGAGGCGGGAGGAGTGAGGAGGGCGGAGAGGAGCATGACGCGCCGGTGGATGGGCGTTCTTCCCCTCCTTTCCAAGGAGGGGTGGCCGCGCAGCGGCCGGGGTGGTTCGCTCCTTTCCAAGGAGCGGTGGCCGCGCAGCGGCCGGGGCGGTTCCCTGGCGGCGCCACGCGGCTTCACGCTGATCGAGCTCCTGGTGGTGATGGCGATCATCGCGACGCTGCTCATGCTCGTCGTGCCGCGCTACTTCTCGAGCGTGGACCGCTCGAAGGAGGTCGTGCTCAAGCAGTCGCTGGCGACCGTGCGCGACGCCATCGACAAGCACTACGGCGACACCGGCCGCTATCCCGACAGCCTGCAGGACCTCGTCGACAAGCGCTATCTGCGCAGCTTCCCGGTGGACCCCGTGACGGAGAGCGCCCTCACCTGGAGGCTCATCCCGCCCGCGGACGCCACCAAGGGCGGCGTCTACGACCTGCGCAGCGGCGCGCCCGGCGGCACCGCCGGAGGCACGCCCTACTCGGAGCTCTGAATGCGCGCGGCGCGGCGCGAGCGCGGATACACCTACATCGGCGTGCTGATCTTCGTCGCGATCGCCGGCGTCGCGCTCGCCGGCGCGGGCGAGCTCTGGAGCACCGCCGCGAAGCGCGAGCGCGAGGCGCAGCTCCTCTTCGTCGGCGGCGAGTTCCGCCGCGCGATCGGCAGCTACTACGAGGGCTCGCCCGGCGCCAAGCGGTTTCCCGAGCGCCTGGAGGACCTGCTCGAGGACCGGCGCTTCCCCGTCGTGCGCCGGCATCTGCGCAGGCTCTATCCGGACCCGATGACCGGCACGCGCGAGTGGGGCCTCGTCAAGCACGGCGAGCGGATCGTCGGCGTTCACAGCCTCTCCGAGGACCGGCCGGTCAAGATCGCGAACTTCAGGGGCGAGGACGAGGCTTTCAGGGGCGCCGCGTCCTATACGCTCTGGCGCTTCGTCTACGAGCCGCCGGTCGACCGGTCCGCGCCGGCGGCGCGGGGCCGGGCGGGCGCCGCGAAGTCCGCCGGGTCGCCGTCCGACTAGAGAAGCTCCGCAGAAGACGGGCCATTCGCGCGAACGCGGGTATGACCGTCGAGCGCGATCAGCGCTTCGCAGGCGGGCGCAGGTCCCAACCTGCGCGGCGCGCGCGGGTGGCGTCGACGCGCGTGGGCGCGATCCCAAGCAAAAAACCCGCGCCGGATGCGCCGATCCTGGACTAATCTCGTCGCAGGGCCGGGATCCGATCGCGATCCCGCTCCGCGAAAAAAGAACGACACGAGCCAAACCACACCAGGAGGACATCCATGCAAAGGCACGACTCTCCGCGTCCCGGGTCCCGCGCGGCGTGCGGCGCGCTGCTCGCCGCCGGCCTGCTCTTCGCGTCGCCGGGCTTCGCCGACGGCCGCGACTGCGACGGCAAGCGCTCGATCCGCCTCGTCAACGGCAAGATCCACACGATGGACAAGCGCGACCGCGTCGTCTCTTCCGTGCTGATCGAGGACGGCAAGTTCGCGAGCGTCGGCGGCCACGGCGCGGGCGCGGACGGCTGTACCAAGGTGATCAACCTCCGCGGCCGCACGGCGGTGCCCGGCCTGATCGACAACCACAATCACATCATCCTGCTCGGGCTGCGGCCCGGCAACGACGTGCGCCTCGACAAGGCGCGCTCGATCGGCAAGGCACTCGAGCTGCTCGCCGCGAAGGCCGCCGAGCTCGAGCACGGCGAATGGGTCGTCAGTCTCGGCGGGCTGCACCGGAACCAGTTCGTTCCGCCGCCGGACCCGGCACGGTTCCCGAATCTCACGGAGCTGAGCGCCGCGCTCCCCAACAATCCGGTGCTGCTGTTCGAGGGCTTCGCCGGACCGGCGCAGACCAATGCGCTCGGCAAGGCGTTCTTCGAGAGCAAGGGCATCCCGGTCAACGACGACGGCACGATCGCCGGGGTCTTCCCGACCGGCCCCGCGCTCGCGGCGCTGCAGGCGCTGCGCGACCTTCCCGAGCACAACAACCTCGAGGCGCAGATCCAGGGCCTGCTGAGCGCGCTGGAATTCGGCCTGTCGGTGGGCCTGACCACCCACGTCGACCAAGGCAGCTTCCACTTCGCCGAGTCCTACTTCGGCAACACGGGAACGGCCTTGGACGGCCTCGCGTCGTTCGACCAGTACCGGGCGTTCGACTCGGTGCGGGCGCTGCACGCGAAGGGCGAGCTGCCGGCGCGCGTCCAGGTCAACTACCTGCACATCGAGCCCGACCCGGAGACGCCGCAGCTGGAGCAGCGGCTGAACAACACCGTGCCGCTGCTCGGCGACGAGTGGCTGTCGAACGGCGGCATCGGCGAGTTCACCGGCGGCGCGCCGTTCGGCGGCCTCGGTTCGCCGGCGTGGATGAACGGCACCCGGCTGGTGGCGCAGCGCGGCTGGCGCAACGAGAACCACTCGCTGAGCTCCACCGACTTCGTCACCATTCTCGAGTTCTGGAAATCGGTGAACGAGGAGCTCAGGACGAGCGGCATCCCGCAGACGCCGGCGAACCCCGATCCGCTGAAGCTCTCCGTCGTGAACCCGGACGGCATCACCGAGCTGCGCTGGGTGCTCGCCCACGTGCCGTTCATCACGCCGCAGTACATCGACCTTTCCAGGGAGCTGGGGGTGGGCTTGAGCGTGCTCGGCGGCTGGCGCTGGCTGAGCGGTTCGGCGGGCGGCAACGGCCCGCCGTTCCGGACCATCCTCGATCGCGGCGCGCGCGCCGGCATGAGCTCGGACGGCATGCAGATCTCGGTCATGGACCCCTGGACCGGCATGTACTACGCGGTCACCGGGAAGAACGCCCGGGGCCAGCTGATCAACGGCGGCCAGACCATCAGCCGCAAGGAGGTCCTGCGCCTCTACACCGCGGACAACGCGTGGTTCCTCGGGCCCGACTGGGAGAGGAAGCTCGGGACGATCGAGGAGGGCAAGTGGGCCGACCTCGTGGTGCTGAGCGACGACTACTTCAACGAGTCGAAGGTGTCCGACGAGGAGATCCTCGACATCCACTCGGTGCTGACGATCGTCAACGGCAAGGTCGTGCACGACGAGCTCGACGGCAAGAAGACGGGCAAGAAGCCGCACCGCAAGTCCCGCCGCGCCCACGGGCACGGATGGTTCAAGTGAGCGAAGGCTGAAGGGCGGCGGCGCGCCGGGGAGGCGCGCCGCCACACCGCGTCGAGCCGGCCGCCGACAAGCGGAGCGCGCCGGCGCCCCGAGAGTGCTGCAGGGCACCAACGACGCGCACGAGGTCCGCGCGGCCTGCGTGCGAGCCCGCGCCCCCGACCCGAGCTGCGCCGGATTGATCTCGGTTAAGCTCCCCCGCGGGCGGCTGTGCCAGAGTAGGCGCCGCCCGACGGCCGGAGGGGGAGCACCATGGAAGAGATCTTCATCGTGAACGAGGACCAGCGCGCGATCCTCGAGACGGTCGCGCGCTTCGTCGCGGAGGAGGTGGCCCCGCGCGCGGCTGCGCTCGACGCCCACGCGGACCCGGCGGCGGGCTTCTCGTGGGAGATCGTCGAGCGCGCGCACGAGGTCGGCATACGCACGATGACGCTCGCCGAGGAGTGGGGCGGCCTCGGCACCGACTCGCTCACCACCGCGATGGTGATCGAGGAGCTCGGCAAGGGCGACATCGGCGTCTCGGTGATCTTCGCGCAGACGCTCAAGATCGCGCAGATCATGCAGAAGGCGCTGAACGCCGAGCAGCGCGCGCGCGTGCTGCCGAAGTTCGCCGCCGACCCGCGCGGCATGCTCGCGATCGGCATCACCGAGCCGGACAACGCGTCGAACTACTTCCTGCCGTACCCGACGCCGTTCCGCACCAGCGCGCAGAAGGTGCCCGGCGGCTGGACCGTGAACGGCATGAAGCACTTCATCTCGAACGGCAACCGCGCGAGCTTCTATCTGCTCTTCGTGCAGACCGAGAAGGGCCGGCCGATGAACGAGGGCTCGACCTGCTTCCTGGTCGAGCGCGACCGCCCCGGCTTCACCATCGGCCGCGTGCACGACAAGATGGGCGAGCGCCTCGCGAACAACGCCGAGCTCGTGTTCCAGGACTGCTTCATTCCGGACGAGAACGTGGTCGGCAGGGTGGGCAACGGCTTCAACGTGCTCGCCGAGTTCTTCCCGCAGTCGAACGCGTACGCCGGGGCGACGATCCTCGGCGTGGCGGGCGCGCTGCACAGGAAGGCGATCGAGTGGGCCAAGGTGCGCGTGCAGGGCGGCAGGCCCCTGATCGAGCACGACGGCATCCGCGCGCAGCTCGCCGAGATGCGCATGCTGATCGACGCCTCGCGCTCGTACGTGCACCGCGCCTGCTGGCTCGCCGACCACCAGGAGCACGGCTGGGACCGCACGCTCGGCGCGCTGCCGAAGGCGATGGCCGCGCAGGCGGCGTGGAAGATCGCCACCTGGACGATGGAGATCCACGGCGGCCACGGCTACATGAAGGAGTTCGGGGTCGAGAAGCTGGTGCGCGACGCCGCCGCGTTCCTGCACTCCGACGGCGTGAACCGCACGCTGTTCCTCAAGGCCGCGAACTTCATGTTCGCCGACTGACGCGGAGCGCTCCGATGAAGGCGATGGTGCTGCGCGGGCCGAACGCCCCCTTCGAGTTGACCGAGGTGCCCGACCCCGTGCCGGGCGCGGGCGAGGCGGTGGCGCGCGTATTCGCCTGCGGCTCCGGGCTCACGATCCAGCACGTCAAGGCGGGCCGCGTGCGCGCGACCTTCCCGCGCATCATCGGCCACGAGATCGCGGGCGAGATCGTGGCCGTCGGCGCCGGCGTGACCGGGCTCGCCGCCGGCGACGGGGTCACCGCCTACTTCTACCTCAACTGCGGCCACTGCCGCTGGTGCCTGGCGAATCACGAGCCGCTCTGCGTGAACCTCGCCGGCAACGTCGGCAAGGAGTGCGACGGCGGCTACGCCGAGTACGTCAAGCTGCCGGCGCACGTCTTCGTCAGGCTGCCCGAGGGCCTCGACTACAAGGCCCATCCGGCCGAGATCGGCGTCGTCACCGACGCGCTCGCGACGCCCTACAAGGTGCTGCGCCGCGCGCGGGTCAGGGCCGGCGAGACGGTCGCGGTGTTCGGCGCCGGCGGCGGGCTCGGCATCCACCAGGTGATGCTCGCAAGATGGGCGCGCGCGCGCGTCATCGCGGTGGACACCGCCGCCGACAAGTTGGAGGCGTGCCGCAAGGCCGGCGCCGACGCGACGGTCGACGCGTCGCGCTCCGACGTCGTCGAGGCGCTGCTCGACCTCACGCGCGGCGAGGGCGTCGACGTCGCGATCGACTACGTGTCGACGACCGCGACGCTCGAGGCGGGCGCGCAGTCGCTCGGCCGCCACGGGCGCCTGGTCACGCTCGGCGGCGCCGGGCAGCCGTTCGGCCTCTCGTCGCTCGAGCTCCTGTACAAGGAGCAGGACATCCTCGGCAGCCGCTACGTCACGCGGATCGAGGTGCTCGAGGCGCTCGACCTCGTCGCGCGCGGCGAGGTCTGGCCGATCGTCACCGACATCCGCCCGCTCGCCGAGGCCGAGGCGCTGCACGCGCGCGTCGAGCGCGGCGAGGTGGTCGGCCGCGCGGCGCTGCGGGTCGGGTCGTAAGGCGCGGCGCGCACAGTCACCTCCTTTCCAAGGCGAGGTGCCGCGCGCAGCGCGACGGGGTGGTTCGCGCGAAGCGCGCCCTCTTTTCCTCGGGGCGGCCGCGCGAGCGGCCGGGGTGGTCGGGCGACGCCTCGGGCGTCGCCTGCCCGGCGTCTCACTCCGCCTCGCGGTCCTCGGGCGCCGCCGAGGCGGCGGCTCGGCGCGCCGCCTTCGCGCGCGCGCGGAGCAGCGCCAGCTCGAGCGCGACGACCGCCACGGTCACCGCGTAGGAGCCCCACACGTAGAGGGCGTAGCCGCCCATCGCGAGGAAGTCGCCGAGGCTCTGCCACTTCATGCCGCGGCCTCCCTGCCCGCCTTCGCGCCGCGGGCGAGATCGCGCGCCCAGTCGCTGCGCCGCTCCCGCTCGAGGATGATGGCGCGCACGCGGGTGAGCGTCGCGCCGAGGCAGTACATCCAGAAGGCGAGCGCCATGACCAGCATGCCCCAGAGCATGGTGGTCGCCATGCTCGGGCTGCGCGTGAGCGAGACCGACGCGCCCTGGTGCAGCGTGTTCCACCACTGCACCGAGAAGTAGATGATCGGCACGTTGACGACGCCCACGATCGCGAGCACCGCGCCGGCGCGGTCGGCGCGGCGCGGGTCGTCGATCGCCGCCTGCAGCGCCATGAAGCCGAGGTACAGGAAGAGCAGGATCAGCTCGGAGGTGAGCCGCGCGTCCCACACCCACCACGTGCCCCACATCGGCTTGCCCCAGAGCGCGCCGGTCCACAGCGCGAGGAAGGTCATCCAGGCCCCGGTCGGCGCGATCGCCTGCGCCATCATCGCCGAGAGCCGCGTGTTGAAGGCGAGGCCGACCGCCGCCCAGAAGGCCATCACGACGTAGAGGAACATCGACATCCAGGCGGTGGGGACGTGGATGAAGATGATCCGGTAGCCCTCGCCCTGCTGGGCGTCGGTCGGCGCGACGAAGAAGCCGATGTAGAGCCCGATCGCGCCGAGCACGACCGCGAGCGCGTAGAAGACGCGCGCCATCGTCCCGGCCAGCGGATAGAAGGTGTGGGGCGCCGCGTAGTAGAACAGGTTCATCCTCACTCCAGCGAGATCCTGAGCGCGACCGCCGCCGCCCACGGCGCGAAGAACACCGCCAGCGCGAGCAGCGCGCCGAGCACGGAGAGATGGGCGCCCGGCCCGAGCCCGTTCGCGACCGCCTCGACCGCGCCGGCGCCGAAGATCAGGACCGGAATGTATAGCGGAAGGACCAGCAGCGAAAGCAGCGCGCCCGCGCCGCGCAGGCCGAGCGTGAGCGCGGCGCCGATCGCGCCGACCAGGCCGAGCGTCGGGGTGCCGAGCAGCAGCGTGAGGGCGAGCACGCCGAGCGCCCGCGGGCCGAGATCGAACGCAAGACCGAGCAGCGGCGCGAGCACGACGAGCGGCAGGCCGGTGACGAGCCAGTGCGCCGCGACCTTGGCGCCGACCAGCAGCCCGAGCGGATGCGGAGCGAGCACGAGCTGCTCGAGGGTGCCGTCGGCGTAGTCGCCCGCGAAGAGCCGGCCGAGCGCGAGCATCGAGGCGAGCAGCGCGGCGACCCACACGACGCCCGGCGCCATCGTGCGCAGCAGGTTGGCCTCGGGGCCGACGCCGAGCGGGAAGAGGCTCACCACGATCACGAAGAAGAAGAGCGTGGTGGCGAGATCGGAGCGGCGCCTGAGCGCGAGCAGCAGGTCGCGCCGCAGCACGCAGGCGAACGCGGCGAGCGGAGCGGGCGCGCTCATCTGCCGAGCCTGAGCGCGACGCGCCGCGGCGCCTCGACCGGCACCTCCTGGTGCGTCGTGAAGATCACGATGCCGCCGCCGCCGAGCTGGCCCGCGATGATGCCGGCCACGTCGCGCACCGCCTGCGCGTCCAGGGCGACGAACGGCTCGTCGAGCACCCACAGCCGGCAGCGCTCGCGGAAGAGCAGGCGCGCGAGCGCCGCGCGGCGCTTCTGGCCCTGCGAGAGCACGCGCGTGGGCAGCTCCTCGTGCCCCCGCAATCCGAGCCGGGCGAGCGCTTCGCGCGCCGATGCGCGCGTCACGGCCGCCTCGGCCAGCGTCTCGGAGACGAGCAGGTTCTCGACCGCGGTGAGGTCGTCCTTGATCGCGTTCTGGTGCCCGAGGTAGGCGAGCTCGCCGCGGTACGCCTCGCCGAGCGAGCCGATGTCGGCGCCGTTCCAGAGGATCTCGCCCGCCGTCGGCGCGAGCAGGCCGCAGAGCATGCGCAGCAGGCTCGTCTTGCCGCTGCCGTTCGCGCCCTGCACCTCGAGCAGCATGCCCGGCTCGAGCTCGAAGCCGAGGTCGCGGAAGAGCCGCCGCTCGCCGCGCAGGCATTCGAGTCCGTTCGCTACGAGCATCGATGGACGTGTGGGGAAGGGCGGCGGAAGCGGGCGCGCGCGGCGGTGCGCCGCTTCGCCGGGGCCGGCGCGCCCGGCACGGGCGGATTATACCGGCGCGCGCGTAAGGAACCCTCAGTCTCGCCGACATGAGCCGAGCGGCCGTGGGGTATGCTTCGCGGCCCGGCGACACACCAGAGCGGAGACCGCGATGCCCGAGTTCGACCTCGACCTCTTCGTGATCGGCGCCGGCTCGGGCGGCGTGCGTGCGAGCCGCGTGGCGGCGGCGCACGGCGCGCGCGTCGCGATCGCCGAGGACCGCGACGTCGGCGGCACGTGCGTGATCCGCGGCTGCATCCCGAAGAAGCTCTTCGCCTACGCCGCGCATTTTGCCGAGGACTTCGACGACGCGGCCGGCTACGGGTGGACCGTCGGCCGCCGCCGGTTCGACTGGAGCGCGCTCATCGCCGCCAAGGATCGCGAGATCGCGCGTCTGAACGGGATCTACAAGCAGCTGCTGGCGAAGGCCGGCGTCGAGCTCGTCGAGGCGCGCGCGACCGTCGTCGACCCGCACACGGTCAGCGCGGGCGGGCGCCAGATGAGCGCACGGCACATCCTCGTCGCGACCGGCGGCAAGCCGTGGCGGCCGCCGATCCCGGGCGCCGAGCTCGGCATCACCTCCGACGAGGCGTTCCACCTGCCGCGCCTGCCGCGGCGGATCGTGATCGAGGGCGGCGGCTACGTCGCGGTGGAGTTCGCCGGGATCTTCCACGGCCTGGGAGCGGAGGTCGTGGTGGTCTACCGCGGCGAGCCGCTCCTGCGCGGGTTCGACATGGACGTGCGCCGGCACCTGACCGAGGAGCTCCTCAAGAAGGGCATCGACATCCGGTTCAAGTGCGAGATCGCGAGCGTCGAGCGCGGCGCGCGCACGCCGCTCGTCGCGCGCTGCGTGAGCGGCGACGCGCTCGACTGCGACGCGGTCATGTTCGCGACCGGACGCAAGCCGGGCACGGCGGGGCTCGGCCTGGAGCGGCTCGGCGTCGCGCTCGACGCGAACGGCGGCGTGATCGTGGACGAGCACTCGCGTACGAGCGTCGCGTCGATCCACGCGGTCGGCGACGTCACCGGGCGGCCGCAGCTCACGCCGGTCGCGATCAAGGACGGCGCCAAGCTCGCCGCGACGCTCTTCGGCGGCAAGCCGTCGGCCGTGGACCACGAGGCGGTTCCGACGGCGGTGTTCAGCCAGCCGCCGGTGGCGACCGTCGGCCTCACCGAAGAGGAGGCGCGGACGCGCATCCTCGACGTCCAGGTCCACCGCAGCACGTTCACGCCGCTCAAGCACACGCTGACCGGGCGCCCCGAGCGGACGCTGATGAAGCTCGTCGTGGACGCCGGGAGCGGCCGCGTCGTCGGCGCGCACATGGTCGGCGCGGACGCGCCCGAGATCATGCAGGGTGTCGCGATCGCCGTGAAGCTCGGCGCCACGAAGGCGCAGTTCGACGCGACGGTCGGGATCCACCCGACCGCCGCGGAGGAGTTCGTCACGATGGCGTGACCGCGCTCCCCTCCTCTTCGAGGAGGGGTGGCCGCGCGAGCGGCCGGGGTGGTGCGTAGGTCGTCGAGCGGCCGGGGCGGTGCGTCGTGCAATCGCCGCCAACCGTCCCCCGGCCTGCGGCCGGACCCCGCCTTGGAAGGAGGGGACCTGAAGCTCCCCTCCTCCTCGAGGAAGGTGGCCGCGCGAGCGGCCGGGGCGGTGCGTATGTGGTCGAGCGGCCGGGGTGGTGCGTCGTGCAATCGCCGCCAACCACCCCCGCTAGCGGGCGCGACGCTTGTGGCCGGTGCGCTTTGCTCGCTTCGCCGCGCCGGCGCGGGGTTTCTGCCCGACCAGCTTGACCACCCGCACGGTCGCGCCCTCGATCCGCAGCGTGATGTCGCGGACCGGGTTCATCACCGGCAGCGCCACCGTCTGCAGCGGGCGGGCGATGCGCGGCGGCACCGCGTTCAGGCCCTTGACCACGATCTGCTCGGCGACCCGCGCGACGCCATCGACGATGGCGTTCGCCTGCTCGGCGGCGCCGTCGACGACGGTCGTCGCGAAGCCGGTCACGTCGCGGTTCATGCGGCCGACGCTCGCGAGCACCTGGCCGTCGGTCTTCAGGCGGGTGCCGACGTACCCGATTCCGGCGCTCACCGCCTGGCGCTCGAGCGCCACCCCGCGGTGCGCGACGAGGCGATAGGCCTCGACGACGTTCCGGGCGGTGCCGCGCGCGTGCTTGAGCGTGTCCTTGCTGAGGGTTGCGACGCGTTGCATGACGATCTCCTTGGTGAATTGGAAAGCCGCGTGGCGCGCCGGCGTACCCGCCTTGCTGCGCTGCACATGACGACAGGTTACGCAGCGGCGCTAGAGGGCAGAACCTAAAAGCCTAGAGGGTCCACCCTAGAAGCTATCTCAAAATCGCGGCCGTGCTTCTTCCCGAACCGAGGTCGTACGAACAAGGGGCAGATTGCCCCTTGTATATCCCTGAACGAACAAGGGGCGAGCCCCTTGTAGATCCCCTCTTTCGCCACCGCATTCGCATTTGGGATAGGTGCTAGCCTACCAAGGGAGGCCCCCCGGCTTTGCCGGGGAGGCAGTCAAGGTTTGA
>JAHDYJ010000123.1 GCA_023383795.1 Burkholderiales bacterium | reverse complement strand
GCGGCTCCGACCGGAACGAGACCGCGCTGGTACGCGAAGCCGAGCATGAAGAGGTTGGTGGCGATCGCATCGCCGAGCAACGCCGCGGCGAGACGCGCCGCGGGCACGAACGCCACGCGCTCGGCGCCGAGCAGCCCGGTGAGGTCCGCCTCGAGCGCCTCCGCGGTGCAGGCGATCGCCTGCTTGAGCGTGAAGTCGGCGGTCGGCGCGACCGCGCTGTTGCCGACGAGCCGCGTGCGCCCCGCGCGCATCCGGCTGCGCGCGTCGGCGCCGTTGGCGACGACGAGATCGCACGCGAGCACCGCATCGGCCTCGCCGTCGCCGATGCGCGCGGCGTGGATCTCCCCGGGGCGGGCGGCGAAGCGCACGTGCGAGGTCACCGCGCCGCCCTTCTGCGCGAGACCGGTGACGTCGAGCACCGATGCGCCCTTGCCCTCGAGATGCGCGGCCATGCCGAGCAGCGCGCCGATGGTGACCACGCCGGTGCCGCCGATGCCGGTGACGAGCAGCGCGTACGGCGCGTCGAGCGCGGCCTGCGCCGGCTCGGGCAGGGCCGGCCAATCGGCTGCCGCGCCGGCCGCGGCGCGCCCGCGCCGGAGCGTGCCGCCCTCGACGGTCACGAACGACGGGCAGAAGCCCTTCAGGCAGGAGTAGTCCTTGTTGCACGAGGACTGGTTGATGCGCCGCTTGACGCCGAGCTCGGTCTCGACCGGCTCGATCGAAAGGCAGTTCGACTGCGCCGAGCAGTCGCCGCAGCCCTCGCACACCATGGTGTTGATGAACGCCCGGCGCGCCGGGTCGGGGTAGGCGCCGCGCTTGCGGCGCCGGCGCTTCTCGGCGGCGCAGGTCTGGTCGTATACGAGCACCGACACCGCGCCGCGCGCGATCGACCAGTCGCGCAGCTCGCGCTGCACCCGGTCGAGCGCGTCGCGATGGTGCACCGTCGTGCCGGGCGCGAGGTCCGCGCCCGCATACTTGCCCGGCTCGTCGCTCGCCACGGCGATCCGGCCGACGCCCTCGGCGGCCATCTGCCGCGTGACGGCCGGCACCGAGAGCTCGCCGTCGACCGGCTGCCCGCCGGTCATCGCGACCGCGTCGGTGAACAGGATCTTGTAGGTGATCGGGACCTTCGCGGCGACGGCGGCGCGCACCGCCAGGTGCCCCGAATGGAAGTAGGTGCCGTCGCCGAGGTTGGCGAAGATGTGCCGGGTCTCGGTGTAGGGCGCCTGGCCGATCCATGGCACGCCCTCGCCGCCCATGTGCGTCCAGGTCGACGTGTTGCGATCCATCCACACCGCCATCGAGTGGCAGCCGATGCCGGCGGTCGCGCGGCTGCCTTCGGGCACGCGGGTCGAGGTGTTGTGTGGGCAGCCCGAGCAGAACCAGGGCGGGCGGGGCCCGCCGGCCGCGGCCGGCGCCGGCGCCGGCGCCTCGAGCGCGGCGAGGCGCGCGCGGAGCGCTTCCGCGGGATGGAACCGCAGGAGGCGACGCGCGAGCGCGCGCGCGACGATCGCCGGCGAGAGCTCGCCGGTCGGCGGGATCACCCATTCGGGGTCGGGCTCCCACTGGCCGGCGTCGGCGCGCTTGCCGACGATCCGCGGGCGCGCGCCGTCCGGCCGGTGGTAGAGCTGCTCCTTCATCTGCTCCTCGACCAGCGGTCGCTTCTCCTCGACCACCAGGATCTCCTCGAGCCCGGCGGCGAACCGGCGCACCGCGTCGGGCTCGAGCGGCCACGGCATGTCGACTTTCAGGATGCGAAGGCCCATGTCGCGCGCCGCGGCCTCGTCGATGCCGAGCATGACGAGCGCCTGGCGCAGGTCGGCGTAGGCCTTGCCCGCCGCCGCGACGCCGAGCCGCGCGCGCGGGCCGTCGAGCGTCACGCGCACGAGCGCGTTCGCGCGCGCGTACGCGACGGCGGCGTAAAGCTTGTGCTGCTTGAGGCGCGCCTCGGCCTCGAGCATCCAGTCCGGGTAGCGGATGCTCAGCCCGCCCGCGGGCATTGCGAAGTCGTCCGGGAGCGCGATCGCCGGGCGCCCCGGATCGATCGCCGCCACGGCCGAGCTCTCGACGACGTCGGCCACGCACTTGAGCGCGATCCAGCACCCGGAGTAGCGCGAGAGCGCGAAGCCGTGCAGGCCGAGATCGAGGATGTCCTGCACCGACGCCGGTGCGAGCACCGGAATCCCGAGCGCCTTGTACAGGTGGTCGGTCTGGTCGGCGACCGTCGTCGAGCGCGCCGCCGGATCGTCGCCGGTGACGAGCAGCACGCCGCCGTGGCGCGCGGCGCCGGCCGCGTTGCCGTGGCGGAACACGTCGCCCGATCGATCGGCGCCGGGCGCCTTGCCGTACCACATGGCGAGCACGCCGTCGTGGCGCGCGCCGGGGAAGAGCCCCACCTGCTGCGTGCCCCACACCGCGGTGGCGGCCAGGTCCTCGTTCACGCCCGGCTGGAAGCGGATCCGGTGGCGCTCGAGATGTGGCCGCGCGCGCGCGAGCGCGACGTCGAGACCGCCGAGCGGCGAGCCGCGGTAGCCGGAGACGAAGCCGGCCGTGTCGAGCCCCGCGCGCGCGTCGCGGTCGCGCTGCAGCATCGGCAGGCGCACGAGCGCCTGGATCGCGCTCAGGTACACCGCGCCGCGCTCGAGCGCGTACTTGTCCTCAAGCGTGACCTGGCGCAGGGGCGGCGGGGCGTTCATCTTTCGACCGGTGCAGGCGGCCGGCAAGTGTATACGGCCTCGCGCGCGGCCGGCTGGCCGGTTGCGGTACTGCGGGCGAGCGTCGATAATGCGCGATCGGCGCGCGGCGGCGCACCTGCCGCCGCTCCGACACGAACAATGCGCCGCAGGTCATCCGAACGGAGGAGGAAGCCATGAAGAGAATCGCGACCGTTGCAGCGCTCGTCGCCGCCGGGCTCGCCGCGCTGCCGGCGCTCGCCGCCGACACCATCAGCGCCGTCTACGCGTTCCCGAAGACCGTGGTCTACTCGAAGAGCTTCATCGAGTTCGTCGAGAAGGCCAACGCCGCGGGCAAGGGGGAGTTCACGATCCAGCTGCGCGGCGGCCCCGAGGCGATCGGCATGTTCCAGCAGGGCAACGCGGTGCGCGACGGCGTGGTCGACATGATCTACGGCCCGTGCTCGTTCTACGCCGCGGCGATGCCGGAGTGCGACGCGATGGTCGCCAGCACGATCGACGGGCCGACCGCGCGCAAGAACGGCGGCGTCGAGCTGTTCAACCAGATCCACCAGAAGCGCATGGGGGTGTACTACCTCGGCTGGATGGACAGCGGCATCAAGTTCAACATCTGGTCGGTGAAGGAGCCGAAGTTCGACGCGCAGGGCAATCTCGACCTGCGCGGCGTCAAGCTGCGCGGCAACCCGATCTACAACGCGTTCTTCGAGAAGACGCTCGGCGCCTCGCCGATCACCATCCCGTCGACCGAGCACTACACCGCGCTCGAGCGCGGCACGGTGGACGCGAGCGGCTGGACCCAGATCGGGATCATGGACCTGAACTGGGACAAGTACCTCAAGTACCGGATCGAGCCGGCGTTCTTCTCGACCGACCTCGGCGTGGTCGTGAACCAGAAGAGGTGGAACTCGCTCAGCCCGAAGACGCGCGAGATCCTGCAGAAGGTCGCGATCGAGCACGAGGTCTCGAGCGTGAAGGCGCTCGCGGAGCTGCGCGTGAAGGAGTTCGCCGAGCTCGAGCGGCGCGGCCTGAAGGTCGTGACCATGAGCCCCGAGGCCGCGAAGCGCTACCTCGCGGGCGCGCGCGCCTCGACGCTCGCGCGCATGAAGGAGCGCGTCGAGAAGGCGGGCGGCATGGAGAACTACGACCGCATGATCCAGCTCTTCACGCCGAACTGACCTGAACCGGCCGCCGCGCCGCGCCGTCCGCCGGCGCGGCGTCCGGCTGCCGCCGCGCGGCGCGGCCGCGCGGACCGGAGAATGCTGCGCCATGCGCGCGCTCGCGAGAGCCTACGACTTCCTCCTCCACGGCATGGCGCTCGCCGCCGGCGTGCTGATGGTGGCGATGATGGTCTCGATCGTCACCGACGTCGCGCTGCGCAACCTCGGGACGCAGAGCTCGGCGCACCTCTTCACCTTCAACGAGTACGCGCTGCTCCTCGTGCCGCTTCTCGGCTCGCCCTGGCTGGTGCGCGAGAAGGGGCATATCTTCATCGAGCTCGTGCTGCACCAGATGCCCCCCGCGGCGCAGCGCGTCCAGATGCGGCTGATCACGGTCGCGTGCATCGTCGTGTGCCTGGTGCTCGCCTGGTACGGCGGCGAGGTGACGGTCAAGGACTACGTGCAGAGCGAGAAGGACGTGCGCTCGCTCGACATGCCGCGCTGGATGCTGATGGCGTTCATGCCGCTCTGCTTCGGCATGATGGCGGTCGAGTTCGGGCGCTTCCTCGCGCGCGGTGAGAGCATCTACGGAGCGATCGCCGGCGAGCGGTCGCGCGGCGCGAGAGACTGACCCGTGGAGTGGTACTGGGCGGCGGCGCTGCTGTTCGGGCTGATCGTCGCCCTCATGCTGTTCGGCATGCCGGTGGCGGTCGCGTTTCTCGGCGCGAACGTCGTCGGCGCCTGGATCTTCATGGGCGGCGGCCGGGGCGTCGTGCAGATGCTCACCAACGGCTTCGGCGCCATGACGAGCTTCGCGCTGGTGCCGATCCCGATGTTCCTGCTGATGGGTGATCTCTTCTATCACACCGGCCTCGCGGCGCGGATGTTCAACGCGGTGGACCGGCTGATGGGGAACGTGCCGGGCCGCCTCGCGTACGTCACCGTGGCCGGCGGCACCGGCTTCGCCGCGCTGTCGGGCTCGAGCATGGGCTCGACCGCGCTGCTCGGCTCGCTGATGGTGCCCGACATGATGAAGCGCGGGTACAACAAGTACCTGTCGATCGGGCCGATCATGGGCACCGGCGGGCTCGCGGTGATCATCCCGCCGTCGGCGCTCGCGGTGCTGCTCGCCACGCTCGGGCGCATCGACGTCGGCGACCTGCTCCTCGCCGGCGTGGTCCCGGGGCTGGTGCTGGCGAGCGCCTACACCGCGCTGATCTTCGTGTGGACGCTGCTCGATCCCGGCGCGGCGCCGCGCTACGCGGCCGAGCAGGCGACGCTCCGCGAGAAGCTGCGTCTGGTCGTCACCGACATCCTGCCGATGTTCGTCGTGATCGTCGCGGTCATCGGCGTCATGGTCGTCGGCTGGGCGACGCCGACCGAGGCGGCGGCGATCGGGTGCTTCGCGGTGATGCTGCTCGCGGTCGGGTTCCGCTGCCTGACGTGGAAGGCGTTCAAGCTCTCGGTGGATGCGGCCCTGCGGGTCACCACGATGGCGTTCCTGATCATCTTCGGGTCGGCGACGTTCAGCCAGCTGCTGGCCTTCTCCGGCGCGAGCAGCGGCCTGATCGACTACTTCATCGGCTTCGAGGTGCCGCCGCTCGGGATGCTGCTGATCATGCTCGGCATCATCCTCTTTCTCGGCTGCTTCATGGACCAGCTCTCGATGATGCTGCTCACCGCGCCGGTGTTCTTCCCGCTCGCGCTCAAGCTCGGGTTCGACCCGATCTGGTTCGGCCTGATCATGCTGCTCTCGCTCGAGATCGGCTACACCACGCCGCCGTTCGGCCTGCTCCTCTTCGTCATGAAGGGCGTCGCGCCGCCCGGCACCACCATGCGCGACATCTATTTCGCGGCGACGCCGTTCGTCGCCTGCGTGATGCTGCTGATCGCGGCGATCGTCCTCTATCCGCCGCTCGCGACCTTCCTGCCGCAGCTCTCGCACCGATGACGGCGCAGGACATGCGCGCCTGGCGGATCCACGGCTACGGCGGACCGGAGGTGCTCGCGCTCGAGCGGGTGCCGGTGCCCGTGCCGGGGCCGGGCGAGCTCCTGCTGCGGGTCGCCGCCGCGAGCGTGAACCCGATCGACTGGAAGATGCGCTCCGGACACCTGCGCGACGTGTTCCCGCTCGCGTTCCCGCGCGTGCTCGGGCGCGACTGCGCGGGCACGGTCGTGGCGGTCGGCGAGGGCGTGACCGGAGCGGCACCCGGGGCGGCGGCGGCCGGCGTCGCCGACCCGGCGAAGGACGGCACGCACGCCGAGTACGCGATCCTGCCGGCGGTGCAGGCCGCGCCGCTGCCTGCGGGGCTCGCGCCGGCCGCGGCGGCGTGCCTGTGCGTCTCGGGACTCTCGGCCTACGTCCCGCTCGTCGAGGACGCAGGCGTGGCGGCGGGCATGCGCGTGCTCGTGCACGGCGGCGCGGGCGGGGTCGGCGGGCTTGCGATCCAGATCGCCCGCCACCTCGGGGCCGAGGTCCTCGCGACCTGCGGCGCGGGGAACCGCGACTACTGCGTCGCGCTCGGCGCCGCCCGTGCCATCGACTATGCGGCCGGGGACTTCGTCGCTGCCGCGGGGCCGTGCGACGTCGTCCTCGACACGGTCGGCGGCGCGGTGCACGCGCGCTCGCTCGCCGCGCTCAGGCCGGGCGGCGTGCTGGTCGCGCTGGCCGCGGCGCCGGTGCCGGCTGGGGCCGCGCGGGCGGACGTCACGGTGATCCGCTCGCGGATCCGGCCCACGCGGGAACGGCTCGCGCGCCTGTTCGACTGGGCCGTCCGAGGGATCGTCGCTCCCCAGATCCGGGCGACCTTCCGCTTCGAGGATCTACCCGAGGCGTATCGCATGTCGGAAACCGGACACGCCCGGGGGAAGCTTATCGTCGCGCTGGCCTGAGGGGATACTTCGACATAAGTTGCTGTTTTAACATAATAAACATCACTAGGTTCGACTGGCAAAGAGTTAGCGAGCATTCACATCTAACCCGCAGGTCGCCTGCCGGATTTGGCCTGAATCACGATTTCCGCGAAGCGGCGTGACTTCGCCGGCGACCCGATGTATACAGTACACATTCGCTGCGCCCGCCGCACCGGCGGGGCACGGCGCCTGTCGCGAGGAGGAAGGTTGGACCGGGCGATCAAGCCGCTCGACCGGCCGGTGGCGCTGGCGGACCAGGTCTATCAGACCCTGCGCGAGCAGCTGCGCACCGGTCGGATCGGTCCGAGCCAGCGCCTGCAGGAGGTCATGCTCGCCACCCAGCTCGGGGTCTCGCGCACGCCGGTGCGCGAGGCGCTCGCGCGGCTCGCGAGCGAGGGGCTGGTCGAGGCCGACGGGCGCGGCTTCGCGGTGCCGGGGCTGACGCCGGTCGACGTCGACGACATCTACGCGGTGCGCGGGCTGCTCGAGCCCGAGGCGATGCGCCATGCGGCGCGGCGCGCGGCCGACGGCGCGGCGCGCGCGCCGCTCGAGGAGGCGCTCGCGGAGGCCGAGGCGGCGCACGCCGCGGGCGACGCCGACCGCTTCATCGCGGCCAACGGCCGCTTCCGCGAGGCCTGGATCGCGCTCGTCGCCAACCGACGGCTGGTGCGCGCGATCGGGCTCTACGCCGATCACGTCCGCTACCTGCGGGCGCTCACGCTCGCCGACCCGGCGGTGCGCGCCGGCGCGCTCGCCGGCATGCGCGAGATCGCGCAGGGGCTGCGCGCGGGCGACGCCGATGCGGCGGCGCGCGCGATGCGCGCGCAGCTCGAGCGCGCGCAGCGCGCGCTCCTTCCGCATACGCGCAACGAAGCGCCGGCCGCGGCCGGCAAGTGACGCACGCGACCAGCAACAGGAGACCGCGATGGCCTACAAAGCACAGATTCCCTACGGCGCGTACTGGAGCACGCCGTTCGCGCGCTGGCAGGGTGCGCTCGCGAACCTGAACTCGATCGAGCTCGCCGCGCACGTGGCGAAGCTCGAGCTCGCGAAACGGAAGATCCCGGCCGAGGCGTTCGACTTCGCCGCGCTCGGCATCTCGGTGCCGCAGAAGCATGCGTTCTTCGGCACACCGTGGTTCACCGGGCTCGTCGGCATGGGCCGCGTCGGCGGGCCGACGATCATGCAGGCTTGCGCGACCGGCGTGCGCACGCTCGCCACGGTCGCACAGGAGATCGAGACCGGCTCGGCACGCACCGCGCTCGCGGCGGCCTGCGACCGCACCTCGAACGGACCGCACCTCTACTACCCGAACCCGAAGGGCCCCGGCGGCACCGGCGCGCACGAGGACTGGGTGATGGACAACTTCGGCTGCGATCCGCTCGGGCCGCACCCGATGATCCAGACCGCGGAGAACGTCGCCGCGCGGCACGGCTTCAAGACGGCCGAGCAGCACGAGCTCGTCCTGCGCCGCGAGGAGCAGTACCGCATGGCGACCGCCGACGGCAACGCCTTCCAGAAGCGCTACATGACGCTGCCCTTCGAGGTGCCGGCGCCCGGCTTCAGGAAGACCGCCGCCGTGCTGGAGGGCGACGAGGGCGTGAACTTGTCCACGCCGGAGGGACTCGCGAAGCTGAAGCCCGTCATGCCGAACGGCACCGTGACCTTCGGCGGGCAGACCCATCCGGCCGACGGCAACGCCGCGATCGTGCTCGCCACGCCCGAGCGCGCGCGCGAGCTCGCGCGCGATCCGAAGATCGCGGTGCGCATCCACGGCTTCGGCCAGGCGCGCGCCGAGCTCGCCTACATGCCCGAGGCGGTCGCGCCCGCGGCGGAGCGCGCCCTTGCGCAGGCCGGCCGCTCGATCAGGCAGATGGACGCGATCAAGACGCACAACCCGTTCGCGGTGAACGACCTGCTCTTCGCGAAAGTGACCGGGGTGGACGTCCGGCAGATGAACAACTACGGCTCGTCGCTCGTCTGGGGCCATCCGCAGGCGCCGATGGGCATCCGCGCGGTGATCGAGCTCGTCGAGGAGCTCGCGCTGCGCGGCGGCGGCTGGGGGCTCTTCTCCGGATGCGCCGCCGGCGACACCGGCATGGCGATCGTGGTGGAAGTCGGCGACGCGGGCTGATTGGCGATGGTCCGCGCGCTGCCCGTCCGCGCTTCGGCGCCCCCTTCCTCACCCTCCCCCTCCCTGGGGGAGGGAAGGGGCGGGGGGCAGGCCTAGGCTATGGACCTCGCGCGCTGGATCCACGCCAACGCGGGCTTCGCGCCGGGAAAGCCCGCCCTGCGCTACGAGGGGGAGGACATCTCATATGCGGCGCTCGCGCGCCGGATCGACGAGCAGGCGCGCGCGCTCGACGCAGCGGGCATCCGGGCGGGCGACCGCGTCGCGTTCCTCGGCCTGAACAACCCCGAGGCGGTCGCGCTCCTCTTCGCCTGTGCGCGCTTGCGGGCGCTGTTCGTGCCGCTCAACTGGCGGCTCGCGCCGCCCGACCATCGCGCCACGCTCGCCGCCTGCGCGCCTACGCTGCTCTTCGGGGAGCCGGGGTTCGCGCCGGCGATCGACGGGGTGCGCGCCGGCCTGCCGCGGATGCGCTTCGTCGCGCTCGGTGCGGCTGACGGCTGGGAGCCGTACCCGGACTTCCTCGCCGCAAGCACCGGCCGCGCCGTGCCCGAACCGTTCCCGCACGACAGCCCGGCGCTGATCTCCTACACCTCGGGCTCGACCGGGCGCCCGAAAGGGGTGGTGCTCACCCAGGCCGCACTCTTCTACAACGCGGTGAACAGCACCCACATGCACGACCTCGCGAGCACCGACCGCGTGCTGACGACGCTCCCGCTCTTCCACGTCGGCGGCCTGAACATCCTCACGCTGCCGGCGCTGCACGCGGGCGCCACGGTCACGCTGCATCCGAAATTCGACCCGGGCGCGGCGCTCGAGGCGATCGAGCGCGAGCGCATCACCCTCACCGTGCTGGTGCCGGCGCAGATCGACGCGCTCGCCGCGCATCCGCGCTGGCAGGCGGCCGATCTCTCCAGCCTGCGCATGATCACCACCGGCTCGCAGATCGTGCCGCCGCGCGACTACGAGCGCGTGCACGCGCGCGGCGTGCCGCTCGTCTCGGTGTACGGCTCGACCGAGACCGCGCCGATCGCGACCTACGTGCGCGCGGCGGAGGCGCGGCGCAAGGCGGGCTCCGCCGGCCGGCCGGCGCCGCACTGCGAGTGCCGGGTGGTCGACGAGTCGGGCGACGACGTGGCCGCCGGAACGAGCGGCGAGATCGTGGTGCGCGGCCCGAACGTCATGGCCGGCTACTGGGGCGACCTCGCGGCGACCGACGCCGCGCTGCGCGACGGCTGGTTCCACACCGGGGACGTTGGCCACTTCGACGAAGAAGGGTGGCTGGTCGTCGACGGGCGCATCAAGGACATGATCATCTCGGGCGGCGAGAACGTGTATCCGGCCGAGATCGAGAACGTGCTCGCCGAATCGGATGCGATCGCCGAGGTCGCGGTGGTCGGACGCCCGGACGAGCGCTGGGGCGAGGCGGTGGTTGCGGTGGTCGTGCCGAAGCCGGGCCGCAGGGTCGAGGCGCGCGACGTGCTCGCCCTGCTCGAGGGGCGCGTGGCCCGCTACAAGCATCCGCGGGCGGTGATCTTCGCGGATGCGCTGCCGCGCACGGCGCTCGGCAAGGTGCAGAAATCCGACGTGCGCCAGCTCGCGATCACGGCTGCGCGCGGGACGACCGTGTGAGGAGCGAGGAGGTAAGGCCGTGAAAGGGATTTTCGGTTGTAGCGGGAAGGAGGGTAACGGGAGGAAACCAGCCGGTTTCCTCCTGTTCGTGACCTACCGGTCGCGCCTCGATGGGCTGCGCGCAGTCGAACCCCGAGAGCGGTGGAGGGCAGGATGAGCCTGAAGATAGGAATCGACGTCGGGGGGACGTTCACCGACTTCATGGTGACGCGCGACGGCGCGGAGCCCGCGATCTACAAGACGCTCTCGACGCCGGCCGATCCGTCGATCGCGGTGGTCGAGGGGCTCGCCGAGATCGCGGCGGGCCAGACGCCGGCGCAGTCGCTCGCGGAGTTCGCGCCGACGATCGACACGATCGTGCACGGCACCACGGTCGCAACCAATGCGGTGCTCACGCGCACCGGCGCCAAGTCGGCCCTGCTCACCACCCGCGGGGTGCGCGACGCGCTCGAGATGCGCCGCGGCATCCGCGAGGAGCAGTACAACAACCGCTACACCAACGTCGAGCCGCTCGTGCCGCGCTACCTGCGCGCGGGCGTCGGCGGTCGTCTCGACCGAGCGGGCCGCGAAGTCGAACCCCTTTCGGTGGAGGACGTGAAATCGGCGATCGGCCTCTTCCGCGCCGAGGGAGTCGAGGCGGTGTCGATCTGCTTCATGAACGCCTTCGCGAACCCGGCGCACGAGCGCGCCGCGGCCGAGCTGGTGAGAGAGGCGCTGCCGGGCGCGTATCTCACCGTTTCGACCGATCTCCTGCCCTCGATCCGCTTCTACGAGCGCGTGTCCACGACCGCGCTCAACTCGTATGTCGGGCCGAAGCTCAACCGCTATCTCGACCAGCTCGTCGGGCGCCTCAAGGAAGCCGGGTTCCGCGGCGTGCTGCTCATCATGCAGTCGAACGGCGGCGTAGTGACGCCGCAGATCGCGCGCGAGCAGGCGGCGCTCACGCTGCTCTCGGGCCCGGCCGGCGGTCCCGGCGCGGGCCTCTTCTATGCGAGGGCGCACGGGCGGGACCTGGCGATCACCGTCGACATGGGCGGGACGAGCTTCGAGGCCTCGGTCGCGGTCGGCGCGCCGATGCTGGTCACCGAGGGCGAGATCGCGCGGCTGAAGACGGCGCTGCCGATGCTCGACATCCACACGATCGGCGCCGGCGGCGGCTCGATCGGCTGGATCGACGAGGGGGGGCTCCTGCGCATGGGGCCGGCGAGCGCCGGCGCCGATCCCGGCCCGGCCTGCTACGGCAAGGGCGGCGAGCTCCCGACGACGACCGACGCGAACGTCGTGCTCGGCTATCTCGATCCGGAGTACTTCGCCGGCGGCAAGATGCGGCTCGACGCGGCCGCGGCGCGGCGCGTGATCGAGACGCGCATCGCGCAGCCGATGGGTTTGTCGGTCGAGGAGGCGGCGGCCGGCATGTACCGCGTCGTGTGCAACAACATGGCGCAGGGCGTGCGCGAGGTGACGATCAAGCGCGGCTTCGATCCGCGCGAGTTCCCGCTCGTCGCCGCCGGCGGCGCCGGGCCGATCCACTCCTGCCTGATCGCCTCGGAGCTCGAGATCCCGCTGCAGATCGTGCCGCGCGAGAGCTCGGTGTTGTGCGCGTTCGGTATGCTGCTCTCTGACCTCAAGCACGACTTCGTGCGCACCTTCGTCGGGCGGCTCGAAAGCCTCGACTGGGCGCGCCTCGGCGCCCTGGTGGACGGGATGATCGCCGAAGGGGGGCGACTGCTCGCGGAGGAGGGGGTACCCGAGGCGCGCCGGCGCGCGGCCGTGAAGCTCGACTGCCGCTACATCAAGCAGTACCACGAAGTGTCGTTCGCGGTGCCCGGCGGGGCGATCGCGCGGCGCGACGCGGCGGCGATCGCGCGCGCGTTCCACGCCGAGCACGAGCGGCTCTACGGCTACGCGCTCGCCGAGGAGGGGACGCCGGTCGAGATCATCAACGTGCGCGTCCAGGCGATCGGCGCGACCGCGCGCCCGCGCTACCGCACCGAGGAGTGGGGCGGCGAGGACGCCGCGCACGCGCTGAAAGGGCGGCGCAGCATGTACATCCCGGAGGCGAAGCAGTTCCAGCCGGTGCCGGTCTACGACGGGCATCGCCTCCGCTACGGCAACCGGATCGCCGGGCCGGCGATGATCGAGGAGGTCACCACCGCGGTGTTCGTCTCGGCCGCCTACGACTGCGCGGTGGATGCGCTCGGCTCGTTCGCCGTCTACCGCAAGGGCCGCGAGGACCTCGTGCGCCTGCGCGCCGAGGCGGCGGTGGCCTGAGGGACGACAAGCATGGCGCTGGCAGCAGAACCGTCCCCCTCCTTTTCAGGCAGGGGTGCCGCCGGAGGCGGCAGGGTGGTTGCAGCAACGGCGAACGCAACCACCACCCCGGCTGCTTCGCAGCCACCCCTCCTCGGAGAGGAGAAGACTGGTCCGTGCCTTGGCATTGAACAGGAGTAAACAATGAACATCGATCCGATCCTGCTCTCGGTCTACGCGCGGACGTTCAAGTCGATCACCGACGAGATGTCGATCTCGATGGAGAAGACCACGCGCTCGCCGATACTGTGCGAGGCGAAGGACTACGTGACCGGGCTCTACGACGCCGAGGGGCGCATGCTCGAGCAGACCGAGAACCTGCCGATCCTCGCCTTCTCGCTCGCGCCGGTGTGCAAGTACATCATCAAGTACTTCGGCGACGACATCCATCCGGGCGACGTCATCTTCCACAACGACGTCTTCAGCCTCGGCAACCAGAACAACGACGTCGCGGTGTACACGCCCGTCTTCCACGAGGGCCGGCTCGTCGCCTGGACCGCGGTGAAGGGCCACCAGGCCGACATCGGCGGCGCGGTGCGCGGCGGCTACAACCCGAACGCGGTCGAGGTCTGGCAGGAGGCGCTGCGCATCCCGCCGGTGAAGGTCTACGAGAAGGGCAGGCTGCGCAAGGACGTCTGGGATCTCATCTTCGCCAATATCCGGCTCGACATCGTCCAGCACGACATGAAGGCCGAGATCGGCGCCTGCAAGGTCGGCGAGCGGCGCGTGCTCGAGCTCATCCGCAAGTACGGCCTGGAGAGCTTCGAGGCGCACAAGCAGGCGCTCTTCGAGGCGACGCGCAGGATGATGGAGGCCGAGATCGGGAAGATCCCGAACGGCGTCTACTCGGGCGAGGGCTCGGTCTACTACGACGGTCGCCATCCGGGGTCGACGTTCAAGATCCGGGTCCGGATCACGGTCGAGGACAGGCGCATCCGGTTCGACTACTCCGACACCGACGCGCAGACCAACGGTTTCGTGAACGGCACGTTCACCTCGAGCGCCTCGGCGACGATCCTCACGCTGCTGCAGATGGTAAACCCGGACATCCCGCACAACGAGGGCATGGTCGAGCCGATCGAGATCGTGATCCCCGAG
>JAHDYJ010000231.1 GCA_023383795.1 Burkholderiales bacterium | reverse complement strand
AGACTTCGCAGGAGGCGTATCGTGAAGAAGCCGACGCTCTTGGTGACCGGCGCGGGCGGATACATCGGATGCGTTCTCGTTCCGCGTCTGCTCGACAACGGCTGGCGGGTGATCGCGGTCGACCGTTACTTCTTCGGACAGGACCTGCTCCCGGAGCATCCCGATCTCGAGAAGGTGCGGCAGGACACCCGTTCGCTCAGCCCCGGGCTCTTCGCGGACGTGCACGGCGTCATCGACCTCGCGGCGCTGTCCAACGACCCCATGGGCGACGCGTTCACCGACGAGACCTGGGCGATCAACCACCGCGCGCGGGCGCGCACCGCGCGGCTCGCCCGCGAGGCCGGCGTCGCGCGCTACGTGATCCCGTCCTCGTGCTCGATCTACGGCTTCGCGCCGCCGACCACGATCCTCGACGAGGCCAGCACGCCCAATCCGCTCACCGTCTACGCCAAGGCCAACCTCGCGGCCGAAGGCGACATCCTGCCGCTCGCAGCGGACGATTTCGTGGTGACGATTCTGCGCTTCGCGACCCTGTTCGGGGCGAGCCCGCGCATGCGCTTCGACCTCGCGATCAACGGCATGACCGAGGGCGCCTGGCGCACCCGCAGGCTGCCGCTGATGCGCGACGGCAGCCAGTGGCGGCCGATGATCCATGTGCGCGACGCCGCGCGCGCGCTCGAATTCGCCATGACGGCGGACCCGGAGGCCGTCAACGGACGCATCCTCAATGCGGGCTCCGACGACCTCAACGTCCAGATCGGCCCGCTCGGGCGCGAGGTCGCGAGCCTGATCCCCGGCGGCGCCGAGATCGAATGGTACGGCGACCCGGACGCCCGCTCCTACCGCGTGTCGTTCGCGCGCATCGCGGCGCTCGGCTACCGGACCACGGTTTCGATCACCGAGGGCGTGGCCGAGATCGTCGCCGGCCTGGAGTCGAAGCGGCTGTCGCGCCGCGCCGACACGATCACGCTCGAATGGTACCGCGCGCTCGAGGAATGGAAGACGCGCATCCATCAGGTCGAGCTCGAAGGCGCGATCCTCAAGGCCTGACGTGATGAGTGCACGCGGCATCATCCTGGCGGGCGGGCGCGGCACGCGCCTCTATCCGGCGACGGCGGTGGTCTCCAAGCAGCTGCTGCCGGTCTACGACACGCCCATGGTGTTCCACCCGCTCGCGCTGCTGATGCGGGCCGGGATCCGCGAGGTGCTGCTGATCTCGACGCCCGAGGCGCTGCCGCTGTTCCGCGCCCTGCTCGGCGACGGCGCGCGCTTCGGCATGCGTCTCGCTTATGCCGAGCAGGATGCGCCGCGCGGCATCGCCGAGGCGCTGATCATCGCCGAGCCGTTCCTCGCCGGCCGCGGCTCGGTCCTGGTGCTCGGCGACAACCTGTTCATCGGCAAAGCGACGCCGAAGCTCCTGCGCCGCGCCCTGCTGCGGCGCGCGGGCGCCTCCGTCTTCGCGGTCGAGGTGGACGACCCCCGCTCCTTCGGCGTCGTCAATCTCGACGTCTCGGGCCGCGTGCTCGGCCTCGAGGAGAAGCCCGCGCTGCCGAGGTCGAACCTCGCGGTCACCGGGCTCTATGTCTACGACGGCGACGCGCCCGCGCTCGCCCGCGCGCTCGCACCCTCGGCGCGCGGCGAGCTCGAGATCACGGATCTCAACCGCGCCTATCTGGGGCGCGGCGCGCTTGCCGTCGAGCGGCTGCCGATCGGCGAGCAGTGGTACGACACCGGCACGCCGGATTCGCTGCTCGCCGCCTCGATCCTGGTGCGCCGGATCGAGGAGAGCACGGGGCGCAAGCTCGCCTG
>JAHDYJ010000122.1 GCA_023383795.1 Burkholderiales bacterium | reverse complement strand
CTGATCGAGCGCTGGCGTGCGCGCTGCGGCGATCTTGGGCATGCCGGCCCGGGGCGCAGTACTCACGCTCGCACCCGGTATTGCCCCGGGCCGCCGAGCCCAAGCTCGCTCGCCGCGTCGGCGCTTGCGCGCCGACCCTCACGGGCGCCTCGCCATCATCTCGATCCCCTGTGAGAAACCCGGGCTAGAGCGGACGCTTGATCGAGATCGCGCCGCGGATCTGGCCGGGCGCGTAGCCGGTCGCGCGGTCGTGCGGGTACTCGGCGGCGAGCTTCTCCTTCACGCCCGGCGCGATCTTGTCCGGGGTGCCGTGGCAGTTCAGGCAGAGCGCCTGCGCCGGCAGCGCCTTTGCATAGCGGAAGTAGCGGCCCTGCGGCTCCTCGACGATCTCGGCGCGCTCGAGCGTCTCGGGCTTCGCCCCGGCGCCCGCCTGCCGGTCGAACTCGAGCAGCGCCTGCTGCTCCCATGCGTCGGCCGGCCCCAGCACCGGGTTGCGCGGCTTCAGGCTCACGCGGCTCACCTTCCAGCCGTGCTGGTGCGAGACGCTGGCCGCGATCCGCGGCGCGAGTCCCTTGCATACGCCGATCGCGCCCGCCGGCCCGCCACTCGCGATCTCCTGCTTCAGCTCGCCGGCGAGCGCTGCCATCATGCTGCCCGCGGCGGCGCGCGCCTCGGCCGTGTACTCCTCGACTGCGTTGCCCTGCGCGCCCGCCGCGCAGGCGAGCCCGGCGAGCAGCGTGAACGTGACGAACGAGCGCATGACTTCACTCCTGCTGGATGACGATGGAGCTGCAATGCTAGCGGTGCCGGCCGGCCGCAACGCTCGAGAAAACTGATCGCGCCATTCGCCGCGGCGATGCGTCGGCCGAGGATTTAGCGCAGATCAAATCCCGGCGCCGCCGCCCACTCAGGCAGGTTTCGTCCTGTTCCTCCACACCAGCGGAAGGAGGGTAACGGGAGGAAACCCGAGTGGGTTTCCGTCTGTTCCTCCACACCAGCGGAAGGAGGGCAACGGGAGGAAACCCGAGTGGGTTTCCTCCTGTTCCTCCACACCAGCGGAAGGAGGGTAACGGGAGGAAACCCGAGTGGGTTTCCTCCTGTTCCTCCCCCCTCCTCCCGTTCTCAATCGAACGAATAGCGGTAGAAGACGTCCATCCCGCTGCGGGTGCCGGTCTCGGCGCGCAGCGCGAACCGCCGCGTGAGCGCGTACTCGAGGCGCAGCACCGCGAGCGCCGCGTCGACCGACTGCTCGTAGGTGACGTACAGCCGGTCGCTCAGTCGCTTGCCGAGCGCGACCGCCTGGCTGCCCGCCGCGCCGTCGGCGCGGAAGCCGATCTCGTCCAGCCCGACCATCTGCGCCACCGAGCGCTGCTGCGCGCCGCTGCGCGAGCCGAGCAGCGCGGCCGCGGCGACCTGCAGCGCCGCGTAGTCGGTCTGCGCGCCCGACTCGGCGGGCCGGCCGAGCACCAGCCAGGCGAGCTGCTCGCTCTCCGGCACCGGCGGATTCGAGACCACCCGGACGAGCGGCGTGCGCAGGGGACCCTTGACCTCGACGCCGGCTTCGACGGCCTGGTTGCGGCGCCATGCCGCGATGTCGAGGCCGGGGTTCTCGATCGGCCCGTCGAACAGCAGCCGGCCGCGCTCGACGTCGAGCTTCTGCCCGTACGCGTAGAAGACGCCGCGGCGGGTCTGCACCGTGCCGTGCGCGACGATCTGGCCGGTGGGCAGGCTCGTGACCTTGATCGCGCCCACCAGCCGCGCATCGAGCCCGGCACCGCGCACGGTGAGGTCCTTGCCGAGATCGAGGTCGAAGTCGACCACCAGCGGCAAGCGGGGCGCGCCGGCGCGTTGTGCGCTCTTCTCCTTGCGGCCGAGAACGACGACGTCCTCGCCGAGCGCGGCCGTGGTGCGCGGATCGATCTCGAAGTGTCCGGAATCGGCGCGCAGCGCGCCGCGCAGCGTGAGCCGCCCGGCGTCCAGCGCGACCGTTCCGTCGCCGGATACGGTCAGGTTGCGATCCGGGCGGTTGAGCGCGGCAAACCGCTCGGCCCGCCACCTCACGCGGCCGGCGGTCGCCTCGCCGGACCGCTCCAGCACGCCGTCGGCCGTGAAGCGTCCGCCGCCGGCGACGAGCGCGAGCTCGGTCACGCGCACCGCGCGCCCGGCAAGCTCCACGCGTAGCCGCCCGTCCTGCCAGTCGATACCGTACGGCGGAGACTGGATGACGACGTCGCGCGCCTCGAGGGTGCCGCGCCAGGTCGGCGCGCCGATCGTGCCGGTCGCGGCGACGTCGGCCTGCACCCGGCCCGCGAGGCTCGCCGGGAGCGCGAACAGCGCCGCGAACGGCTTCAGCGACGGCGCTTCGAGCCGGGCCTCGAGCGCGAGCGGCGAATCGCGCCCGAGCCCCGCGTCGGCGCCGTCTCCGACCGGCGTCGCCCGGGCCTCGGCGCGCAGCTCGAGGCCGGTGCCGCGCGCGACGAGCGTGCCGGTCGCGCGTTCCTCGACGAGCTCCGCGTCGAGCCGCAGCGCGCCGAGGCCGAGCGGCACCGCAGGATCGGTGCGGAACAGGAGATCGCCGGCGTCGCGCGCAAGCCGGATGCGGCCGTTCAGCCGCGGCGTCGCGGCGAGCTGCCAGCCGCCGCTCAGCGTGAGCGTCGCGCTCACGGCATCGTCGAGGCCGGCGAAGGCGAGGAGCGGCGACACCGGCAGGCCGCTGAACTCGCCGCTCGTCGTGAGATTCCCGGGCACCCAGTGCGTCTCGCCGGCCGCGAGCCGTCCGCCGCCGACGCGCGCCGCGAACGCGCCCACGTGCACGCGCCCGGGACCGAGCTCGAGCGGGACGGACCCGTCGAGCGCAATGCGCCCGGCGCCGCCGTCCCCGAAGCCCGACTCGAAGCGCGCGATGCTGCCCGACCACCCGCGCTCCGCGCGCCAGCCGCCCACCACCCGCAGCGCGAGATCGAGCTGCGCGCCCGTCGCCCGGAGGTCGACGGCGTGCTGCTCGCGCGTGCCGCGCGCATGGAGCTCGAGGCGTTCCGCCTCGATTCCGCCGGCGGCGGCATTCGCCGCGGTCGCATCGACCTCGAGCGGCGCGCCGGAGGACCAGCCGAGCTCGCCCGAGGCGCCGAGCGCGCCGAGCGCGATGCGCCGCCCGATCCCGAGGTCCACTGCGCTCGCGGTGAAGGCGACGCGCGGCGCCTCCCAGCCGCCCATGATCCGCGCCTGGGCGTCGATGCGTCCGCGCAGCCGCGGATCGAGCTCGGCCGCGCGCGGCGCGGCGAGCGCGAGCCGGAGCTCGTCGCCGGGTGCGCCGAACGCGCCCCGCGCGCTCGCGCGATTGGCGCCGAGGACGAGGTCGGCTTGCGCCGAGGCGATGCGCGGCGCCGCGCCGTGCGCGGCGGCCTCGATCGCGCCGCGTCCCGAGAGCGGGACGCCGCGCAAGCTGCTGTCGGCGAGCGTGAACCGCAGCGTGCCCGTCCGCGCGGCGAGCCCGGCCTGCACGTCGAGGTCGCCGTTCAGCGTCGCGGCCGGATAGTCGCCCCACTCGGCGGGATCGAACCGCGCGAAGCGCGCCTCCGCTACGAGCGGCATCGCGCCGTCGAGCCGCAGCCGGCCGCTCGCGCGCAGCTCGCCGCGCTTCGCCGCGGCCCGCACGTCGGTGAAGCGGAGCTCGTCGCCGGTGCGGCGCACGTCGGCCGCGATGCTGATCGGCGCCTGGGCGAGCCTCGCGCGGAGCGACTGTCCGTCCGGACCGAGCGTGGCCTCGATGCGCCCGGCGAGCGCGGTCTCGATCAGCGTCGACTGGACCGCGCGCAAGCTGAGCGCCTGCGCGTCGAGCGCGAGCCGTACGCCGTCGGCGGCGAGCTCGCCGCTGCCTGCGAGCCGCCCGCCGCCGGCGAGCGCGATGGTGAGCGGGGCGAGCCGGGCGGTGCGCAGGTCGGTCGTGAGCTCGGCGGCGAGCGACTGCACCGGGACGACACCGCGATCGAGCGGCCCCGCTACGGCGTTCGTGGCCTCGACCGTCCCCGCGAGCGTCCGTTCCGTATCGCTTCGCAGCGCGAGGCGGGCGTCGACGGCGGTGCGCGGGGCGCCGCTCGCGAGCTCCGCGAGGTTCACCGCCTGCGCACGCGCGTCGAGCGCCTCGAGCCAGCGCGGCGCGAAGGGCTGCACGACGGCCGTCGCCGTGAGGGGCACGCCGTCGATCGTGGCCGCCGCGTCGAGCGTGGTGCGCTCGAGCGTGCCGGCGAGCTTCGCGCGCGCGCTGCGCGCCGGCGGCTGCGCGAGCTCGACCGCGGCCGCGAGCGGATACGGGCGGCGCGCACCGACCTCGGCATCGGCGCGCAGGCTGCCGCGCTCGGTGCCCACCTCGAACTCGAGAGCGAGGCCGCCGACGCGGTGTGCGCGCGCATCGCCGTCGTAATCGAACCGGACGCCGTGCAGCACGATGCGCGTCTCCCCCGGATCCGCGCCGCCATCCGCGCCCGTCGCGAGCTCGATCGTGCCGAAGCGCGCGCGGCGCAGGCGCAGCGCGATCGGCGGCGCGAGATCGGCGGGGAGCGCCGCGGGCGCGCCGGGGGCCCCGGCGTCGCCCCGCGCGGCGAGCCGCACCGCGACGTGCCCGGCCTCGAGCCGATCGAGCGCGAGGCGCTCGCGGAGCAGGTGGATCGGCGACCACTCGAGCCGCACCGCGCGCGCCTCGATCCGGACCGACGGATCGGCGTAGAGAATGCGTTCCGCGGTGATCGGGGTGAGCAGCGTCCCGCGCACGCCCTCGACGGAGAGCCGGCCGCCGCTCGCGGCGACGGCTCGCTCGATCGCCCAGGCGAGCGCGGCCTCGCTCGAGGCGACCCAGGGGGGGGCGCCGGCCTCCACGACCGCGAGCGCGTGGCCGCCCGCCGCCTGGCGGGGAGGCGGGCGCCGCCACGATCGGTGCTTGCGCGCCTCGGTCATCAGAAGCTGAATCCAACGGAGAAGTGCAGCCGGAACTCGTTCGTCGCCTCGCCGTATGCGACGTCGACGCGGAACGGACCGATCGGGCTGCGGATGCGCAGTCCCGCGCCGTAGCCCGCCTTCAGATCGAACGCGTCGCGCGTGTCGAACGCGTCACCGATATCGTAGAACACCGCGCCGCCGAGAAGTTCGCTGAACCAGTGCGTGTACTCGATGCTGGCGAGCGCGAGCGAGCGCGCCGAGGCGATCGCGCCGTCGACCGGCACGCCGATGCTCTCGAACGCGTAGCCGCGCAGCGTCTGGTCGCCGCCGGTGCGGAAAAGGAACTCGGTCGGAATCCCGGCGCGCGAGCTCGCGCGCACGTGTCCGCCCTCGATGCGGACCGCGAGGTCGCCGTCGCGGCCCACCGGCACGAAACCGTACAGCTTGGCGGTGGCGCGCAGGAAGCCGCGGCTCGACATACCCGCCGGGGCGCCGCCGAGGTTGATCGTGCCCTGGACCCCGCGGCGCGGCGACGCGATGTCGTCGGCATACCGGAAGGTGTGCCGGTAGTTGAGGAAGGTCGCCCAGGCGATGTCCTCCGGAAGGTCGCCGATCCGCTGGCGCTCGTTGTGCAGGGAGACAGCGAGCGCGGACGGCAGGCGCTCGAGGCCCCAGTTCCGGGCGAGTCCGATCGAGGCCGCCTGGGTGAACTGGCCCTCGACGTCCTTGCGCTCGATGCGCCCGAGCAGCGTGTTCCAGGCACCGCCGGCGAGCGGCTGCGAATCGACGCTCGCCCGCAGGGTCTGGATGCGCTGCTCGAGGCTGAGCTCGGAGCGCAGGCGCCAGGCCCGGTCGCGGAAGTCGGCGTCCGAATAGCTGAGCCGGAACCGGGCGCCGGTGTCGGTCGTGAAGCCGATGCTCGCGTCGATGCGCTTCGCGCGGCCCTCGATCACCGCGACGCGCACCGGCGCCGCCGCCGCCTGCGCCGGATCCCGATCGATCGCCACTTCGACGGTCGCGAAATGGCCGAGGTCCAGCAGCTGCCGGCGGAAGAGCGCGACCTCCTGCGCCGAGTACTCCTTGCCGCGCGCGAGCGGATTGAGCCGCTCGATGACCTTCTCCGGGTAGCGGTTCGCGCCGCGCACCTCGAGCTTCCCGTAACGGAACACCGGCCCGCTCGCGAGCTCGACCGTGAGCGCGGCCTCCCGCCGGTCCGGATCGATGCGCGCCTCGCTCGCGGCGATGTGCGCCGAGGCGTACTTGTGCGCCGCGAGCCGCTGCACCGCCGCCTCCTTCGCGCGCGCCCAGTCCTCCTGCCGGAACGGCGCGCCCGGCGGCAGCGTCCATTCGGCGCGGATCTCGCTCATGCGCTCGGCGGCGCGCGGATCATCGAGCAGCGCGCCGCCGAAACGCAGGTCGACCGAGGCGATCCGCGTGCGCTCGCCGGGATCGACCCCGATGCGCACGACCCACTTGCCGGCTTCCTCTTCCTCGACCGTCGCGGTCACGCGCGCCGAGAAGTATCCCTCGGTGTCGGCGGCGCCCTTCGCCTGGAGGCGCGCCTCCTCGGCGAGCTGGCGCAGGAGATCCGGATCCATGCCCGGGTAGCCGGTCCAGCGCGGCAGATCCACGCTGCGCTCGACGGCGAGCTCGAGCGCGGCCGGCACCTCGAACTCGACGCGATAGTCGAAGGCGGCGGCAGGGGTGGAGAACGCAGCGCCGGCTGCGAGCACGGCGAGGCACGCGAGCACACGCGCCGCGCGGCCGGCCCTTTGCCTGCCCGGCGGCGCCGATCGCATACCGACCGCCGCGCCCCGGACTGCATGCATCCCTCGATTCTAAGACCTATCTCGAGATGCAAACGCGGCCGCGGAAGACGGGAGGTATAAGGCGCTCGCACGAACGAGGCGGAGGGGCCGAGCCCCTAGTAGATCCGCTACGTCGCGGCCGCGGTCCCATGCCGGGACCGGCTCTACCTCGGGCGCTGCCTCGCAATCCCTCCGCGCGGCGCGCGGTGCGCAGCCCGCGAACGCGCCGACGGCTGCGCGCGCGCAGGCGCCTCGCTCGCCGCGCGCGCGTCCGCCGCGTCGTGGCGGATCAGGTGCGTCATGCGCGCCGCCGCCTCGCGCGCGAGCGAGACGAGGCGCTCGACGTTGACGAACTCCAGGCGCTGCCGCGGCAGCACCAGGCACAGGCTGCCGAGCACCTGGCCGTCGTCGTCCAGGACCGGCACCGCGATCCCGGCGTTGTGCGGATCGAGTTCGCCGACGCTCACGCCGTAGCCCGCGCGGCGGATCGCCTGCAGCTCGGCCTGGAAGGCTTCCCAGTCGCGCCCGATCGCCGCCGCTTCCTCGCGGTGCCGCTCGAAGAGCTGGCGCTGCCGCCCGCGCGGCAGGAACGCGAGCAGCGTGCGCGACGGCGTGCCGCGGAAGAGCGGCAGCGGACGTCCGCGGCCGTACGAGATGTCGAGCGCCTCGGCGCCCTGCTCGAGGTGCAGCGTCAGGATCCGATCGCCGTAGATCGCGGCGAGGGTCACCGAGCAGCCGGTGCGCTCGGCGAGGTCGCTCATCGCCGCCTGGCCGGCGCGCGACACCGGGTCGACGCGCCGGATCTGGTAGTCGAGCTCGATGATGCGCGGGCCGAGCGTGTAGCGGCTCGCGCTCGCGCGAAAGAGCAGGCCGGCGGCGACCAGCTCGCGCACGTAGCGGTAGCCGGTCGGACGCGAGAGGCCGAGGCGCTCGGCGATCTCCTCCGGCGTCCACTGCGGCGCGGCCTCGGTGAAGAGGTCGAGCACCGCGAGCAGGCGCTTCAGGCTCGACATGCCCGCGGCGCCGCGGTCCCGGGGAACGCTCGCGAAGGTGGTCGCAGCGCCTTTTGCGGACCCCTCGTCCCGGCGCGACAGCCCGACGAGCCGGGCTTCCGCAGGCCTTCGCCGGCGCACATCGGTCAGGCGACGCCCATGCGGCGCGCCATCTCGGCGCGCCACTCGGCGTGCGGCTTGAAGCCCGGCAGCCTGCGGGCCATCGCCTCGACCGCGGCCAGCAGCTCGTCGTCGGGCAGCGTCAAGTCGACCGGCTCGCGCAGCGGCTGGCGCACGTACCATGGCGTGTCGACGAACAGCTCGATCCGGTTGCCCTCGGGGTCGCGGAAGTACACCGAGATCGCGTTGCCGTGAGTGACGGGCGCGACCTCCGACACCGGCTCGTCCGCGAGCCGGCGGTAGAGACCGCGCAGCTCGCCGAGGCTGCCGACCCGGAACGAGAGCTGGTTGATCACGTTGAACGGCAGGTCCGGCGGGCGCCCGCTGCAGAGCACCAACTCGTGGTGCTCGTCGGGGTCGCGCGACCGGAACACGAGGTCGACCTCGCCGCGCGGCGTGTCGAGCCGCCCGCGGTCCGTGACCGTGAACCCGAACAGGCGCGTGTAGAAGGCCTCCATGCGCGCCGGATCGCTGACGAAGATGCCGATGTGGCTGAACGTGATCTGCGGCGGGTTGGCCATCCCCGGGCTCCCTTATCTCACAACACGACATTCTGTCGATCGGCATCGCCGAAGTCAACCTATGCAGTGACGAAAATCTTACCTCTTGATATTTTCACTCAAGACGGTACACTGGCGCGCATCCGGGACGCGCCACGACGGAGGAGGACATGCGGCTCGCCAGCTACACGGGTGCCGACGGCGCGAGTTACGGCATCGTCACCGATCGCGGCATCGTGGACCTCGGGCGCCGGCTCGGCGCGCGGTGCCCGGATCTGCGCGCGCTGCTCGCCGCCGGCGCGCTCGACGAGGCCCGACGCTTCGCGGCCGAGGCGCCCGACCGGGCGCTCGCCGAGACCGCGCTCGCCCCGGTGATCCCGAACCCCGACAAGATCGTGTGCGTCGGGCTGAACTACGAGGAGCATCGCATCGAGGCGAACCGCGAGAAGACCGAGCACCCGGCGCTCTTCCTGCGCGTGCCCGGCTCGCAGGTCGGGCACGGCCAGCCGATCCTGCTGCCCCTCGAGTCGGACAAGCTCGACTACGAAGGCGAGATCGCGGTCGTGATCGGGCTCGCGGGCCGGCGCATCCCGAAGGCGCGCGCGTGGGAGCACGTGGCCGGCTACAGCTGCTACAACGACGGCTCGATCCGCGACTGGCAGCGCCACACCGTGCAGTGGACCGCCGGCAAGAACTTCGAGCGCACCGGCGGGTTCGGCCCGTGGATGACGACCGCCGACGAGATTCCCGCGGGCGCCGTGCTCACGCTCACGACGCGCCTGAACGGCGCGGTGATGCAGCAGGCCACCACCGAGATGATGATCTTCCCGATCCCGCGCCTGATCGCGTACGTCTCGACCTTCGTCACGCTGCTGCCCGGCGACGTGATCGTCACCGGCACGCCGGGCGGCGTGGGCTTCAAGCGCAATCCGCCCGTCTACATGAAGCCCGGCGACCGCGTCGAGGTCGAGGTGAGCCGGATCGGGACCCTGACGAACACGATCGCCGCGGAGGCCGCGCGCCCAGAGCGCGCGGGGCGAGCGACAGAGGATTGACCAGACGAGGAGGACTCAGACGATGATCGCTTCGATCCGCATGCTTCGCACCGGAGTCGTCGCCGCGGCGCTCGCCGCGGCGCCGGCGTCCGCGCTCGCCCAGGCCGTCAAGCTCAAGCTGGCGAGCTTCGAGCCGCCGCAGGCGCCGATCACCGGCAAGGTGCTGACGCCCTGGGCGCAGGAGGTGGGCAAGGCCTCCGGCGGCGCGCTCGAGATCGACGTGTTCGCCGGCGGCCAGCTCGGCCGCAGCCCGCTGCAGCAGCTGAAGCTCGTCGAGGACGGCATCGCGGACATCACCTGGACGGTGCCGGGCTACACGCCCGGCCGGTTCGAGGACGTCGAGGTCGCCGAGCTGCCGTTCCTGGTCGAGACCGCGCGCGAGGGCTCGCTCGCGTTCTCGCGCATGCACGCGCGCGGCGAGCTCGCGGGCTTCGAGAAGCTGAAGCTGCTCCTGATCGGCACGGTGCCGGCGAACAACATCCACGCGACGTTCGCGATCGGCGGCATCGACGACCTGAAGGGCAAGCGCATCCGCACCGGCAGCGCGCAGCTCGCGAAGCTCGTCGAGTCGCTCGGCGCGGCGCCGGTGCAGATCGGCGCGCCGCAGGTGGCCGAGTCGCTCGCCAAGGGCGTCATCGACGGCTCGCTGAACGAGTGGAACTTCGTCGCGACCTTCAAGCTCGACCAGGTCGCGACGCACCATCTCGCGCTGCCGATGGGCACCGTCGCCGTGATGGTGCCGATGCTGCAGTCGAAGTACGACGCGCTGCCGGCGGCGGCGAAGGCGGCGCTCGACAAGCTGAGCGGCGAGGCGCTCGCGGTCCGCTTCGCGACCGTGGTCGACGGCGCGAACGACGCGACGCGCGAGCGCGTCGCCAAGAGCGCGCGCAACAAGGTGATCACGCCGAGCGCGGCCGAGGCCGAGCGCTGGCGCGAGGCGACCCGGTCGATCGCGGAGGGCTGGCGCAAGGCGCGGCCGCGGAACGAAGGGCTCTACCAGAGCTTCGTGAAGGAGGTCGCCGCGGTCCGCGCGGCGAGGTAGGCGCGCGCGCCGCGCGGGGGCGCCGCGAGGATGTTCGAGGGCCTGCGCTCGGCGGCGCACGTCGGGGCGCGCGGCGTCGCCGCCGCCGGCGCGCTCGCGCTGCTCGCGCTCTCGCTCGCGGTGGTCGCCGACGTGCTGATGCGCTGGCTGTTCCGGGCGCCGCTGCTCGTCGTCGCCGACCTCGCACCGCTCGCGACCGCGGCGGCGGTCGCCGCGAGCTTTCCGTTCGCGATCTCCGGCCGCCAGCACATCGCGGTGACCGCGCTCGGCGACCGGCTCGGCGCGGCCTTCGCCTGCGCGCTGAACGTTCTCGGCGCGGCCGCGGTGCTGGCGTTCTTCGCGCTCGCGGCCTGGCAGATGTCGCTGCACGCGCTCGGCCAGACCGCGACCGGCGAAGCCACGCTCGTGCTGAAGCTCCCGACCGCGCCCGCCTGGTGGCTGGTCGCGGCGGTGCTGGCCTTCGCCGCCCTGTGCGCGGCGCTCGATCTCGCCGAGCAGGTGCGCGACCTCGTGGCGGGCCGCGCCCGGCGGGGGTGAGGTGGATCCCGCGCTCGCCGGCGTCCTCGCGATCGCCGCGGTGCTCGTGCTGGTCGCGCTGCACGTGCCGGTGGGCATCGCCATGGGCGGAGTCGGCATCGTCGGCTTCGCCGCGCTGCAGGGGTGGCGGCCCGGGCTCGCGCTGCTCTCGAACGAGTTCGTCAACTCGCTCGCGAGCATCGACCTCGCGGTGATCCCGCTCTTCCTGCTGATGGGCGGTCTCGCGAACTCGGCCGGCCTCTCGACCGACGTCTACCGGCTCGCGCAGGCGTTCCTCGGCCACCGCCGCGGCGGGCTCGCGATGGCGACGATCGGCGGCTGTGCGGGATTCGGGTCGGTATGCGGCTCGTCGATCGCGACCGCGGCGACGTTCGGGCGCGTCTCGCTGCCCGAGATGCTCGCCCGCGGCTACGCCCCGGGACTCGCCACCGGCTGCATCGCGGCCGGCGCGACGCTCGGCATCCTGATCCCGCCGTCGGTGATCATGGTGATCTACGCGGTGCTCGCCGAGCAGCTGATCCTCGATCTCTTCACCGCCGCGGTGCTGCCCTCGCTGCTCGCGATCGTGCTGTACCTCGGCGCGGTCGCGGTGCACGCGCGGCTCGACCCCGGCGCGGCGCCCGCGGGCGCGCGCATGCCGTGGCGCGCGCGCTGGCGCGAGATCCGCGCCGGCTGGCGCATCGTCGCGCTCGCCGGCGTCGTGCTCGGCGGCATGTACGGCGGGGTGTTCACCGTGAGCGAGGGCGCGGCGGTCGGCGTCGTCCTCGCATTCGTGTTCGCCGTCGCGCGGCGCGGGCTCACCCGGCGCGGCTTCGTGCAGGTGCTCGCCGAGTCGAGCGCGACCACGGCGATGCTGTACGTGATGATCGTGGGCGCGTTCGTCTTCTCCTACTTCCTCGCGCTGACCCGCCTGCCGTCGGAGATCGTCGGCTGGATCGTCGCGAGCGGCGTTCCCGGGCCGGCGATCGTGGCCGCGCTGCTCGTCCTCTACATCGTGCTCGGCGCGGTGTTCGACGAAGTCGCGGCGATGGTGCTCACGCTGCCGGTCGTGCTGCCGATCATCACCCAGCTCGGCTACGACCCGGTCTGGTGGGGCATCGTCAACGTGGTGGTGATCGAGATCGGCATGATCTGTCCGCCGATCGGCATCAACGTGTTCATCCTCTACGCGATGGCGAAGGACGTGCCGCTCGGCGCGATCTACCGCGGCATCGCGCCGTTCCTCGCCGCGGACGTCGTCCGGCTCGCGGTCATCGCCGCGTTCCCGCCGCTCACGCTGTGGCTGGTGAGCCTCTCGAAAGGGCTCTGACGGCTCAGAGATACGCGATCAGCCGCCCGCAGGCGATCACGCCGATCCAGAGCACGAGCGAGGCGACCGCCTGCAGGCGGGCGACGGCGGGCGCCGCCACGCCGACGTCCCAGTCGGCGGCGCGCTGGAACACCCCGGCGTGGAAGATCGCCGCGTTGGTGCCGGCGGCGAGGAGCAGGCCCATCTTGACGACGAAGGCGGGGTTGGCCACGAAGTCGCTCGCGTGCGAGGCGAACATCGCGAGGCCGCTCGGGACGATCAGCACGAGGCTGCCGACCGTCCACGGCAGCAGGAAGCGCGCGACGGCGCGCACCGGCAGCGTGCGGGCGAGGCCGAGCACGCGCAGGTCGAACATCGCGATCGAGCCGACCAGGATCGCAAGACCGAAGATGTGGACGATCTCGACCGACGGGTAGAGCCACAGCGCCTCGCGCATCGCGCGCGCGAAGCCGGTCGCCTCGATGGCGCCGAGCGCGCCTTGACCGGGCGTCATGCGGGCGTGCCCGCCGCGCGCGTCAGCGCAGCTCGACGGTCTTGCCGCCGGCGGTGATCCGCTCGGCGCGCATCTCGTCCGCCTTGCTGCGGTTCGGGTACCCCACCACGGTCACGGTGTTGCCCGGCTTGAGCGCATCCCGGGCGAGCCCGCGGCGCTCCATGCGGCTCGGCGGCGCGAGCACGACGAACCACGTCCTGCCCGGCGTCTCGAGCCGGACGTGGCCGTGCGGATGCTCGTACCCGGATTCGACGATGCGGCCGCTGACGGTCAGCTCGCGCCCGGCGTCGTACTCGCTCCAGCCGTGATGCGCGAGCGCGGCCGTGGCGAGCGACAGCGCCGCGGCGAGCACGATAGACTGCAGTCGGACCATGACGTCTGCTCCCGGGTGTGAACCGACCGCGAATATGCCCCGTGCCCGGCGGCGGGGCAAGTGGGCGGCGCTCGCGTCCCTCGCGGCGATCGCCGTCGGTGCCGCGCTCGAGCCGTGGGCGCAGCCGGCCGGCGATCCGCCGCTCGAGCTCGTTCGCTCCTGGACGCTGATCGACGCGGAATCCGCCGTCGGCGGCGGCGGCGCGCCGACGCACCGGATGCGGCTCGAGATGGCGGTGCTGGCCGGCAGCGGCTGGGATCCCGCGACCATTCTCGCGGCGACCCGCGCGGCGGCGGGCATTCTCGCGCAGTGCGGCATCCGCACCGATCGAGCGGAGCTCTACGAGTTCGAAGGTCCGGCGCGCTACCGGTGGCTCGACACCCCGGTGTCGCGCGAGCTCGCGCGCCGCACCCGGCTCGCTCGCCCGGCCGTGTACTTCGTCGCCGGCACGCGCCACGTGCCGGCTTTCGACGCCGAGGCGTTCGGGCGCGCCAACAGCGCGCGCCGGCCCGAGCTGGCGTACTCGGTATGGATCGTCGCCGGGGCGCGCGACCTGCCGGTGGCGCTCGCACACGAGCTCGTCCACGTCCTCGCCGACTCGGGCGAGCACTCCGACGCGCCCGGGAACCTGATGCGCGACGAAACCGCGCCGGACGCGGTCGTGCTCACACCCGCCCAGTGCCGGCACGTGCTCGAAGGCGGCGTGCGGAACGCACTGCTGCAGCCGCTCGCGCGCTAGCCCGGGTTTCTCACAGGGGATCGAGATGATGGCGAGGCGCCCGCGCGGGT
>JAHDYJ010000121.1 GCA_023383795.1 Burkholderiales bacterium | reverse complement strand
GGGTTGGGACCCTTCCCTTCCCAACCGCCCTTGTAGATCCCCACTTTCGCGACCGGTTTCGCATTTGAGATAGGTTCTAGCACGCTGTCGCAGGACGCCACGCCACGACCTTGTTCCCGGAGGTCGGCGTGCGACCCGAACCCCGGTCGCACGAACAAGGGGCAGAGAGGGAAGCGACCCTTTCGACGCGCTCCTAACGGCCCGCGCGGTCCACGGGAGCGAACGGGTCGGGATCGCCCGCGAACAGGCGCTCCATGATGCGGCGCTCGCGCCGATCGATCGTGCCGAGAAATTCGTCCGCGCCCTGCATGTGCCTGAACGCGGCGAAGCCCCCTTCGAGGAACGCGTGCAGCTCGGCAAGCCCGGCGAGCGCGGCCGGGCGACGCATCATCTCGACCGCCTTCGCGACCAGCGGCTTGCGCGCGAGCGCGTCGAGCGCCTCGCCGATCTCCCGCACCAGCCGGATCTGGCGCTCGCGCTCGGCGCGGTTCGCGCAGCGCCGATACGCGTCGGCGTAGCGCGGCGCGTCGAGGCGCAGCGCGGCGTCCGCGTTCCCGCCGGCGCGCAGCGCGGCGACGAGCGCGGCGTCGAGCGTCTCGGACACGCAATCGAGTTCCACCGCGAGCGCGAAGGCCCGCACCGCCGCGACCGGCAGCAGGCGCGTCATGGTAGGCAGGATCCGCGCGACCTCATCGTCGCGCTCGGTGAAATCCTTCGGGCCGTACAGCTCGTCGAGAAAGAAGCGTGCGGCGCGCCCGTAGCGCGGGCTCGCGAGCAGGTCGGGATAAGTGCGCGCCAGGCGCGCAGCCTGCCATTCGCGCAGGCGCAGCCGGTCGTCGCCCGCGCGCCGTCCGGCCTCGCGCAGCCGCTTCGCGCGCGCGAGATCCTCGCGGATCGCCGCGGCGATCGCCGCCTTCTCGCGCGAATGGAAGAGCGCGGCCATGGTGGGCCGATTATAGGTACGCAGCGCCGCCCAAGGCGATTAGAGTCTCCGCTCTACGGCCGGCAGTGTGGTCTCCGCTAGAATCGTCCCGACGGGCCTCGACGGCGACGAGCGCGCAATCGGGGTTCCTCACGCGCACATGGTGACCAGACGTCAGTTTCTGCAGGTCGGCGCGGGCGGCGCAGCAGTGCTCGCGCTGGCGCGTCTCGGGCACGCGCGGACCGCGCCGAGGACGGCAGCGCCGCTCGGCGCCGGCGCGCGCGAGGTGCTGGCTGCGGTCGTTCCGGTCATTCTCGACGGCGCGCTGCCCGCCGCGCCCGCCGCGCGGGCAGCGCGGGTCGCCGCGACGATCGAGCGGATCGGGCAAACGGTCGCCGGCCTCCCGCCGCACCTGCGGGCGGAGATCGGCGAACTCTTCGCGCTGCTCGCTTTCGCGCCGAGCCGGTGGCTGATCGCCGGCGTGCGCGCGCCGTGGCGCGAGGCGTCCATGGAGGAGATCGCGGCCTTCCTCACGCGGTGGCGGCAGAGCGGCTGGTCGTTGCTGCGGCAGGGCTATCTCGCGTTGCACGAACTGGTGCTCGCCGCGCACTACGGCGACGCCGCGAGCTGGCGAGCGATCGGCTATCCGGGGCCGCCGTCGCTCGGCTGAGATGTTTCCCGATCCGATCCAGGAAGGGCTCGCGCGCGGCTGGCACGTGGTGAACGCGTCCGCGCTCGAGCGCGATATCGTCATCGAGGGCGACGTCGCGATCGTCGGCAGCGGCGCCGGCGGCGGCGTCACCGCCGAGGCGCTGAGCGCAGCGGGGCTGAAAGTCGTGCTGATCGAGGAGGGGCCGCTCGCGAGCACGCGCGACTTCAACATGCGCGAGGCGGACGCCTACCCGACCCTCTACCAGGAATCGGCCGCACGCAAGACGCTCGACAAGGCGATCACGATCCTGCAGGGACGCTGCGTGGGCGGGTCGACCACCGTGAACTGGACGTCGAGCTTCCGCACGCCGGCCGCCACGCTCGCGTACTGGCGCGACGCGTCCGGGCTCGCCGAGCTGTCGGAGGCGGCGCTCGCGCCGTGGTTCGAATCCATGGAACGCCGGCTGGCGATCGCGCGCTGGACGGCGCCGCCGAACGCGAACAACCGGCTGCTGCGCGACGGCGCGGCGAAGCTCGGCATCGCGACCGAGGTGATCCGCCGCAACGTGAGCGGCTGCCTGGACCTCGGCTACTGCGGACTCGGGTGCCCGACCAACGCCAAGCAGTCGATGCTGGTGACGACGGTGCCGGCGGCGCTCGACCGGGGCGCGACGCTGGTCACGCTCGCGCGCGCGCGCCGCTTCCTCCGGCGCGGCGACCGCATCGCGGCGCTCGAGGCGGCCGGGCTCGACATGCGCGGCGTGAACGAGACCGGCCGGCGCGTGACGGTGGTTGCGCGGCACTACGTGCTCGCCGCGGGCGGCATCGGATCGCCCGCAGTGCTGCTGCGTAGCGGCGCGCCCGATCCCTACCGTCTCGTCGGCGCGCGGACCTTCCTGCATCCGACGGTCATCTGTGCGGCCGAGATGCCGGAGGCGGTGAACGGCTACGCCGGCGCCCCGCAGGCGCTGTATTCGGACCACTTCCTGGAGGCCGCGCCGATCGACGGTCCGATCGGCTACAAGCTCGAGGTGCCGCCGCTGCATCCGGTGCTGTTCGCCATCACCCTGCAGGGAGTCGGCGCGCGGCATGCCGCGCCGATGGGCGCATTCGCGAACACGCACGCGATCATCGCTCTCCTGCGCGACGGGTTCCACCCGGAGAGCCCCGGCGGCATCGTCGGGCTGCGCCCGGACGGCTCGCCGGTGCTCGCCTATCCGATCAGCGAGTTCGTCTGGAACGGCGTGCGGCGCGCGCTGCTCTCGATGGCCGAGATCCAGTTCGCGGCGGGCGCGCGCACCGTGTATCCGGTCCACGAGCAGGCCGCGGGCTACACGAGCTGGGCGGAAGCAAAGGCGGCGATCGAGCGGCTGCCGTTCGTTCCGCTCGCCGCGCGCGTCGTCAGTGCCCACGTGATGGGCGGCTGCGCGATGGCGGGCGAGGCGCGCCGCGGCGTGGTCGATCATCGCGGTCGCCACTTCCAGCTGGAGAATCTGTCGATCCACGACGGATCGGTGTTCCCGACCAGCGTCGGCGCGAATCCGCAGCTCTCGATCTACGGGCTCGCCGCGCGCAACGCCGCGCTGCTCGCGCAGGCGCTCGCCGGGCGCGCCGCCGCACGCGCCAGCACCGTGGCCGCGTGAGGAGCGCCGATGGGCACGGTCGCGGGCGGATTCCTGGTCGTGCTGGTGGTGACGCTCGCCGCGGGGGCCGTCGCGGCGCGGCTGCTCGGCGGTGCCGATGCTTCCGCGGCGCTCGTCCTCGCGGCGATGAGCGGAGCCGTCCTCGCGGTGGCCGGCGCGGTGGTCGCGCTCACGTACCTGATCTCGCGGCGGCATGCGAGCACGCCGCCCGCCGGTCTCGCGGTCGGGCCGCTCGCGCTCGGCTGGGCGATGCTGCGCGAGCTCGCGGCGCACGTCGTCGTGTTCTGCGTGCTGGTGCCGTTCGAGTCGCTGTGGATGCGGCGCTCCGCGGCGGCAGGGGGCGCGCCGGTGGTGCTCGTCCACGGGTACTTGTGCAGTGGAGGCGCATGGTTGCGCTTCGCGCGGCGCCTGAGGGTGCGCGGCTTCGCTCCGCACGCGGTGAGCCTGACTCCGGCGTTCGGCAGCATCGATGCGATGGCGGACATGCTCGCCCGCGAGATCGAGGCGGTCTGCGCGGACGCCGGCACCGAGCGCGTGCACCTCGTCTCGCACAGCATGGGCGGGCTGATCTGCCGCGCCTACCTGCGCGCGCACGGGGCGCGGCGCGTCGCGCGGCTCGTGACCGTGGGGGCGCCGCACGCCGGCACCCGCGTCGCGCTGGTCGGCCTCGGCACGAACTGCCGCCAGATGGAACCGGGCAGCGCCTGGCTTGCCGACCTCGCCGCGCACGAGGCCCGCGCGCTGACCGCCGCGGCGGCCGACGGACTGCCGCCGACCGTCTCGGTGTTCAGCTATCACGACAACTACGTCGTGCCGCAGGAGTCGAGCCGGCTGGAATGGGCGCGCAACGTGCCGGTCGCCGGCCATGCGCACGTCGAGATGTATCTCTCGACGCGCATCGCCGATACGGTGGCGGCAGCGCTCGGCGAGAACGTCGACCCCGCCGCGTAAGCGCGCCCGCAGCTCAGAGCAGCTTCAGGACCTCCTCGCCGTGGCTGCGGGTGTCGGGATGGTCGATCACGTGCGCGACGCGGCCCTTCTCGTCGATGACGAAGGTGACGCGCTCGTAGGCGCCGACGACCGAGCGCGCGAGCCCGAACAGTCCGGAGCCGAGCACGCCGTAGGCCTTGGCGACGGCATTGTCGGTGTCGGCGAGGAGCGGGAAGTTGAGCCCGTACTTGCCGGCGAAGCGCTGCTTCGATGCGGCATCCTGCGCCGACACGCCGAGGACCGCCGCCCCCTTGGCCGCGATCTCGGCGTTGTGGTCCCGCAGGCTGCAGGCCTGCGCGGTGCAGCCCGGGGTGTCGTCCATCGGATAGAAGTAGAGCACGAGCTTCCGCCCGCGGAAGTCGGCAAGCCTGACCGGTTTGCCGTCGCCCGTCGTCCCGGCGAAGTCCGGCGCCTTGTCGCCTGGTTTCGGTCGCATGGCCGTCCTCAGAAGTGAATCCCGCGCATCAGGTTCGAGAGGGCGATCATGTCCGGGCTCGGCGCCGCCTCGCCCCCGGCCTCTGGCTTGTGGCGCGCGGCGGCCGAGTCCGGGAACATGCGGAACGTGGTGTTCATGATGATCTGCGCGACGCGCGGCGCGAGCGCGTGCAGCACCTGGCCGAACACGCCGAGCCGGGTCGCGATGCGCGCCGGCCGCCCGACGACTGCCTCGATCACCAGGTCCGCCGCCTCCTCCGGCGAGAGCGTCGGCACGTGCTGGTAGATCTTGGTCGGTGCGATCATCGGCGTGCGCACGAGCGGCATGTTGATCGTCGTGAAGTCGATGCCGACGTCGGCGAACTCCGACGAGGCGCAGCGTCCGAACGCCTCCAGCGCGGCCTTGGACGCGACGTACGCCGAGAAGCGCGGCGCGTTGGTCAGCACGCCGATCGAGGAGATGTTGATCACGTGCCCCCTGCGCTTGGCGATCATTGCCGGCAGCAGGCCCATCGTCAGGCGCACCGCGCCGAAGTAGTTGATCGCCATCGTGCGCTCGAAGTCGTGGAAGCGGTCGAAGGAGCCCTCGATCGCCCGCCGGATCGAGCGTCCGGCGTTGTTGATCAGGATGTCGACGCCGCCGTGCTCGGCGGTGAGCTTCGCGACCAGCGCGTCGCACTGCGCGTAGTCGGAGATGTCCGCCTGGTAGGTGACGAGCGCGTGGCCCTCGGCCTCGACTGCGCGCCGGGCCTCGTCGAGCCGTTCGGCGTCGCGCGCGCAGACGATCGTCGTTGCGCCGGCCGCGGCGATCTTGTGGGCCGCTGCCAGCCCGATGCCCGACGAGCCGCCGGTGATCAGCACCACCTTGCCCTTCACCTGGCCGCGCAGCGTGCGGTCGATGCTGAGCGCCGGGTCGAGGTGGCGCTCCCAGTAGTCCCACAGGCGCCAGGCGTAATCCTCCAGCCGCGGCACCGCGATGCCGCTGCCCTTCAGCGCGGCCTGGGCCTCGCGGCAGTCGAAGCGGGTCGGGTAGTTCACGAAGGTGAGGATGTCCTCGGGCAGCCCGAGGTCCTTCATCACGGCGTTGCGGATGCGCCGCACCGGCGTGAGCGACAGCAGGCCTTTCTTGACGCTCTTCGGGACGAAGCCGAGCAGCGCGGCGTTGACGCGCATCGCCATCGCCGGCGCGTGCGCCGACCGGGCGAACACGTTCAACACGTCGCCGACGCGATAGGGCGTCGGATCGACGAGGTGAAAGCACTTGCCGTCCTTGCCGCGCAGGTGCGCGATGTGGTCGAGCGCGTCGACCACGAAGTCCACCGGCACGATGTTGATCCGGCCGCCCTCCAGCCCGACCGTCGGCATCCACGGCGGCAGGATCTGCCGCATGCGCTGGATCAGCTTGAAGAAGTAGTAGGGGCCGTCGATCTTGTCCATCTCGCCGGTGCGCGAGTCGCCGACGACGATGCCGGGCCGGTATACGCGCCAGGGCACCTGGCACTCCTCGCGCACGATGCGCTCGGCGTCGTGCTTGGTCTTGAAGTAGGGATGGTCGAGGGACTCGGCCTCCTCGAACATGTCCTCCCGGAAGACCCCCTCGTAGAGGCCGGCGGCGGCGATCGAGCTCATGTGATGGAAGCACTCGGCGCCGATCTCGCCGGCGAAGGCGGCCGCGTTGCGCGTGCCGTCGATGTTCGCCCGCTCCTGCGAGGCGGCGTCGGCGGCGATGTCGTAGACGGCGGCGAGGTGGAAGAAGTGCTTGATGCGCCGCTGCAGCCGCTCGCGCATCGCCTTGGCCACGCCCAGGCCGGGCTGCGTGAGGTCGCCCGGGACCGGCACCGCGCGCGTCTTGTCGACGCCCCAGTGCTCGACCAGCTCGGCCGCCTTGCGGGCGGAAGCCTCGCGCACGAGGAAGTAGACGACGGAGCCCTTGCGCGCGAGCAGCTTGGCGACCAGGCGCCGGCCGATGAACCCGGTCGCGCCGGTGACGAAGTAGTGCATCGGGACCCTCCTCGGACTCGTGGAGCGTATGTCGGCCCGGCCGTCCGTGCCGCGTCGATTATAGTCTTGCGGCACGGGCCGGCCGCGCGGCCGGGCGCATTAGAGTGCACGCTCTAGACGCGGCGCTTACACTCGTGCGGACCGGCGGGAAGACGACGCATCGACGAGACAGGAGGGCATCATGGGCAAGAAGCTGAAGAAGCTCGCCAAGGGCTCCGGCGCAGCGGCCGGCGACAGCGAGCTGGCGCAGACGGTGCGCGACTCGGCGCATCAGATCTGGCTCGCGGGCCTCGGCGCCTGGGGCAAGACGCGGGCCGAGGGCGCCAAGGTGTTCAACGCGCTGGTGCGCGAGGGCAAGGGCATCGAGTCGCACACCCGCAAGCTCGCCGGCGCCAGGGTCGAGATGGTCACGAACCAGGTCGGCAAGGCGGCCTCGGAGGCGCAGGCGCGCGCGACGGCGACGTGGGACAAGCTGGAGCACGTCTTCGAGCAGCGGGTGGCGCGCGCGCTGCACCGCCTCGGCGTGCCGACCAGCAAGGAGATCGAGGCCCTCACGCGCCGCGTGGAGGCGCTGACCGCGAGCGTCGAGAGGATCGGCAGCGCGCCGGGTGCGCGGCCGAAGCGCGGCAAGGCCGCCGGCGCGAAGCGCAAGGCGGGGACGAAGCGTCGGACCGGGGCCAAGCCGGCGGCCTCCGCGCCGGCGGCGGAATCCCCGGAGGCGCGGTAGCGTCGCGGGGCGACGCGCGGACTGAACCGTGACCGGGCGCTCCGGAACCGTGCGACGCGAGGGCCGCGCCGCGCCGCGCCGCCCGCGCGGAGGCGACGGGCGCCGGCCGCGCATCGGTCTCGCCCTGGCGGGCGGCGGGCCGCTCGGCGCCGTTTACGAGCTCGGCACGCTCGCGGCGCTGGCGGAGGCGCTGGACGGCATCGATTTCAACGCCCTCGACGTGTACGTCGGGGTGAGCGCCGGCAGCTTCATCGCAGCCGGGCTCGCGAACGACGTCACGCCGGGCGAGATGTGCAGCATGTTCGTCGAGAGCGACGCGCACGACCGCCCGTTCGATCCGGCGGCGCTGCTGCGGGCGGCGCTGCGCGAGTACGCGCGGCGCATCGCCACCCTGCCGCCGGTGCTGTTCGACGTGGCGTGGTCGTACCTCAGCAATCCGTTCGGCCAAGGCATGCTCGCGCCGCTCGCCCGCCTCGGCCGGACGATCCCGACCGGCATCTTCGACAACCAGGCGATCCATCGCTTCCTCGGGCGGGCGTTCTCCGAGCCCGGCCGGACCAACGACTTCAGGAAGCTCGCGCACGAGCTGTACCTGATCGCGACCGATCTCGACAGCGGGGCGTCGGTCCAGTTCGGCGCGCCCGGCCACGATGACGTGCCGATCTCGCTCGCGGTGCAGGCGAGCTCCGCGCTGCCGGGCCTGTTCCCGCCGGTCCAGATCGGCAGCCGCTACTACGTCGACGGCGCGCTGAAGAAGACGCTGCACGCGTCGGTCGCGCTCGCGCGCGGCGTCGGACTGCTGCTCGGCATCAATCCGCTGGTCCCGTTCGACGCGCATCTGCCGCGCCCCGCCGGCGGCCGCCCGGAGAAGCTCGTCGAGGGCGGGCTGCCGGCGGTGCTGGCGCAGACGTTCCGCTCGATCATCCACTCGCGCATGCAGGTCGGCATGCAGCGCTACGAGACCGAGTATCCGCGCGCGGATATCGTCCTGTTCCAGCCGAACCGCGACGATGCGGAGATGTTCTTCACCAACATCTTCAGCTATGCGAGCCGCCGCCGGCTCGCCGAGCACGCGTACCAGAAGACCCGCAAGGAACTGCTCGAGCGGCGCCACGCGCTCGCTCCGGTGCTCGCGCGGCACGGCATCGGGATCCGTTTCGACGTGCTGACCGATCCCCACCGGCACCTCGTCAGGCGGCACGCGCGTCGCAGGGCGCCGATCCCGGCGAAGGCGGCGGCCGACCGGCTCACGCACTGCCTCGACGATCTCGCGCGCTGGGTCGAGCTCGCGCCGGCGGCGCGCCGCGCCGGCTGAGACCGGCGCGGATGCTATCCTCGGCGCGCCGCGCCGTGGCGCGGCGCGCCGGGGACGCGCGCACATGCAGCCGAAGCCGAAGAGACGCACCCGCGGGCGGCTCGTCGAGACGTCGCTGCGCCTGGTCAACGAGTTCGGCGAGCCGAACGTCACCACGACCGTGATCGCGGACGAGCTGGGTATCAGCCCGGGCAACCTCTACTACCACTTCCGCAGCAAGGACGAGATCACCAACACGATCTTCCGCCAGTTCGAGCGCGAGATCGACGCGCTGCTCGACGCCCCCGGCCGGCGGACCGCCACTGTCGAGGACCTGTGGCTGTTCCTGCACCTGCTGTTCGAGGCGATCTGGCGCTACCGCTTCCTGTACCGCGATCTGAACGACCTCCTGTCGCGCAACCGGCTGCTGGAGGTGCACTTCAAGCGCATCCTGGAGCGCAAGGTCGCGGCGGCGGCGCTGCTCTGCGGCGCGCTCGCCGGGGCGGGCGAGCTCAAGGCGAGCCCGGGCGAGATCGAGGCGCTGGCGCGCAACATGGTGGTCGTGATCACCTACTGGCTCTCGTTCGAGTACGTGCGCAACCCGCGCGACCCGCAGGAGGGGCCGATCGCGGCCCGCGGCGCGCACCAGGTCATGGCGCTGCTCGCGCCGTTCCTGCTCGGCGAGTCGCGAGCGCTCGTGGAGCGGCTGTCGCGCGAGTACCTGCCGGACTGATCCGATCATCGGCACGAGGAGGACCGGGCAATGGCGAAGGGCGGCTGGGCGAAGTTTCCGCACGCGGACAAGGCGTACGACTACGACGGCGCGGCGCTCAAGAAGAACTGGGGACGGCTGCATCGCGGCGACTGCGAGCCGTTTCCGGACGCCGCCGCGCTGCAGGCGGCCTGGCGCCTCTATCACCGCGGCGATTTCGGGGCCGCGATCGAGGCGGGGGTGGCGGCGGGCACCGCCGGCTACAACGTCGCGAACAAGGCGGCCGCGATCTACGCCACCTACCTGGAGAAGTCCGACGCGAAGCGGCTCAAGCTGCTGGAGGAGGCCGCCGCCCGCGCCGAGCAGGCGATGGACGCCCACCCGAAGAGCGCCAACGCGCACTACTACCACGCGCTTGCGCTCGGCCGCTACAGCCAGGGCATCTCGGTGGCCGCAGCGCTGAAGCAGGGGCTCGCCGGGAAGGTCAGGAAGTCGCTGGAAAGGGCGCTCGCGCTCGCGCCGAAGCACGCCGACGCGCACATCGCGCTCGGCACCTGGCATGCGGAGATCATCAACAAGGTCGGCGCGCTGGTGGGCGGCATGACCTACGGCGCGAAGAAGGAGGCCGCGATCGACCACTTCAAGCAGGCGCTGAGGCTCAACCCGGACTCGGCGATCGGGCGCATCGAGTACGCGAACGCGCTCGTCATGCTGTTCGGCGACGCGCGCATGGCCGAGGCGGAACAGCTCTATGCGGAGGCGGCCAAGTGCAAGCCGGCCGATGCCATGGAGCGCCTGGACGTCGAGCTCGCGCGCGCCGAGCTCGAGGACTGAAAGCGCGCGGTCAACCCGGCGGATCGCCGGCGGGCCGGGGGGGTCCGCGCGGCCGCACGCGCCGGCGCGCCGCCTGCAGCGCCGCCGCCAGGTCGCGCTCGATCGCGTCCGGCGCGCGCTGCGCATCCCACGGCTCCATCAGCAACGCGAGGAGCAGCGTCTCGAACTCGGACCGGAAGCGCGCGACGATCCGCTCCGGATCGGGCACCAGCCCGTGGTCGGTGATCAGGCCGAACTGGACGCCGCCGTCGTAGGACAGGATAGAGACGCCGACGCCGATGTTGCCCGACTGCGGCACCCAGAACATCATCTCCACGATGCGCCGCCCCGCGAGATACAGCGGCGACTGCGGCCCGGGAACGTTCGTCATCACCGCGCTCGCCTTGTTCGCGAGGAGGTCGACCACCTCCTGTTGCACCTGCGCCGGCAGCAGCCCGACGACGCCGAGCAGTCCGAGCGAGAGCGCCGCGACGTAGGAGCCCTTCAGCGCCTCCATGCGGTCGTGCACGTCGTACAGCCGGCGGAAAGGGTTCGCGATGCCGACCGGCAGCACGAGCGGCACCAGGCCGAAGCGGTTGCCGAGGCCGTCCGGCGCGCCCGGCGGGCGCATGTTCACCGGTACCATCGCGCGGATCTCGACATTCGCGACCGGGTCGCCCTTCGACGCGAGGTAGCCTCCGACGGCGCCGGCGACGCTCGAGAGCAGGACGTCGTTCACCGAGCAGCCGAGCGCGCGGCCGACCGCCTTCACCTCGGCGAGCGGCAGTGGGTCACTCCACGCCACGACCTTGCGCACTCCCGGGCGCCCTTTCAGGCGCGTCGCCGAGTCGTCGGACATGGTCGCGAGCGCGGCGGCGTCCTCGGCGACGCGGGTCGCGATCCTGGCGTAGTCGAGCGCATCGGTCGGATGACGCAGGAGCCGGAACGAGCGCCCGAGCGCACCGCCGGAGAGCCGCGCCGCGCCCTTGAGCACCTCCGCGACGGGCGCGAGCAGCTCCTCGAGACCGCCGTCGTGCGCGGCGCGTGCGGCGCGGCGGCGTGCGCGCGGTCCGCCTCCTATCGGGCGGTCGGGCGCGTCGTCGGTCAGGGACAGCAGCACGCCGATCAGCGCGATCCCGTCGGCGATCGAGTGGTGGATCCGTGCGACGAGCGCGGCGCTGTCGCGGTAGTTCTCCACCACCGTGAACTCCCAGAGGGGGTGGCGCGGGTCGAGCGGCTTCGCAGCGAGCCGCCCTGCGAGCCGTCGGAGCTCCGCCGCGCCGCGCTTGCCGGCGAGGCGCGCGCGGGTGACGTGCCTGCCGATGTCGAACCGAGGGTCGTCCTCCCACCAGTAGCCGGTCGCGTCCTCGACGACGCGCTGCGCGAACCGCGGATAGCGCAGCAGGCGGGCGCGCACCGTGGCGCGCAGGCGGCGCATCGGCATCCGCTCGGCGAAGACCAGCACGGCGACGATCATCATGCGATTCGACGCGCGGTCCATCCGCAACCATGCGGTGTCCACGCCGGACATGCGCTCGCGTGCTGTCATTGCTCGGATCGAGGCCCAGAGTCGGCCGGTCGCGCCGGGGCGGCACGCGCGGCGTGCATATAATAGCGAACGCGGCGGCGCGAGCTGCGGCAGCGCGCGGCGTCACGCGACGGAGGCGACATGAGCGACCTGAGGAAGCGGTTCGAGGCCGCCGCGCAGGCGGTGAAGAAGCTCGACGAGGATCCCGGAAACGAGGTGAAGCTGCAGCTGTATGCGCTCTACAAGCAGGGCAGCGAGGGCGACGTCGAGGGCCGGCGGCCGGGGTTCACCGACATCGTCGGGCGGGCCAAGTACGACGCCTGGGCGAAAGTCAAAGGCATGACGCGCGAGGCCGCGATGCAGAAGTACGTCGACCTCGTGAAGTCGCTCGGCGCCTGAGAGGTCCCTCCGGCCCTCGAGTGCCGCGTGCCGCGCCGGCCGCCCGCTAAGCCTTGCGCCGCGCGGCGCGCTTCGTCCCCGGCTTGTCGGGCTGCTTGCCCGCCTGCTTGTGCGCCTTGCTCGCCGCGACGTTGCGCGGCGGCGCGAGCACCTCGTCCAGGTGCTCGTGCACCTTGCTCTCGATGCGACCCTTCAGCAGCGACAGCATCATGCCGAGGCTCGCGTGAAGGTGGATGTCCTGCGCGCTGACCGTCAGCCGGCCGTCCACTCCGGCGCGCCGGAAATGCAGGCTGTGCCCCTCCCAGCGGTACTCGAGAGCGAACTCGCGCTCGAGCTGCTTCGCGACGCGCTCGGCCGCCTGGCGGGCCTTCGGCAGCGAGAGCGCGTGCCTGCGGCGGATGTCGATCTCGCTCATTGAGCCGTCTCCGGGGGCGCCTGGCGCGACGGGCGCAGGAAGCGCCGCCGGCGGATTCTAGGCCAGTCCCGGCCCGCGGCGCCAGCGCGGCGAGTTGACGCCGGCCGGCCGGCGACCGCAGAATCGCGGCATGCTGAACTTTGCGCGCGCGCTTCGCATGCGATGCCGGCCCGGCACCGGTCCGTGCGCGCGACGACGATCCTGACCCGGGATCGCGCAATTCGAAGCGAAGGCCACGGACGCGCGCCGTGGCCTTCTTCTTTGCAGGGTTCGAACCGATCGAGGACAGGATGCAAATCGAGGACTTTCCGCTGCAGTCGCTGATGGAGATCACCGGCCGGCCGCCGCTCGTGTTCGTGGCCGGGGAGGGGTCGTGGCTCGAGGACCACGCGGGCCGGCGCTACCTCGACTTCGTGCAGGGCTGGGCGGTCAACTGCCTGGGGCACTCGCCGCGCGTGATCCGGGAGGCGCTCGCCGCGCAGGCCGCGCGGCTCGTGAACTGCAGCCCGGCGTACTACAACGCGCCGAGCGCGCGGCTCGCCGCGCTGATCGCGCGCGCGAGCGGGCTCGGCCGCGTGTTCTTCGCCAACAGCGGCGCCGAGGCGAACGAAGGCGCGATCAAGCTCGCGCGCAAGTGGGGCACGCTCCACCGCGCGGGCGCCTACGAGATCGTCACGTTCGAGGGCGCATTCCACGGCCGCACGCTCGCCACGATGTCGGCTTCGGGCAAGGCGGGCTGGGACCGCCTGTTCGAACCGAAGGTGCCGGGCTTCCCGAAGGCGCGGTTGAACGACCTCGGCTCGGTCGAGCGTCTGGTGAACGAGCGCACCGTCGCCGTGATGATCGAGCCGATCCAGGGCGAGGCCGGCGTCCTGCCGGCCGATCCGCAGTTCCTGCGCGCGCTGCGGGCGCTCACCCGTGAGCGCGGCATCCTCCTGATCCTGGACGAGATCCAGACCGGGATCGGACGCACCGGCACGCTGTTCGGCTTCGAGCAGGCGGGCGTTGCGCCGGACATCATGACGCTCGGCAAGGGGCTGGGCGGCGGCGTTCCGCTCGCCGCGCTGGTCGCCGCCGAGGCGGTGAGCTGCTTCGCCCACGGTGACCAGGGCGGCACCTTCAACGGCAACCCGCTGATGACCGCGGTCGGCTGCGCCGTCATCGAGACGCTCGTCGCCCCGGGATTCCTCGAGCGCGTGCGCGCCACCGGGAGCCGCCTGCGCGAGCGGCTCGCGGCGCTCTCGGCACGGCGCGGGCTCGGCGAAGTGCGCGGGGCGGGGCTGCTGCTCGCGCTCGAGCTCGGGCGCGACGCGGGCGCCGCCGTCGTCGAGGCGGCGCGCGACCGCGGATTGCTGATCAACTCGCCCCGACCGGGGTGCCTGCGCTTCATGCCGGCGCTGACGGTGACCGAGGCGGAGATCGACCGGATGATCGGCATTCTGGAGGAGGCGATCGCGGCGGTGTAGGGGAACGAACAGGAGGGAACCCACTCGGGAACGAGACGAACAGGAGGGAACCCACCCGGGTTCCCTCCCGTAACCCTCCTTCCGCGGGGAACGAGACGAACAGGAGGGAACCCACCCGGGTTCCCTCCCGTAACCCTCCTTCCGCGGGGA
>JAHDYJ010000120.1:12499-14328 GCA_023383795.1 Burkholderiales bacterium | reverse complement strand
GATCGCGGTCTTGCCGACCCCGGCCTCGCCGACCAGCAGCGGGTTGTTCTTGCGGCGCCGGCACAGGGTCTGGATCACGCGCTCGAGCTCGCGCTCGCGGCCGATCAGCGGATCGATCTTGCCGGTGAGCGCCATCGCGTTCAGGTTCAGCGTGTAGGTCTCGAGGGCGCCGCCGGACTGCTGGCCCTGCTCCTCGTCGGCCTGCTCCTCGCCCTGCTTGGGCTGCTGCTGCTGGGGCGCCTTCGCGATGCCGTGCGAGATGTAGTTGACGACGTCGAGCCGCGTCACCCCCTGCTGGTGCAGGAAGTACACCGCGTGCGAGTCCTTCTCGCCGAAGATCGCCACCAGGACGTTGGCGCCGGTGACCTCCTTCTTGCCCGACGACTGGACGTGCAGGATCGCGCGCTGGATCACGCGCTGGAAGCCGAGCGTCGGCTGGGTGTCGATCTCCTCGGTGCCGGCGACCGTCGGGGTGTGGGCGCCGATGAAGTCGGAGAGCTGCTTGCGCAGCTCGTCGATGTTGGCCGCGCAGGCGCGCAGGACCTCGGCCGCCGTCGGGTTGTCGAGCAGCGCGAGGAGGAGGTGCTCCACCGTGATGAACTCATGGCGTTTCTGGCGCGCCTCCACGAACGCCATGTGCAGGCTAACCTCGAGTTCCTGGGCGATCATCTCTAAGTTTCCTCCATCACGCACTGCAGCGGATGCTGGTGCTTGCGGGCGTAGGAAATCACTTGCTCGACCTTCGTGGTGGCGATGTCGCGGGGGTACACGCCGCAGACGCCCATGCCTTCCCGGTGGACCTTGAGCATGATCTGCGTGGCCTTTTCCCGGTTCATCGCGAAGAACGACTGCAGCACCACCACCACGAACTCCATCGGCGTGTAGTCGTCGTTCAGCAGGATCACCTTGAACAGGGGCGGGGGCTTGAGCTTGGTCTTCTTGGGCTCAAGTACCGTCCCATCGCGCGTCCGAGTTGCCATACCTCATCACCGAACCACACTAATGCCGAACTGCTACCCCGTCAAATCCAATGACCGCACTGCAGCGGTGAAATTCACTCGCACCCGGCCGGGTCGACCGGCGTCAGCCCAATCCTAGCCAGACTTGGATGGTCGCGCAACGCTCGCGCATTGCCGAGAACGCCTGTCGCGTCAGAGGCTTGGGTCGGCCCGCCACTTGACGCCCAATGCGGAAGCGCGTAAAAGCCACGCTGTGTTTGTCTCTCGAGCGGTGGGCAGGTCGGGCACCAATTGCAGTTCCCGTCGCTGATCTACGGCAGTCTTGGAGTACAGGCATAGGCAGGGGGAGACCCCGCGGGGAGTGAATTTTCAAGGGAAGGGGCTATGCCAACCGGTACGGTGAAGTGGTTCAATGACGCGAAGGGGTACGGGTTCATCACGCCGGACGACGGCGGCGAGGACCTGTTTGCACATTTCTCGGCGATCCAGATGTCGGGCTTCAAGACGCTGAAGGAGGGCCAGAAGGTCAGCTTCGAGATTGTCCAGGGCCCGAAAGGCAAGCAAGCCTCGAACATCCAGTCAGCCGGTTGACCCCGCACGGCGGCACAGCCGCCGCAGCGCCAAGTGGTTTCGAAGGCCCCGCTCCGGCGGGGCTTTTTTGTCGGTGCCGGTCCGGGCCGGGCGAGACTCGCGGGCACGGTCGCGCGGGCAAGCTCGCCGCCCGCGCTCGGGCCCGCGCCGGATCTGCGCGCGAGCGGCTCAGGGGCCGCGTCCCGACAGCTTCTTCAACAGGGCGACGTTGTCCGGATCGGGGTCGAGCACCCCCCGCCCGCTGCCCCCGGCGGGCACGCGCCCCCCCACGGTCCCCGG
>JAHDYJ010000120.1:0-12489 GCA_023383795.1 Burkholderiales bacterium | reverse complement strand
GTTCTTCACCTGGGGGAGGTGGCCCGGTTGGGGGTGTTGCTGGCGGGGCGGGATCCGCGGGGCGCGCGCGACCACCGCATCGTTCACCGGCGTCGCGACGCCGTGCCTGCGCCCCTCGCGGGCGACCAGGCCGTTCAATTCGTCGACCTCGCTGTGGCGTCCCTTCATCCAGTCCTGCAGCACCGTGGTCTTGGTCTCGGGCAGCACGAAGCCCGCGAGCAGCGTGTCGAGCAGGCGCTCCACCAGCCGGTCGGTCCCGCCGAGATCGGCGGCGGTCAGTCCGAAGATCGGCAGGACGCGGTGGCCGAGCGCACGCCCCGTGTCGAGCGCCTCCTGCCCCGAGCGCAGCATCAGCTCCCGCATGCCGGGCAGGAGCACCGCCTGCTTCATCGGCAGGCCGAGGATGGCCGTCGTGACGAGCGTGGTCGCGTTGCTCACCAGCTTCATCCACTTGGTCGCGCGGATGTCGTCCACGATCTCGACCGCTCCCGAGTGGCGCAGCAGCCGCGCGACCTCCTCCTCGCGCCCGCGCGTGGCCGGATCGATGCCGCCGACGGCGAACCACGAGCGGGCGTGGCCCGAGTGCCGCTGCACCACGCCGGGATCGAACATCATCGACGAGATCTCGATCACGCAGCCCATCGTGCGCTGCGGACCGACCGCCTCGGCGATCGCGTCCACCGTCATGCCGTTCTGGACGCCGACGAGCAGCCCATCGGGCTTGAGGAGGGGGGCGATCAGGTGGCAGGACCAGCGGGTGTCGTAGGCCTTGTTGACCAGCAGCACGATGTCGAACGGCTCGCGCAGCGTCGCCACCTCGCACAGGTGATGGACGCGCACCGGCTGGGTGAGCGTGTATTCGGGCATCTCGATCCGGGCGCCGTGCCGTCGCATCGCCTCCACGTGCTCGGGCCACTGCTCGATGAGCACCACGTCCTCGCCGGCGTGGGCCAGCTCGGCGCCGTTGGCGGCCCGGTGGGCGCCGCCCCCGCCCACCGCGACCCGCCGGGTCGTCAGCGCCCCCCCCCGCTCGAGCTCGAAGGGGGCGCCGCCGCCGCCGCGGCGCCGGCGGCGCGCGCCCGCCGGAACGTCGCAGGGGATCACGGGACGCCAGGCCACGGCGCGCGCCAGGGTCGAAGGCTTGTGCGACGCGCGGGGACGCGACCCCGCGCCGGCGCCGTCACATCCGCTCGATCATCGCGTTGCCGAAGCCGGAGCAGGAGACCTCGGTGGCGCCGCTCATCAGACGCGCGAAGTCATAGGTGACGATCCTGGCGGAGATCGTGTCCTCCATCGACCGGATGATCAGGTCCGCCGCCTCGCGCCAGCCCATGTGCCGCAGCATCATCTCGGCCGACAGGATCAGCGAGCCGGGGTTGACCTTGTCCTGCCCGGCGTACTTCGGCGCGGTGCCGTGCGTGGCCTCGAAGTTCGCCACCGTGTCCGACAGGTTCGCGCCCGGCGCGATGCCGATGCCGCCGACCTGCGCGGCGAGCGCGTCCGAGATGTAGTCGCCGTTCAGGTTGAGCGTCGCGATCACCTCGTACTCGGCGGGGCGCAGCAGGATCTGCTGCAGGAACGCGTCGGTGATGACGTCCTTCACGACGATATCGCGCCCGCTCTTCGGATTCTTGAACGCGTGCCAGGGGCCGCCGTCGAGCGGCTTCGCGCCGAACTCGCGCGCCGCCAGCGCGTAGCCCCAGTCGCGGAAGCCGCCCTCGGTGAACTTCTGGATGTTGCCCTTGTGCACCAGCGTCACCGACTTGCGGTCGTTGTCGATCGCATACTCGTAGGCCTTGCGGATCAGCCGCTCCGAGCCCTCGATCGAGACCGGCTTGATGCCGATCGCCGAGGTCGCCGGGAAGCGGATCTTCTTGACGCCCATCTCCTCGCGCAGGAACTTGATGACCTTGTTCGCGCCGTCGGTCTTGGCCGGCCACTCGATGCCGGCGTAGATGTCCTCCGAGTTCTCGCGGAAGATCACCATGTCGACCTTCTCGGGCTCCTTCAGCGGCGAGGGCACGCCGCGGAAGTAGCGCACCGGGCGCAGGCACACGTAGAGGTCGAGCTCCTGGCGCAGCGCCACGTTCAGCGAGCGGATGCCGCCGCCGACCGGCGTCGTCAGCGGACCCTTGATCGACACCGAGTAGTCCTTGATCGCCGCCAGCGTCTCTTCCGGCAGCCAGACGTCGCCGCCGTAGAGCCGCGTCGACTTCTCGCCGGCGTAGACCTCCATCCAGTGGATCCTGCGCTTGCCGCCGTAGGCCTTCTGCACCGCGGCGTCGACCACCTTGATCATCACCGGCGTGATGTCCACGCCGGTGCCGTCGCCCTCGATGTACGGGATGATCGGATTGTCCGGAACAGGCTTCCCGGGAACGATCTTGCTGCCGCCCTGGGGAACCTTGATGTGCGAGGTCGTCGTTGCCATTGCCGCTCCGCTATCGTTGGGGTGTGCCGGTCGTGCCGCCGGTCGCCTCATAAGCGGCGCTTCGGCGCGATAGCCCGTAATTATGCGCCAACCGGGGCCTTCCTGGCGGCGGCGGCGGCGGGCGCGACGCAGCCGCGGTCGATTTGCGGCTATGCTTGCCGAACCGGTGCGGGCACCGGCGACAGGTCCGGACGATGAACATTCCCAGAGGCGAGAACCCGGTCGCCACGGCGATCGCCGGGGCGCTCATAGACGGCTTCGACCGGCACTACCGGCTGTTCCGCCAGTGCAGCGCGGAGGCGAAGGGGCGCTTCGAGTCGGGCGACTGGCTCGGCCAGCAGCGGGCGGTGCGCGAGCGCATCGCGTTCTACGACCAGCGCGTGCGCGAGACCGTGCAGCGGCTCCGCGACGAGTTCCGCGCCGACCTGCTCGACGAGAACACCTGGCAGCAGGCGAAGCTCCTGTACATCGGTCTGCTCACCAACCACAAGCAGCCCGAGCTCGCCGAGACGTTCTTCAACTCGGTGTTCTGCAAGATCATGCACCGGACGTACTTCCACAACGACTTCATCTTCTTCCGTCCGGCGGTGTCCACGGAGTACCTCGAGTCGGATCCGCCCGCCTACCATACCTACTATCCGCTGCGGCACGGATGGCACGCGGCGTTCCGGCAGATCCTGATCGACTGCGGCTGGCATCGCCCGTTCGCCGACCTCGATCGCGACGTCGGCTACGTCGTGGAGGACGTCGCGGCGCTGCTCGGCGGCGCCGAGCCGGACCCGAACTGCCACGTCCAGGTCCTGCGCGCGGCCTTCTACCGCAACAAGGCCGCCTACGTGTGCGGCAGGATCGTGAGCGGCGACCGCGATCTCCCGTTCGTGCTGCCGGTGCTGCACGACGCCGGCGCCCGCCTGTGCCTCGACACCGTGCTGCTCGACCCGCGCGACATCCGGATGGTGTTCAGCCTGAACCGCGCCTACTTCATGGTCGACATGGAGGTCCCGTCGGCGTACGTGCAGTTCCTGCGCGGCATCATGCCGCGCAAGCCGGCCGCCGAGCTCTACACCATGCTCGGCCTCGGCAAGCAGGGCAAGACCATGTTCTACCGCGAGCTCGCGCATCACCTGCGCCACTCCGAGGACGAGTTCGTCGTCGCGCCCGGCATCCCGGGGCTGGTCATGCTGGTGTTCACGCTGCCGTCGTTCCCGTACGTGTTCAAGGTGATCAAGGACGAGATCCCGCCGCCGAAGGAGACCGACCGCGAGGCGGTGAAGGCCAAGTACCTGCTGGTCAAGCAGCACGACCGCGTCGGGCGCATGGCCGACACGCTGGAGTTCTCGGAGGTCGCGCTGCCCAAGGCGCGCGTGAGCCAGGCGCTGCTCGACGAGCTGCGCCGGACCTGCGCCTCGATCCTCGAGGAGGACGGCGGCGAGATCGTGATCTCGCACCTCTACATCGAGCGCCGCATGACGCCGCTCAACATCTACCTCGACCACGCGACCGACGCGCAGATCGAGGAGGCCGTGCGCGACTACGGGCTCGCGATCCGCGAGCTCGCGATCGCCAACATCTTCCCCGGCGACATGCTGATGAAGAACTTCGGCGTGACGCGCATCGGGCGGGTCGTCTTCTACGACTACGACGAGATCGAGTACCTCACGAACTGCAACTTCCGCCGCATCCCGCCGGCGCCGAACCCCGAGCTCGAGATGTCCGGCGAGGTCTGGTACCCGGTCGCGCGCAACGATGTGTTCCCCGAGGAGTTCGGCCCGTTCCTGCTCAGCAACCCGAAGGTGCGCGCGGCGTTCCTGAAGCACCACGCCGACCTGCTCGCCCCCGAGTTCTGGCAGGCAACGCAGGGCAAGATCCGCAGCGGTCACGTCGAGGACTTCTTCCCGTACCCGGAGTCGATCCGCTTCTGCAACCGTCATCCCGCCGGCGCGGCCGGGCGGCCGACCGCGCGGGCCGCCTAGGTCGGACCGAGGGCGGTACGAACGAGCGGCAACCCCGTGCTCGTATCCCTCCTGCGCGAACGCGTCAGCCCCTTGTCAGCTTTCGGCTCCCCGCGCCCGGCGCCGGCGGCCGCGGACGCGGTCCCCGTCAACCGCGCGGAGCGCCGGTCGTTATTCGCATCGCCGGCATGTGCCGGTCGTCGCATCCGTGAGGGAGGGAATCGTGAAGAAGCTGTTTGCGGTACTGGCCGCCGCTGCGTTCATGGGGGCTTCCGTGTCCGCGATCGCCGCGGGCGAGAAGAAGGCCGCCGAGAAGAAGCCGAGCGCCGAGGAGTGCAAGAAGAACCCGAAGCTGAAGGGCTGCGAGAAGAAGTAACCCGGCAGACCGGGCAAGGGGGCAGGCCGCCGGCCTGCCCCCGGTTGCATTGCGCGGTCGCGCCAGCCGGCGCTTGGTCGGCGGGCGGTCCCGTGGCAAAGTAGCGGCCCCGGATCGGCGGCCGTCCCCGCGGCGCGCGCGATCCCGTCGCCGATGCGCCGGATCCTCGCCGCCACGCTCGCATTCGCCGTCCTCGCCGGAGCCGCGCGGGGGGCAGAGCCGCTGCCCGTCGTTCGCCTCACGAGCGGCCTGTACGTCGTCGACGCCGAGGTGGCGCGCACCCCCGAGAACCGCACGCGCGGACTGATGTTCCGGCAATCGATGCCGGCCAACCGCGGCATGCTGTTCGTGTTCCCCTATCCCGAGCGGCAGTGCTTCTGGATGAAGAACACGCTGATCCCGCTCTCGATCGCGTTCCTGGACGACCGCGGCGCGATCGTGAACATCGCGGACATGCAGCCGCAGTCGGAGGACCTGCACTGCTCGGCGCGCCCGGTCCGCTACGCGCTCGAGATGAATCAGGGCTGGTTCGCAGCGAAGCGGATCGCGCCGGGGGCCACCGTCAAGGGGCTGGAGCAGGCCGGCGCGGCTGAGCGCTAGCCCGGATCGACGACGGGGCCGGCGTGGCCGCGTCGTCGTCGAGGTGCCTGCTGAGGCGAGGGCCGCTGCCCGGGGCAGCGGGTGCGCCCGAATCCGGGCGCCCGAGGGGTGCGGCCCCTCGGGTCGATACGGACTTCTGGAAGCTATCTCAGAATCGCGGCCGTGCTTCGTCCTAGGCTGAGGTCGTACGAACAAGGGGCGAATTGCCCCTTGTATATCCCGAGACGAACAAGGGGCAAGCCCCTTGCAGATCCCTTCCTTCGCGACGGCATTCGAATCTTGAGATAGGTTCTAGAGCCCGGCGTTCTGCTGCGCCACCATGCAGTAGAGCATCGGGATCGAGAGCAGCGTGTTGATGCGCGAGGTCATGCCCGCGGTCTTCGCCGCCTTGGCTTTCGCGTCGGCGTCGACCTGCACGATGCCGAGCGCCTTCTTCTGGTTCGGCCAGATGATGAACCAGACGTTGTAGGCCATGATCAGGCCGAGCCACATGCCGATCCCGATCGCGTGGAACGGCGCCTTGAGCGCGAGCGCCGAGCCGATGTAGCCGTTCATCGACGCCAGGATGAGCCCGGTCACGACGGTGGAGAGCGCCGCCCAGCGGAACCAGAACAGCGCCGAGGGCGCGATGACCTTCGAGATCGCCGGCTTCTGCTCGTCCGGGATCTTCGGCATCGACGGCGTCTGGACGAAGTTGAAGTACCACAGCAGGCCGATCCACATCACGCCCGACAGGACGTGCAGGTAGCGGAAGAAGAACGCCCACCAGGCGTGGGTGCCGAGCCCGATCCAGTTGCTGGTCGCCGCGCCGGAGATGACGATGATGACGACGAGCAGGACGATGCCTGCGACGATGGTGCGGTTGAGAGACTGCAGAATCGCGCCCATGCGGAGCCTCCTTCTGGTCGACTTGTTGTGCCTTCTCGTTCCCGTGCTCGCGGCGCGTCCCGGAGCCGGGGAGTTTTTGGGGCGGCAGGAGTCTAGCACAACGCGCCCCGCGGACGACGCGGCGCGCGCGCTCGCTCGCGGCCGAAACCGCGCTGCGGGCGAGGGTTAGGGTCGGCGCCGTCGGGTAGCCCGACGGGCTGTGGCCGCTCGGATTCCCGCGCGCCTAGCCCTAGCGCGTGCGCTCGACGCGCGCCTCCGCGCCGCCGCGCGCGAGGGTGATGTCGAGCGCGTCGCCGGGCGCGAGCGTGGCGGCGTCGCGCAGCGCGCGCCCGTGCGCGTCGCGCACGATGCCGTAGCCGCGCTCGAGGACGGCATGCGGGTCGAGCGCGCCGAGGCCGCGCGCGAGCGCCTCGACGCGGGCGGCGCGGCCGGCGAGTGCCTGGGCGGCGCCGGCCTGCAGCCGCCGCGCGAGGCCGGCGGTGCGCAGCGCCAGCGTCTCGAGCGGCGGGAGCGCGCGGTGGGCGCGCCCGGCGAGCGACGCGATGCGCCAGCGCTCGCGCTCGATGGCGTGGGCGATCGCGCCGGCGAGCCGCGCGGCGAGCTGCCCGACTGCCGCCGCCTGCGCCTGCAGCCGCCGGCCGGGATGCACGACCCGACGGCTGAGATGGTCGAGGAGCTGCATCCGGGTCTCGAGGTCGCGCGCGAGCCGCCGCCGCAGGCGGTCGGACTGGGCGGCGACCCGTGCGAGCAGCTCGGCGCGCGACGGGCTGGCGAGCTCGGCGGCCGCGGTCGGCGTCGGCGCGCGCCGGTCGGCCGCGAAGTCGGCGATCGTCACGTCGGTCTCGTGGCCGACGCCGACGACCACCGGGATCGGGCTGGCGCGCACCGCGCGCGCCACCCGCTCGTCGTTGAACGCCCACAGATCCTCGATGCTGCCGCCGCCGCGGCAGAGGACCAGGACGTCGCACTCGGCGCGGCGCGCGGCGCGCCCGAGCGCGGCCACGATCTCGGCCGGCGCGCCCTCGCCCTGCACCGCGGTCGGGTAGACGATCACCGCGACCGACGGGTTGCGCCGCGCGAGCGTGGTCAGCACGTCGCGCAGGGCGGCCGCGCCGAGCGAGGTCACCACGCCGATCGTGCGCGGGAACGGCGGGAGCGGGCGCTTGCGCGCCTCGTCGAACAGGCCCTCGGCCGCCAGCCGGTCGCGCAGCCGGAGGAAGGCCTCGTAGAGCGCACCGAGTCCGGCGCGCCGCACGAACTCGACGTTCAGCTGGAAGTCCCCGCGTGGCTCGTACAGCGTCACCACCGCGCGCACTTCGACCTGCATGCCCTCGCGCAACGTCCAGTCGAGCAGCTGGGCGCGGTTGCGGAACATCACGCAGCGCACCTGGGCCTGGGCGTCCTTCAGCGAGAAGTACACGTGGCCGGAGCGCGCCAGCGTGAGGTTGGAGACCTCGCCGGCGACCCAGAGCGGCGGAAAGCGGTGCTCGAGCAGGTCGCGGACGCTGCGGTTCAGCGCGCCGACGGTGAGGACTGCCTCGCCCGGCGCCGCGAGTGCGGGCGCGGATGCGGAAGCGGGCGCCCAATCGGCGTTTCCGGGCATGTTGCGGATTCTAGAACCGATCGCAGAACGAAACGACCCTCGTGAAGAAGGTGAGCGACATGGGGCTCCCTCTCGTTCGTTTCGGGGATGGCAGCGGGTCGAGGCGCCGCTTGTTTTCGCGCCATCCCTCGCGCCCGGAGAAGCGCCGCCGGGATCTCGAGCGGGTTCCGAATCGGGCCCGGGAGCGGCGCTTCCATCGCGCGGAGGGGATACGCTCGGACTCGCCCCTTGTCGTCGCGCACGCCGGCGACCTCGAAGCGGATTCTCGAGCTATCCACACCGCACGGCCGGCCGCGCGCCACGCGCTAGCCCCTGCGTGCTTCCCTCGGCACGATGCGCTAACTCTATGATCCGAGAGCGGAAAGACGCAAGTGCATTTTTTCGGCAGCGATCCAAAAATCCTTGCGCACGGTCGACTTAGCACGCCTGCTGACACAGTATGCACAGCATTATCCACAGGAACTGTGGATAAGCAGCGCGCGCGTGCTATGCCCGCGTCATTGAATTTCCAGGAGAAGTCGATGCGCTCCGTCGCGCGGCTGCGCCGCGCCCGCCGTCGCGCGCGCAGGCGCTCGGAGCCGACCTCGCGCCTTGCCGAAAGCGGGTGGCGTCGCTAAAGTCACGTGCTTTCTCGCGCAGGAGTCTCCGTCAGTGTTCGCAATCATCGAGGCCGCGGGTTGGCCGATCTGGTTCCTGCTCGCCGCGTCGGTCATCGCGGTCGCCCTGATCATCGAGCGCATGATCGTGCTGCGGCGGGGAAGGATCGTTCCGCGCGGGCTGCTCGAGGAGGTCGTGGACGCCTACCGCAAGCAGGGCGTGAGCGCGCAGCTGATCGAGAACCTGTACCGCGATTCGGCGCTCGGACGCGTGCTCGCCGCCGGCCTGCGCAACCACAAGGCGCCGCGGCCGGTGATGAAGGAGGCGATCGAGGACGAGGGCCGCGCGGTGAGCCACGAGCTCGGCCGCTTCCTCACGACGCTCGGGACGATCGCCTCGATCAGCCCGCTGATGGGCCTCTTCGGCACGATCGTCGGGATGATCGAGATCTTCAGCGCGCAGACCCCGACCGGCAGCAACCCCGCGCAGCTCGCGCACGGCATCTCGGTCGCGCTCTACAACACGGGCTTCGGCCTGCTGATCGCGATCCCCGCGATGATCTTCTTCCGGTACTTCCGCGGCAAGGTCGAGGGCTTCGTCGTCGACATGGAGCAGCAGGCCTCGCGGCTGGTCGACATCGTCCACGGCAACCGCCGGTAGCCGGACCATGAACTTCCGCGGCGATTTCAAGGAGGACCCGGAGATCAACCTGATCCCGATGATCGACGTGCTGCTCGTCATCGTGATCTTCCTCGTCGTGACGACGACCTACGCGAAGTTCGCGGAGCTGCAGATCAGCCTGCCGAGCGCGCAGGCGCAGCAGCCCGCCGAGCGGCCGAACGAGATCAACGTCACGGTGAGCGCCGGCGGCCAGTACACGATCGAGGGCAGGCCGATGGCGTTCGCCGACGCGAACGCGTTCGCCGCGGCGATGACCGCGGCGGGCGCGGGCCGCAAGGACCCGGTCATCGTGATCAATGCCGACGCCAACGCGCCGCACCAGTCGGTGATCCGCGTCATGGAGGCTGCACGCCTCGCGGGCTTCGGCCAAGTCTCGTTCGCCGTCGAGTCCCCGGCGCGCTAGCGGCCCGCGCGCGGCGATGACCTCCGACCGGCCGGACGCGCAGCGGGCGCGTCCGGCCGCGCCGCCCGCCCGCCCTCGCGCCGCCGACGCGGCGACGTTCGCGGACAGGCACTGGTATCGCCTGTCCTGGCTCTCGTTGCTGCTCGCGCCGGCGGCGGTCGCGTTCGGCGCGGCGGTCGCCGTCCGGCGCGCGCTGTACCGGCGCGGGCTCCTGCGCGCGGCGCGCCTCGCGGTGCCGGTCGTCGTCGTCGGGAACCTCGTTGCGGGCGGAACCGGCAAGACGCCGCTCGTGCTGTGGCTCGTGCACGAGCTCGCGCGGCGCGGCTTGCGGCCGGGCATCGTGTCGCGCGGGCACGGCGGGGCGACCGCCGCGCCGCGGCCGGTGCCGGCGGCGGGCGATCCCGCCGACTACGGCGACGAGCCGGTCCTCCTCGCCGAGCGCGCCCGCGCGCCGGTGTGGATCGGCCGCGACCGCGCGGCCGCGGCGCGCGCGCTGCTCGCCGCGCATCCCGCGTGCGCCACGATCGTGTGCGACGACGGGCTGCAGCACTACGCGCTCGCGCGCGACTTCGAGATCGCGGGGCGCGACGCGCGCGGCGCCGGCAACGGCCTGCTGCTGCCGGCCGGGCCGCTGCGCGAGCCGCGCACGCGCGCGGTGGACGCGTGGGTCGTGAACGGCGCGCCGGCCGCGCCGGGCGAGTATGCGATGCGGCTCCTGCCGGCCGGGTTCCGGCGCGTGGACGCGTCGGGCGCCGCGGTGCCGCCCGATTCGCTCGCCGGCACGCGCCTGCACGCGGTCGCCGGCATCGGCCACCCGGCGCGCTTCTTCGCGCAGCTGCGCGCGCTCGGGCTCGCCCCGGCCGAGCATCCGTTCCCGGACCATCACGCGTATCGGCCGGCCGATCTCGATTTCGCGGAGTGCGACCTCGTGCTGATGACCGAGAAGGATGCAGTAAAATGCCGGTCGTTCGGCCGGTCCGATCTCGTTGCGTTGCGCGTCGATGCGGAGGTCGACCGGGCGCTCGCCGACCGCGTGGAGGCTCGCATCCGTGGACGCCCGACTGCTTGACATTCTCGTCTGTCCGCTCTGCAAGAGCGCCCTCGTCTACCGCAAGGCCGAGCAGGAGCTCGTCTGCAAGGCCGACCGGCTCGCGTTCCCGATCCGCGACGGCATTCCGGTGATGCTCGAGGAGGATGCGCGCAAGCTCGACCCGAAGGAGGAGGTCGAGTAGCCGCCGTCATGGCCGGTCTGCTCCGGTTTCACGTCATCATCCCGGCGCGCTACGCGTCGAGCCGCCTGCCCGCGAAGCCGCTCGCCGACATCGTCGGCAAGCCGATGGTGGTGCGCGTCGCCGAGCGCGCGCGCGAGAGCGGCGCGGCCGCGGTGTGGGTCGCAACCGACCATCCGGACATCCTCGCGGCGGCGCAGGCGCACGGCTGCGAAGCGCTGCTGACGCGCGCCGACCACGCGTCCGGCACCGACCGGCTCGCCGAGGCGGCCGAGCGGCTCGGGCTCGCCGACGACGAGATCGTGGTGAACGTGCAGGGCGACGAGCCGCTCGTGCCGCCGGCGCTGATCGGCGAGGTGGCCCATACGCTCGCGCGCCGCACGGCCGCGTCGATCGCGACGGCGTGCCACGCGATCGCCGATCCGGCCGAGGCGTTCAATCCGAACGTGGTGAAGGTCGTCGTCGACCACGCGGGAAACGCGCTGTACTTCAGCCGCGCGCCGATCCCGTTCGCGCGCGACGCCTGGAGCGCGCACCTCGGCGGCTCCGCGCCGGCGATCCTGCCCGAAGGGTTGCCGTGCTACCGGCACATCGGCATCTACGCGTACCGCGCCGGATTCCTGCGCGCGTACGCGAAGCTCGCGCCCGCGCCGATCGAGCAGTTCGAGGCGCTCGAGCAGCTGCGCGCGCTGTGGCACGGCCATCGCATCGCGGTCGCGGTCGTGGCGGCCGCGCCGCCGCCGGGGGTGGACACGCCGGCCGATCTGGAGCGCGTGCGCCGGCTGCTCGGCGCGTGAGCGGCGCGCGTGCCCGGGCCGCTTGAACCGGCCCGCGCGACACGGCCGCTTGGCTCGGCCTGCGTGACCTGGCCGTTTGACCCGCGCGGACGAAGCGGGTAACGTCGACCGCGCCGCTGCCCGGCGCGCCCGACGAACGGCCGCCGGAAGACAAGCGCCGCGGAGGAGGGGAAGCAACGAGATGCGCCTGATACTGCTTGGTCCGCCGGGCGCTGGCAAGGGAACGCAGGCCGCGTTCATCACGGAGCGCTACGGCATTCCGCAGATCTCCACCGGGGACATGCTCCGCGCGGCGATCAAGGCGGGCACGCGCGTCGGCCTCGCGGCGAAGCAGGCGATGGATGCCGGCCAGCTCGTCGCCGACGACGTGATCATCGAGCTCGTCCGGCAGCGCCTGGCCGAACCCGACTGCGCGCAGGGCTATCTCTTCGACGGTTTCCCGCGCACGCTCCCGCAGGCCGAGGCCATGAAGGCGGCCGGCGTTCCGGTCGACGTCGTGCTCGAGATCGACGTGCCGGACGAGGAGATCATCCGCCGCATGGGCGGGCGCCGCGTGCACCTCGCATCGGGCCGCACCTACCACGTCGTCTTCAACCCGCCGCAGACGCCCGACCGGGACGATCTCACCGGCGAGCCGCTCGTGCAGCGCGCGGACGACCTGGAAGCGACGGTGCGCAAGCGGCTGGAGGTGTACCGCAGCCAGACGCGCCCGCTCATCGACTACTACGCCGCCTGGGCCGCCACCGGGGATCCGCGCGCGCCCAGGCACCGCCGCGTGTCGGGGCTGGGGACGGTCGAGGAGATCCGGGCGCGCTGCTTCGCCGCGCTGGACTAGAACCTGTCTCAAGATGCGAATGCGGTCGCGAAAGTGGGGATCTACAAGGGGCAATCTGCCCCTTGTTCGTACGACCTCGGTTCGGGAAGAAGCACGG
>JAHDYJ010000230.1 GCA_023383795.1 Burkholderiales bacterium | reverse complement strand
GTCCATCACCGCGAGTCGCGCGAGCGTGTTCCCGGCGAGGAACTCGTCCCGCTCGATCGGCGTCGTGACGTAGTCGTCGGCGCCGGCGTCGAATGCCTCGACCTTCGCGCTGCGGTCCGCCACCGGCGACACCACCACCGCGGGGGTACCGATCTTCAACCGCCGGACGTGGCGCACGAGGCCCGCCGCAGTGGCATTCGCCGGCAAGTTTCCAATAATAGCAACATCGTAGTGATACGCGCGAAGGAACTCCACCGCGTCATCGACATGATGTGCAGGCTGCGTGCTGATATTGCCGACCTTGAGCCAGCCGGCGACAGTGCGCGCATTTCCATCATGACATTCAACCAGAAGTGCTCGCATTCTGTTGACCCTTCTTCTGCGCGTGTCTAGCCGGACCGGGCGTCATGCGAAATACAACTTTTGGTAGAGTTCTGCGGACGTCCTACTTTCGTATGAGGTCGTCTTGTCGTCGTAGCGATTCCCGGTCCGCGTTCGATCCGCTGCCCTGCGCGGGAAGCAATCGCGACGCCCGACCAGGCGATCTCCGCGCTGCCTCGCCTCCTCGCGCGCCGTGCAACAGCCTCGGGAACGGCTCGACCGCGGCTGATATTCCTGCTCCGGGCGATCGTGGCGTCGGCCGGCGCCGACGGCCGGCTCACGACGCCTGCGCGAGGTCCTGCACGGAGAGCGGTGCTGCCGCCGCGGATCTCCCGGGGCCGCCGACGGCGATCCAGTGCAGCCGCGAGAAGCGGTTCGGTATCCGCCAGTCCGCGCCGAAATGCTTCTCGAGGAACAGCTCCGGCGCGCGCGGCACCCCGATCGCCTGGCCGTAGAACGGCAGCGTCGCGAACGGCAGGATGGCCGAGCGCGGCAGGTCGTGGAAGCGCATGTTGCGCAGGTAGAGACGCACCGAGTCTCCGCTCGCGGTGATGATCGGAAAGACATCGACCGGCCGTCCTGCGCCCGGCGCCGTCACCTTGAGGAACTGGAACCCTGGCGTGATCGAAGCGCGCACGCCCATCGCGCGCAACCGCTCGACGAGCGCAGCGAGTTCGCCGTCGAGCTCCCGCTCGTCGCGTGCGCGCGTCGCGACCATCATATCGACGTCGTCGTCGTGCGCGATCAGCCGGCCGTCGCGCACGGCGCCGCGCAGCGTGCCGTAGCCGATCGCGCCCGGATAGCCGAGCCCGGCAAGGAGCCCGAGCACCTCGCGCAAAGCCGCGACATAGGCCTGTTCGTTCGACGCCCAGTCGCTGCGGCGCAGGCCGTGCGGCAGGAGCCGGACAGGCAGCGACGACGGTTCGAGGTCCATCCGCTGCACGAACTCGTCGATCAGGGTTTCGAGCCCCGCGACATCGCTGGCGGCGGGGATCAGGCGCTGCAGCTCCATGACCTGGCGGAGATCGACCGTCCCCTGCTCCTTCAGCGCCACGGCGAGCACGAACGCGGCGAGGGCGGTCTCCTCCGCCACCGGCGCGCCGGCCTCGCCGGGACCGCGCCAGACCAGCGAGTCCAGCACCGGCGCGAGCGGAACCAGTCGCAGCAGCTCCTCGCGCGGGGCGCGGGCGAGCGTGGCGGCGGCCCGCGCCAGCACGTTCGCGCGATGCCGGCCGAGCGTCTGCGGGTCGCCGAGGGCGGTCTCGATCGCCGCGCCGACGTGACCGCAGAGCCCGGTCAACGCGCCGACCAGGGCGAGGCGATCGTTCGGGCCATCGACGTCCTCGGCCAGCGCGGCGTCCAGCCGCACGCGGAGGGCGCCGAGCCGTGCGCGCAGCAGAGGCACGGCCAGGTTGTCGAAGCCCAGGGTGTCGCCGTCCTCGCGCTCCCACTCGGCGCACAGTA
>JAHDYJ010000119.1 GCA_023383795.1 Burkholderiales bacterium | reverse complement strand
GGCGGTCGGCGCGCCCGCGGCGAGCGCGCCGGCGACGCGGCGGATCGAGTCCGGCGCGTCGACCGGCACGCCGGCGAGCGCGGCCAGCGCGCCGGCGGCGTCGGCGGTCGCGCGCACCGCGTGCGCGAGCGAGTGGCCCATGCCGGCGGCCGCATCGGGACAGATCGTGACTTCGACCCCGGATCCGGCGAGCGCCTGCTCGAGCCGCGCGCTGCCGGGACGCACCACCGCGATCACCGGCTCGAGCGCGGCGCGCAGCGCGCGCGCCGCGGCGAGCGCGATCGGCGTCCCGTCGGAAAGCGGATGGACCAGCTTGTCGGCGCCGAAGCGCGAGGCGCTTCCCGCGGCGAGCAGGATGCCGACGATGCGGCCGCGCGCCGCGCTCACCGCGGAGGAAGCATCCGCGGCCGCGCGCAGGCTCACGTGCGCCGCCTCAACCCGCCGTGACGCACCCCGCGGCGCTCTCCGCCTTCTCCGGCGCCGCGAGCTCGGGCACGCGCACGCCGTGGCGCACCGCGGTCATCTCGGCGAGGATCCCCAGCGCGATCTCGGGCGGTGTCTTGCCGCCGAGCTTGAAGCCGACCGGGCCGCGCAGCCGCGCGATCTCGGCCGCCGAGAGATCGAAGCCGGCGAGCCGCCGGCGCCGACCGTCGTTGTTCCGCTGCGAGCCGAGCGCACCGACGTAGAAGGCCGGCGACTTGAGCGCCTCGATGAGCGCCGCGTCGTCCAGCTTCGGGTCGTGCGTGAGCGCGACGACCGCGCAGCGGCCGTCGAGGTCCATCTGCTGCACCACGTCGTCCGGGTAGCCGCGGTTGAGCGGCACGCCCGGAACGTCCCACTCGTCGGCGAGCTCCTCGCGCGGGTCGCACACCGTCACGTGGTAGTCGAGCGCCTGCGCGAACTGCGCGACGTAGCGCGAGAGCTGCGCGGCGCCGATCAGGAGCAGGCGCCAGTGCGGGCCGTGCACCGTCTTCAGCACCTTGCCGTCGAACTCGACGCGGTCGGCGCCGCCGCCGGGCGCGAGGCGCACCGCCCCGGTCGCCATGTCGAGGTAACGCGCCGCGAGCTCGTGGCGCTCCACCACGGCGAGCAGCGCGTCGAGGCGGGAGGCGATGGTCAGCGGCTCGAGCACGAGCTCGAGCGTGCCGCCGCACGGCAGGCGGAAGCGCTCGGCCTGCTCCCGGGTGACGCCGTAGGTGATCGTGTCCGGCCGGTCGGCGGCGAGCTCGCGGCCGCGGACCTTGTCGATCAGGTCGTCCTCGACGCAGCCGCCGGAGACCGAGCCGACGACGTGGCCGTCGTCGCGGATCGCCAGCATCGCGCCGACCGGCCGCGGGGACGAGCCCCACGTCCTCACCACCGTCGCGAGCGTCGCGCCGCGACCGGCCGCGACCCAGCGCGCCGCGCTCCGGATGACTTCCAGGTCGACGCTGTCCATCGCTCGCCCCCCAGCAATCCGCAATCCGAGGATTCTACGCCGCGCGCACTGCCCGCGCCACGGCGGCCGCGCGCCGCGCGTCGAAGGCGCCGGTTGCCTTCCGCGCTCCGCATGCGCTAGGATCTGTTGCGTCTCGACGAGCCCGTTCCGCGGCTCGCCCGCGCTCCCTCTAGATCCGCGCCGCAGGAGGACGTACCGGAAGGCTCTCGCACCGCGATCACGCGGCCTTCGCGGCCCCCGCGTGCGGCACCGCAATAAGACAAACGCACCTCAATACACGAAGGAGGAGTCCATGCCAGTCAAAGTGTCCATGACCGTGAACGGCAAGCCGGTCGCGGCCGAGGTCGAGGAGCGCACGCTGCTCGTCACCTTCATCCGCGAGAACCTGCGGCTCACCGGCACCCACGTCGGCTGCGACACCGCGCAATGCGGCGCCTGCACCATCCACATGAACGGCAACGCGGTCAAGGCGTGCAACATGCTCGCGATGCAGGCCGAGGGCGCCGACATCCTGACGATCGAAGGCGTGGCCGCGGCCGACGGCACGCTGCACCCGATGCAGGAGGCGTTCCGCGAGCATCACGCCCTGCAGTGCGGGTTCTGCACTCCGGGCATGGTGATGAGCGCGATCGACCTCGTGAAGCGCCATCCCAAGCCGACCGAGGCCGTGGTCCGCGCCGAGCTCGACGGCAACTTCTGCCGCTGCACCGGCTACCACAACATCGTGAAGGCGATCCTCGACGCCGCGCCGAAAGTCGCGGCGATGAGGTAACGGATCCGGACCGCGCGCGGGCGGCGCTAATCGCGACCCCGCCAGCGCGCCAGGAGAGAGAACCATGGGAAGCCTGAATTTCATCGGCGCTTCGGTGAAGCGCAAAGAGGACTACCGGTTCCTGACCGGCGGCGGCCAGTACACCGACGACGTCGCGCCCGAGCGCGCGACGTACGCGGTGTTCGTGCGCTCGCCGCACGCGCACGCGAGGATCAGGAAGGTCGATACCGCCAAGGCGGCGAAGGCGGCGGGCGTCCTCGCGGTCTACACCGGCGAGGACGTCGCCAAGGCCGGCATCAACGGCCTGCCGTGCGGCTGGCTGATCACCGACGTGAACGGCCAGCCGATGAAGGAGCCGCCCTACCCGGTGCTCGCGCAGGGCAAGGCGCGCTACGTCGGCGACCGGGTCGCGGTGGTGATCGCCGAGACCTACAACCAAGCGAAGGACGCGGCGGAGCAGGTCGAGGTCGACTACGAGGTGCTGCCGGCGGTGACCGACACGGCATCCGCGCGCAAGAAGGGCGCGCCCGCGGTCCACGACATCGCGCCCGACAACACCTGCTACGTGTGGGCGCTCGGCGACAAGGCGAAGGTCGACGAGGCGTTCAAGGCGGCGGCGCACGTGACGAAGCTCGAGTTCGTCAACAACCGCCTGATCCCGAACGCGATCGAGCCGCGCTCGGCGATCGGCGCCTACAGCCGCGCCGACGACAGCTACACCCTGTACGTCGCCAGCCAGAACCCGCACGTCGAGCGGCTGCTGATGACCGCGTTCGTGCTGGGCCTGCCCGAGCACAAGGTGCGCGTGGTGGCGCCCGACGTCGGCGGCGGCTTCGGGTCGAAGATCTACCTCTACGGGGAGGACGTCGTCGTCACCTGGGCGTCGAAGCAGCTGAACCGCCCGGTGAAGTGGACCGCCGAGCGCGTCGAGTCGTTCATGTCGGACGCGCACGGCCGCGACCACGTGACGACCGCCGAGCTCGCGCTCGACAAGGACGGCAAGTTCCTGGCGATGCGCGTGCACACGACTGCGAACCTCGGCGCGTACCTCTCGACGTTCGCCTCCTGCATCCCGACCATCCTCTACGCCACGCTGCTCGCCGGCCAGTACACCACGCCGCAGATCTACTGCGAGGTGACGGCGGTGTTCACGAACACCGCGCCGGTCGACGCCTATCGCGGCGCCGGGCGTCCCGAGGCCACCTACGTCGTCGAGCGGCTGGTCGAGACCGCGGCGCGCGAGACGAAGATCGACCCGGCCGAGATCCGGCGGCGCAACTTCATCAGGAGCTTCCCGTACCAGACGCCGGTCGCGCTGCTCTACGACACCGGCAACTACGAGGCGACGCTGGATGCGGCGATGAAGCTCGGCGACGTCGCCGGCTTCGCGAAGCGCAAGGAGGAGGCGGCGAAGCGCGGGAGGCTCCGCGGCCTCGGCTACAGCTGCTACATCGAGGCGTGCGGGATCGCGCCGTCGAACGTCGCCGGCGCGCTCGGCGCGCGCGCGGGGCTGTTCGAGGCGGGCGAGGTGCGCGTGCACCCGACCGGCAAGGTGACGGTGTTCACCGGCTCGCACTCGCACGGCCAGGGCCACGAGACGACGTTCGCGCAGGTCGTGGCGAGCCGGCTCGGCATCCCGGTCGAGGACGTCGACATCGTCCACGGCGACACGTCGAAGATCCTGTTCGGCATGGGCACCTACGGCTCGCGGTCGCTCGCGGTCGGCGGCACGGCGATCGTGAAGGCGGTGGACAAGGTGATCGCGAAGGGCAAGAAGATCGCCGCCCATCTGATGGAGGCCGCCGAGGCCGACGTCGAGTTCGCCGACGGCGTGTTCAAGGTGAGCGGCACCGACAAGCAGGTGCCGTTCGCCCAGATCGCGCTCACGGCGTACGTCCCGCACAACTACCCGCTCGACAAGCTCGAGCCGGGCCTGAACGAGAACGCGTTCTACGATCCGACCAACTTCACGTTCCCGGCCGGCTCGTACGTCTGCGAGGTCGAGGTCGACCCGGACACGGGCAAGACCACGATCGAGAGCTTCGTCGCGGTGGACGACTTCGGCAAGGTGATCAATCCGATGATCGTCGCGGGGCAGGTGCACGGCGGGCTGACGCAGGGCATCGGCCAGGCGCTGCTCGAGGGCTGTCGCTACGATCCCGAGACCGGCCAGCTCGTCACCGGGACGATGAGCGACTACTGCCTGCCGCGCGCCGGCGACGTGCCGAGCTTCAAGCTCGATACCCGCGAGACGCCGTGCACGCACAATCCGCTCGGCGTGAAGGGCTGCGGCGAGGCCGGCGCGATCGGCGCGCCCGCGGCGCTGATGAACGCGATCACCGACGCGGTCGGGGTGCGCGACGTGCCGATGCCGGCGACCGCCGAGACGGTGTGGCGCGCGCTCGCCTCGAAGAAGGCCGCATAACGGGACACGGAGACGACATCATGTACGCATTCAACTACCAGAAGGCCAAGAGCGTCGCCGACGCCGCGGCGGCGCTCGCCAAGAATCCCGACGCGAAGGCGCTCGCCGGCGGCCAGAGCCTGATCGCGGCGATGAAGCTGCGCCTCGCCGCGCCGGCGGCGGTCGTCGACCTCGGCGGCGTCGCCGAGCTGCGCGGCATCAAGTCCGACGGCAAGAACCTGGTCGTCGGCGCGATGACCCGGCACAGCGAGGTCGTGTTCTCGGACGACGTCAGGAAGGCGATCCCGGCGCTCGCGCACCTCGCGGGCGAGATCGGCGACCGCATGGTCCGCAACATGGGCACCCTCGGCGGCTCTATCGCGCACAACGACCCGGCCGCCGACTACCCGGCGGCCGTGCTCGGGCTGGGCGCAACGGTCGAGACCAACAAGCGCAAGATCGCCGCCGACGACTTCTTCAAGGGCCTCTACGAGACCGCGCTCGAGCCGGGCGAGCTCATCACTTCGGTCTCGTTCCCGGTCCCGAAGCGCGCCGGCTACGTGAAGTTCAAGCAGCCCGCCTCGCGCTTCGCGCTGGTCGGCGTCTTCGTCGCCGACACCGGCTCGGGCGTGCGCGTCGCGGTGACCGGGGCGGGCCCGTGCGTGTTCCGCGTGCCCGAGATGGAGAAGGCGCTCGCGTCGAAGTTCGCGCCGGAGTCGGTGGCGAACATCAGGATCCCCGACAAGGGCCTGAACTCCGACATCCACGCCTCGGCCGAATACCGCGCGCACCTCGTGACGGTGATGGCCAAGCGCGCGGTGCAGGCGGCGCTCGGCTAGCCGTCACGCGCTCGACCCTCAGGCCCTGCGGCTCGCGCCGCAGGGCCTTTGCTTCGCCCCTCTCCTCTCCGAGGCGGGCGGCGCGCGAAGCGTGCCGGCGCGATCACGCCGAGGGCGCCTGCTCTCCGATCCAGGGTGCCCGCGTGGCGGAGCCGCACGACTTGAAGTAATCTCGGGACTCCCGCACCGCTTGCGTCCCCCGCCACGATGAACGACGCCGCTTCGGCCCTGCCGAGAACGATCGACGACACCCTCGCGCTGCTCGCCAGGGCGGACTACGTCGCCGAGCGCAGCCTCGCGACCGCGGTGTTCCTCAGCCTGCGCATGGGCCGGCCGCTCTTCCTCGAGGGGGAGGCGGGCGTCGGCAAGACCGAGATCGCGAAGGTGCTCGCGGCGACGCTCGGACGTCGGCTCGTCCGGCTGCAGTGCTACGAGGGCCTGGACGTCGCGAGCGCGGTGTACGAGTGGAACTACTCGCGCCAGATGATCGAGATCCGCCTCGCCGAGGCCGAAGGCGTCAAGTCGCGCGAGGGGCTGACCGAGGACATCTTCTCCGAGCGGTTCCTGATCCGCCGGCCGCTGCTGCAGGCGCTCGAGGGCGACCTCGCCGGCCCGCCGGTGCTGCTGATCGACGAGCTCGACCGCACCGACGAGCCGTTCGAGGCGTACCTGCTCGAGGTCCTGTCCGACTTCCAGGTGACGATCCCCGAGATCGGCACGATCAGGGCCGAGGCGCCGCCGATCGTCGTGATCACGTCCAACCGCACGCGCGAGATCCACGACGCGGTCAAGCGCCGCTGCCTCTATCACTGGGTCGACTACCCGAACGCCGAGCGCGAGCTCGAGATCCTGCGGCGCAAGGCGCCGGGCGCGGCCGACCAGCTCTCGCGCGAGGTCGTCGCCTTCGTGCAGCGGCTGCGCAGCATGGATCTCTTCAAGCTGCCCGGCGTCGCCGAGACGATCGACTGGACCCGCGCGCTCACCGAGCTCGACCGCCTCGCGCTCGATCCGCAGGTCATCCACGACACCCTCGGCGTGCTGCTCAAGTACCAGGACGACATCGCGCGCGTGCAGGGCTCCGAGGCCGCGCGCATCCTGTCGGAGGTGAAGGCGGAGGTCGCTGCGCAGTAGGCGGCGCGCATGTCAGGCAAGCTCGCCGAGAACGTCATGCACTTCGCGCGCGTGCTGCGCGGCGCGGGGCTGCCGGTCGGGCCGGACAAGGTGATCGACGCGCTGCGCGCGCTGCAGGTGGCGGGCATCGAGCGGCGCGACGACTTCTACTGGACGCTCGCCTCGGTGTTCCTCGACAAGCGCGAGCAGTTCGAGCTTTACGACCAGGCGTTCCACATCTTCTGGCGCGATCCGCGCATGCTCGAGCGCGTGATGGCGCTCTTCCTGCCCAAGGTCCAGGGCCGGGTGGACGAGGATCAGGTGCCGCCCGCGCGGCTCGCCGAGGCGCTGATGCCGCCGCCGAAGCCGCCCGGCGAGCACGACGAGGAGACCCCGCAGGAGGTCGAGCTCGACGCGGCGTTCACCGTGTCCGACCGCGAGGTGCTGCAGCAGGCCGACTTCGAGACCATGACGAACGAGGAGCTCGCGCAGGCGAAGCGCCTGATCGCCGAGCTCCGCCTGCCGATCCCGCTGGTGCGCACGCGCCGGCTCGCGCGCGACCCGCACGGCATCCGCGTCGACATGCGGGCGTCGCTGCGCGCGAGCCTGCGCTCGGGAGCCGACCTGATCGCGCTCGAGCGCCGCTCGCAGACCCGGCGTCACCCGCCGCTCGTCGTGCTGTGCGACATCTCCGGCTCGATGAGCCGCTACTCGCGCATGTTCCTGCACTTCCTGCACGCGATCACGAACGACCGCGACCGCGTGTACACGTTCGTGTTCGGCACCCGCCTCACCAACATCACGCGGCACCTGCGCCATCGCGACGTCGACGTCGCGCTCGCGCACGTCGCCGATGCGGTCGCCGACTGGTCCGGCGGCACGCGCATCGGCACCAGCCTGCGCGAGTTCAACCTGCGCTGGTCGCGCCGCGTGCTCGGACAGAACGCGGTGGTGCTGATGATCACCGACGGCCTCGACCGCGACCTCGGCCGCGACCTCGGCGAGGAGATGGAGCGGCTGCACAAGTCCTGCCGCCGCCTGATCTGGCTGAATCCCCTGCTGCGCTACGAGGGATTCGAGCCGCGGCCGGCCGGGGTGCGGGCGATGCTGCCGCACGTCGACGCCTTCCTGCCGGCGCACAACGTCGCGAGCCTGGTCGACCTCGCGCGCGCCCTTTCCGGGCCCGCGCGCCGGGCGCCGGCCCGGCACGGGGCGCCGGACGGGGCGCTTGAAACGGCGCGCGGGTTTGCGTAAGTTGCATACCGTCGTTCGCCGGAAGAGGAGGATCGCCATGAGGCCATCGATCGCAGCGCTCGCGCTGCTCGCCGCGGCCGGCGCCGCGTCCGCGCAGCAGATGCCGCCGGAGTTCGCGCAGCGCCTGAAGGAGAGCTACCGCGACGCGTTCGCCCTGTACGACGCGAACCGCGACGGCGTCCTGACGCGCGCGGAGGCGCTCGGCTCGAACCTGCTGCTCGCCCAGTTCGGAGCGATGGACTTCGACCGCAGCGGCGCGGTGACGCAGGCCGAGCTCGCGCGCTTCCTCGACGCGATGCCGCTCTCGGCGCAGTAGCGCGGTCGCGCGCCGCATCACGACAGGACAGGAGCCACGAGCATGGAGATGAACGGCGAGCAGCTGATCCCGACCGCGCAGCAGCGCGTGTGGGAGGCCCTGAACGACCCCGAGGTGCTGCGCGCCTGCATCCCCGGCTGCGATTCGATCGAGAAGGTGTCCGACACCGAGTTCAAGGTCTCGATGACCGCGGCGGTCGGGCCGGTCAAGGCGAAGTTCAACGGCAAGCTGCTCCTCTCCGACCTGAATCCGCCGACCTCCTACGCCATCGCGTTCGAGGGCTCCGGCGGCGCGGCCGGCTTCGGCAAGGGCGGGGCCAAGGTGACGTTGAAGCCCGAAGGCGGCTCGACGCGGCTCGAGTACGCCGCCAAGGCGACGGTCGGCGGCAAGCTCGCCCAGGTCGGCTCGCGCCTGATCGACGGCGTCGCGCAGAAGATGACCAACGACTTCTTCACCCGCTTCAACCGCGCGGTCGCGCCGCCGGCACCGGGTGCCGCGCCCGCGCCGGCGCCGCTCGAGATCCGCGCCGGGCTGAGCCCGACCTGGATCGTGGGCGCAATCGTCCTCGCGATGCTGATCGCGGCGTACCTCGCCCGCGGCTGGACCGCGGCGCCGCAGCCCTGGTAGCCCGCCGGGGCCCTCAGGCCGAGGGCCGCACGGCGCGCTCGAAGACCAGGCGCGCGGCGCAGAGGTCCTCGAGCGCCGCGCCGACGCTCTTGAACACGGTGATCTCGTCGGGGCCGCGGCGGCCGGGATGCCGCCCCGCGGCGAGGTCCGCCAGCTCGGCCTGCACGTCGCCGGGCGCGATCGCGCCGCGGGCGATCGGCTGCACCAGGTCGCCCGCCTCCTTGAGCGCACCCGCGAAAGTGTCGACGAAGAGCGTGGCGCGGCGGACCAGCGCGTCGTCGGCCTCGCGCATCTCGGGCGTGAAGGCGCCGGCCAGGTCGACGTGCGTGCCGGCGCGGACGTGCGCGCCGTGCACGATCGGCGCGCGCGCCGTCGTCGCGCAGGTCACGATGTCCGCGGCCGCGAGCGCCGGCTCGAGCGCGCCGGCGGCTTCCGCGGGCAGCCCCTCGCGGGCAAGCTCGGCGGCCACCTGCCGCGCCTTCGCCTGCGCGCGTCCCCAAACCAGGACGCGCGCGAAACCGCGCACCGCGCAGTGCGCGCGCACCATGCAGGGCGCGAGCCGGCCGGTGCCGACGGCGAGCAGCACGCGGGCGTCCGCGCGCGCGAGGGAGGTCGCGGCGAGCGCCGACGCCGCGCCGGTGCGGCGCAGCGTGAGCGCCTCGCCGTCGATCAGCGCGAGCGGGCGGCCGGTCGCGCCGTCGAGCAGCACGTACAGCGCGGACACGCTGGCGAGGCCGCGCGCCGGGTTACGCGGGAAGACGGTGACGATCTTGACGCCGATCTCGCGCTCCGCGCGCCAGGCCGGCATCAGCAGGAGCCGGTCGCCCGCGGGGGTGACGGCGTGGCTCGAACGCACCGGCGCCTCGGCGCCGGCGACGAACGCTTCGCGCAACCGCTCGACGAGCGTCGCCCAGTCGAGTGCGCGCTCGACTGCGGCTGCGTCGAGGTACGGCGGTGCGCCGCTCACGCGCATCCCGCCGCGATCGGCGCGCGCGGCGGCCGGCTCAGCGCCGCGCGGCGCTCCAGCGACCCTCGCGGCCGCCGTCGGTGCGCACCACGCCCTCCATCGTCGTGCCGCTCACCCGGCCGCTGAAGTCGTGGCGCACGCCGGCGTTGTCCACCCAGGCGAAGCGGATCTCGTCGCCGCGCAGGCGCGCGTCGCGCAGCCCGGCCTCGATGCGCCCGAACTTCACGTGGCCTTCGACCTTCTGATGGCGCTGCGTCAGCGAGATCTCGTAGGTCTGGCCGCCGGTCGCGAGGTTCCAGCCGCCCTGCACCTTGGCCGGCACGATCCAGAGATAGGCCTGCCGGCCCTCGAGGCTGTCGCGCTCGTCGGGCTCCCAGTCGTCCATGTTGAACTGGTGCGAGACGATCCGGGTGCCCGGCTTCATGTCGAGCAGCTTCGGCCGCAGGCGCAGGTTCAGACCGGGCAGCAGGTACATCGTGATCACGCTCGCCTGGCCGAAGTCGCTCTCGAAGATGTCGGCCTTCACGAACTTGACGCGGCTGTCGACGCCGGCCTCGCGCGCCTTGCGGTTCGAGAGGTCGACCATGTCGGGGTTGTACTCGATGCCCATCGCGCGCGCGCCGATCAGCTTCGCCGCGGTGATCGCGATCCGGCCGTCGCCGGAGCCGAGGTCGATCACGAAGTCGTTCGGCGTCGCCTGCGCCATGCGCAGCATCCGCTCGACGAGCTCCTCGGGCGTCGGCACCCAGATCACGTCCTTGCCGGCCTGGCCGACCTGCGGGGTGAACTCCTCCTTCTTCGCCGCCTGCGCGGCGGCGTCGGGCGCGAACGCGGCGAGCCGCAGCGCGACCAGCGCGCCGATCAGGACGAGCAGCGGAACGGCGATCGACCTGCTGGAAATGAAGGCGGGCGCGCGGACGCGCAGCCGGAAGCGGCGAAGCATTGCGGTGGTCTCCCAGGAGAGGACGTGAAGTGCGTCGGAAGTCGCTCGGATCAGGGGCGGGACTCCGGTTCGCCCCGGCAACGGGACGTCATGTTAGCAAAAGCCGGCGGCGCCGGAGGCCGCACGCCCGGACGCGACGCGCGACCGCAGCGCCGCGAAGCTCGTCAGGCGCCCGGCGAGCGCGCTCGCCGCGACGGTGGCCGGGCTCGCGAGCCACACCTGGCCCGGGCCCGAGCGGCCGGGAAAGTTCCGGTTCTGCGCGCTCACCGTCACCTGCGATGCCGCGTCGGAGACGCCCGGTCCGGCGTTGACGCAGGCGCCGCATCCCGGCTCGACGAGCTCCACCCCGGCGGCGCGGAACGCCTCCAGCATGCCGGCCGCGACGCAGTGATCGCGCACGTCGAGGCTGCCGAACTGAAGGTAGAAGCGGACGCCGCCGGCCACGCGCAGGCCGTGGGCCACGCCCCACGCGATCACCTCGTGCGCACGCTCGAGATCCTCGCGCTTCGCGCCGGTGCAGGAGCCGCAGTACGCGATGTCGACCGGCACCGGCGCGGCGAGCGCGTCGACCGCGACCCCGTTGCCCGGATCGCCCGGACGCGCGGCCATCGGCCGCAGCGCGCTGCAGTCGATCTCGATCGTGTGCGCGACCTCGGCGTCCGGATCGCCCGCCATCCAGTCCGCGAGCGACGCGCCGATCCCGCGCCGCTCGCGCAGAAACCGCAGCGTTTCCGCGTCCGGCGCGACGAGCCCGGTGAATCCGCCGATCTCGGCCGCCATGTTCGTGAGCGTCGCGCGCTCGTCGGTGTTCATCGCCGCGACGGCCGGGCCGCAGTACTCGATCGCCTGCCCGATCGCGCGCCCGTCGCGCACGTACGGCAGCGCGAGGAGATGCAGGACGAGGTCCTTCGCGGCGACGTCCCCCGGGAGGGCGCCGTTCAGCACCACGCGGCAGGTCGCCGGAACCGTGATGCGCACGTCGCGCGTGCGCCAGGCGGCCGCCATGTCGCTCGCGCCGACCCCGAACGCGAGGCAGCCGAGCGCGCCCACGTGCGGCGTGTGCGAGTCGGTGCCTGCGACGATCGTGCCCGGCAACGCGTAGCGCTCGGCCACGATCGCGTGGCAGATGCCCTCCGCGCCGTCGCGCCCGGCGAGCGCGCCGTGCACGCGGATGCCGTGCCGCGCACAGAACCCGGCCTGCGCCAGCGCGAGCGCGTGCGCCGCGGGCGCCTGCGCCGCGCGGTCCCCGCCGCGCGCCTCGCCCCAGCGCCCGAAAACGAGGTGGTCCTCGAACGCGAGCACCGAGCCGGGGTCGGCCACGCGCGCGCCCTCGCCGAACGCGCGCTCGAAGAGCGTCGCCGCCATCGGCGTGAGGTACTCGTACGAGTAGCGCAGGTCGGCGCGCACGAACACGCCGTCGCCCGGCCGCACGGCGGCGACCCCGGTGCGCGCGTCGCGCGGATCGGCCACCACCGCGCGCGCGATCAGCTTCTCGGCGAGCGTCATCGGGCGCGGCGCGTGCGCCGGCGCCGCCACGCGCAGCGCGCCGTCGAGCCGCGCGCGCGTGAACGCCGCGAGCCCGCCGCAGCGCACGATCGCGGCGGTGATCGGGTCGTGCCCGCGCGCGAACTCCTCGACCGGGATCGCCTCGCCGCGGGCGATGCGCTCGAGCAGCCCGAAGTCGGTCGACGTGTAGATGCCGAGGTTGATGCAGTTCTGGCGGTAGATGCGCTCGAAGCTCTCGGCGATCACCAGCCGGATCCCGGCCGCCGCCTCGGCGAACGGGCTGTGCTCGCGCGACGAGCCCTTGCCGCGGCGCTTGCCGGCCACGCTGACGACGAACCCGCCGGCGCGCACCGCGCCGGGCCGCACCGGGAACTCGTCGCCGCACTTCAGGCCGACGTAGGCATAGTCGCCGAGCCGCTCGTCGTGGCGAAAGCACACGCGCGACGGGGTGATCTCGTCGGTCGAGATCTGGTCGCGCAGCGCGCCGGCCGCCGCGCGCGTGAGGTCGGCGCCGCCGAGCTGCGCAGCCACCGCTCGCGGATCGGCCGCGAGATACAGCACGCGCCCCTCGAACCGGACCGGGTCGTCCGCCATGGCGGGCGATTTTACTCCGGCGGCATGCGCGCCGCGTCGCGCGAGCGCCGACGGTCGCGCGACGGGATCCGGGCGAGCCAGACGGCCAGGCCGACGCCGAGCGCCGCGAGCGCCGCCTGCAGGTACGGATTGCGCACGAAGAAGACGATCGAGCTCGCCAGCGTGAGCGACATCAGGACGACGGCGGTCCACTTCGTGCGGTACGGGATGCTGCGGTAGCGGCGCCACTCGCGGATCGTCGGCCCGAACGTCCGGTTGCGGAGCAGCCAGCCGTAGAACCGCTCCGAGGCCCGCGCGTAGCAGGCCGCCGCCAGCAGCAGGAACGGCGTCGTCGGCAGCACCGGCAGGAAGAGGCCGAGCACGCCGAGGCCGACGCACGCGGTGCCGGCGACGATCAGGGCGCCGCGCACGACCGGCGATGCGTGCCGTCGCACCTCGGCGCTGTAGTCAGGGTGTTCCATCTCGGTCCGGCGGGTCGCGGGAAGCGGCCACGATGGCGAGCACCAATGTCACGCCGCCGGCACCCTCGCCGCCGGCCGGTTGGCGGGGAGTGCGCGGGTGGCCCATAATACCCGCCGCCGCGCGGTCGAGCACAACAATCCAGCTCGTGGCCGCGGCGCGCCGCCGCGCGCCGCGCGCCGCCGTCCGGGCCCGCCGCCCGGTGCCTGGTCCCTTGCCACGGGAGTAACCGAATGCATCCGCTACTCGCGCTGTCGGGCGCGATCGACCGGCTGAACGAGTACGTCGGCCGGTTCCTGCTCTGGACCGTGCTCGTGCTCACGCTGCTCAGCGCGGGCAACACCCTCATGCGCTACGGGTTCAACTACAGCTCGAACGCTTACCTCGAGATCCAGTGGTATCTCTACTCGCTCGTCTTCCTCGGCGCGGCGGGCTACACGCTCAAGCACAACGCGCACGTGCGCATCGACCTCGTCTCGGCGCGCCTGTCGCGCCGCGCGCAGGCGTGGATCGACGTCTTCGGCTTCGTCTTCATGATGTTCCCGGTGTGCATCCTGCTCGCCTGGTACGGCTGGGAATTCTTCCTCACCGCATGGCAGGGGAACGAGATGTCCGGCGATGCGGGCGGGCTGGTGCGCTGGCCGGTGAAGCTGATCATCCCGGTCGCGTTCGCGCTGCTGATCCTACAGGGCGTCTCCGAGCTGATCAAGCGGATCGGCTTCCTGCGCGGCCTGCTCGCCGAGCAGGCCGAGCATCACGCCGAGGTCGACGAGCACCGCAAGGCGATCGAGACGCTGCACCAGGATGCGGGCGAGTCCGGCGGGGGACGCAAATGACCCACCAAGACCTCGCGCCGGTGATGTTCTTTTCGCTGGCGGTCTTCCTGCTGCTCGGCTTTCCGGTCGCGTTCGCGCTCGCCGCGAACGGGATGCTGTTCGCGTTCGTCGGCTTCGAGATGGGCCTGCTGCAGCCGACGCTGCTGCAGGCGCTGCCGCAGCGGCTGTTCGGCATCATGACGAACCAGCTGCTGCTCGCGATCCCGTTCTTCACGTTCATGGGGCTCATGCTCGAGCGGACCGGCATGGCCGAGGACCTGCTGGACACGATCGGCCAGCTGTTCGGCCCGGTGCGCGGCGGGGTCGCCTACGCGGTGATCCTCGTGGGCGCGCTGCTCGCGGCG
>JAHDYJ010000229.1 GCA_023383795.1 Burkholderiales bacterium | reverse complement strand
CGCCGGCGCCGGCGCTGCGCCGCCGGATCCAGCGGCGGACGGTGACCGCGCCCGCGACGATCGCCGCGACGACGACCGCGAGGCCGACGAGCGTGGCGGTCGAGGGCTCGTGCAGCGCCGCGAGCAGGCGGTCGGCGAAGACGCTGACGGCGGCGATGCCGGGCGCCATGCCGAGCACCGTGCCGAGCGCGAAGTCGCGCAGCCGGATGTGCGACGCGCCGGCGACCAGGTTCACGACCGTGAACGGCGCCACCGGCAGCACGCGCACCGCCATGACGGCGAGCACGCCGCGCCGGCCGAGCCGGCGGGAGAGGTCGTTCAGGCGCGCGCCCGCCAGCCGGCGCACCGCGTCGCGGCCGAGCGCATGGCCGATGCCGAAGCCGAGCACGGCGCCGCCGAGCGCACCGGCGAGCGCGTAGGCGAAGGCGGCGAACGGGCCGAACACGACGGCGGTGGCCAGGATGAGCAGCGTGATCGGCAGCGCGGTCAGCGAGGCGACGACGTAGGCGCCGAGCACCCAGAGCGGCGCGAGCGCGGAGCCGCGGATCGCCGCGCCGGCCTCCGCCAGCCGCTCGCGGTCCAGCCACTCGGCGAGCGGTCCCCAGCGCCAGGCGGCGGCGAGCAGGGCGAGCCCGACGACGAGCGCGGCGAAGAGCAGCACGCGCTTGCCGGCGCGCGGCTGCTCGGCCGGCGGGACGAGCTCCTCGACGATCTCCTCCGGATCGACCGGCCGCTCGGGATCGATCACGTCGGCGTCGGGCACCAGCGCGTCGAGCTGGGGAGCGATCTCGGCGTCGAGCGGCGCCAGGCTGCGCGCGCCGCCGCGCAGCGCCTCGATCGCAGCGACGAGCGAGCCGCGGCGATCGAGCTCCCGGACGACCTCCTCGGGCGCAGTCCCGAGATGCTCGGCGAGCAGCCGCGCGCGCAACGCGGCGATCGCCTGCGCGACGCGCGGCTCGCTCGCCTCGATCGCGAGATCGCACTCGGTATCGAGGCCCATCGAGCGGTTCGCCAGGTTCGCCGAGCCGATGCGCACCAGGCGGTCGTCGACGATCATCAGCTTCGCGTGCAGGTTGATGCAGGCCTCGCCCAGGCCGGCCTGCGTCGGGCAGTACACGCGCAGGCGTCCGTGACGGTCGGCCCCGCGCAGGCGCCGCACGAGACGCGCGCGCAGCACCGCCATCGTGTTCTCCTCCAGCCAGCCGCCGCCGCGCAGCCGCGATACGACGACGATCTCCGGGCCATCGGGCTCGTCGAGCCGCGCAGCGAGTGCGTCGGCGATGGCCGCCGACGTGAAGTACTGGTTCTCGACGTAGATCGATCGGCGCGCGTCCGCGATCGCGTCGAGGTAGAGCCGCTTCACCTCCTCGACGCCCTCGCGTTCCCCGTAGGGCGGCTCGGTCCGCGCGATGCCCACCTCGACGTCCGCCGCGTCGGAGCGGATCGCATCGGGCCACGGATCGCCGCCGGGCGCTCGCGGGGGGGCGTGCGGCTCGCCGTCGGTGGCGCGGCGCCAGCGCGTGCGCGCGAGCTCGCCGAGCGCCGCCGCGGCCTCGCCGTCGACCATGATCTGCACGTCGTGAAAGGGCGCATACGGCACGCCGGACGGGTCGACGCGCCGCGGCTCGTCGGGCCGGTGCGCGGACGTGTCCCAGCGGCGGATGGTGAGGTCGAGCCCGCCGACGAAGGCGAGCGCGTCGTCGATCACCACGATCTTCTGGTGGTGGGAGGCGCCGACCGGATGCCGGTCGTCGAGGTGGAAGTGCAGCCGCCGGTGCGTTCGCCACCCGAGCGTGTAGATCGGCGCGAGCTCGCGCTCGAGCGCGTAGAGCATCGCGAAGTCCCATCCGAGCACGTGGATGTGCAGCGCCGCGCGGCGCCGCG
>JAHDYJ010000118.1 GCA_023383795.1 Burkholderiales bacterium | reverse complement strand
CCGCGACCGAGCTGGTGCTCGGCGGCCTGATCGAGGGGTTGCGCGCGGGCGGCGGACGGCCGGGAGCTCGCGATCAAGATCCAGTATCCGGGTATCGCGCGCTCGATCGACAGCGACGTCGACAACGTGGCCGCGCTGCTGCGGCTCGCCAAGCTGCTGCCGATCGGGCTGGACGTCTCCGGGCTCGCCGCCGAGGCCAAGCGGCAGCTCCGCCAGGAGGCGGACTACGCCCTCGAGGCCCGGTTCCTGGCGCGCTACCGCGCGCTCGTCGCCGATGCGCCCGACCTCGTGGTGCCGCGCGTGCACGCGGAACTCAGCACGCCGCGCGTGCTCGCGATGGACTACGTCGACGGCCGCCCGCTCGAGACGCTCGGCGACGACGGGACGCCGCGCGCCGAGCGCGATCGCGCGGGCCGGCTGCTCGAGCGGCTGCTCTTCCGCGAGCTCTTCGAGTTCGGGCTCATGCAGACCGACCCGAACTTCGCGAACTACCTGTACGACCCCGACGGCCGCCGCATCGTGCTGCTCGACTTCGGCTCGGCGCGCGAGTTCAGCCCGGCGTTCGTCGCGAGCTACCGCGAGACCTGCCGCGCGGTGCTCGCCGGCGACCGCGCCGGCGTGCGGCGCGGCGCAACGGCGATCGGCTATCTCGAGCCCGCGGCGCCCCCGCCGCGCGCGCGGGCGGTCGTCGACATGATCATGCTGGTGTGCGAGCCGCTGCGGCACCGCGGGCGCTACGACTTCGCCGCCTCCGACCTGCCGGCGCGGGCGCGCGATCTCGGCATCGACCTGCTCTTCCGGCGCGGCCTGCTGCGCGTGCCGCCGCCGGAGACGCTGTTCTTGCATCGCAAGCTGGTCGGCTCCTACCAGCTCTGCGCCCGCATCGGCGCGCGCGTGGACGTGAATGCGCTGATCAAGCCGTTCCTGACGAAGTGAACAAAGTTGGCAGTTGGCAGTTGGCAGTTGGCAGTTGGCAGTTGGCAGTTGGCAGTAGTTCAACGAAGTCTAGACGCTCGCATCGCTCCGTCCACTGCCCGCTGCCAACTGTCCACTGCCAACTTGCTTTTGCTGCCCACTGCCCACTGTCCACTGCCAACTTTCTTTTCTCCTATCCCGGCTCCAGCCGCGCGATCACGCCGTCCGACTCGTCGGTGAGCAGGTAGAGATAGCCGTCGGGCCCCTGGCGCACGTCACGGACGCGGCCGAGCGTGCCCTGCAGCATCCGTTCCTCCTTCACGACCTTCTCGCCGTCGAGGCGCAGGCGCACCAGCATCCGGTCGCGCAGCGCGCCGACGAAGAGATCGCCGCGCCAGCGCGGGAACTTGTCGCCGTCGTAGAACGCCATGCCCGAGGGCGCGATCGACGGCACCCAGTAGTGCACCGGCTGCGCCATCCCGGGCTTGTGCGTGCCCTCGCCGATCTGCGTGCCGATGCCGTAGTTCACGCCGTACGTGATCACCGGCCAGCCGTAGTTCACGCCCGCGCGGATCACGTTGACCTCGTCGCCGCCCTGCGGCCCGTGCTCGTGGGTCCAGAGCGCGCCGGTCCGCGGGTGCAGTGCAGCCCCCTGCATGTTGCGGTTGCCGAGCGTGTACTTCTCCGGCTCGAAGCCGGTCCGGCCGACGAACGGGTTGTCCTGCGGCACGCGGCCGTCGTCGTGCAGGCGGATCACCGAGCCGGCATGATCGCCGGGCTTCTGCGCGCGCTCCATCTCGCCGCGGTCGCCGAGCGTGAGGTACACGAACCCCGCGCGATCGAGCACGATGCGGCCGCCGAAGTGGCGGCCGGTGCGGCCTTTCGGCTGCTGCCGGAACAGGAGCTCGACCGCCTCCAGCCGGTAGGCGCCCGGTCCGCCGGCGAGCCTGCCGCGGGCGAGCTCGGTGCCGTAGCCGTCGGCGCCCTTGCCGGCGAAGGCGAAGTAGACGAGCGCGTTCTCCGCGAAGCGCGGATGCGGCACGACGTCGAAGAGACCGCCCTGGCCGTGTGGCTCGATCGCGGGCAGGCCGGCGACCGGGCGCGGCTCGAGCGTGCCGTCGCGGGCGACGACGCGCAGCCGGCCCGGACGCTCCGTGACCAGCATGCGCCCGTCGGGCAGCCAGGCGAGGCTCCACGGATGATCGAGGCCGCGCGCCACGACCGCCACCCGCACCGCATGCTCGTCGGTGGTGATCGTCGTCTGCGCGTGCGCGCCGGACGTGGATGCGAGCAGCAGCCCCGACCAGGCCGCGGCGGCGACACGCGTTGCGATGTGACGGTGTGAGACCTGCACGACGGCTCGACGCATCGGCTGTGCTCCGGTGGGCTTCGCTGCTGCCGGCCGCGGCGCCCCGGCGGGCGCGGGCCGTACCAGCATTCGGCCGGCGGAACGCGCCGGAGTTCCCGCGGCCCGCGCTGGAACCGCACCGCCCGCGATCCGCGCGCAGCCCGGCCGCGATGCGTGGGATAATGCGTGCTTTCGTCCTCGATGCGCGGGCCGCACGGCCCCTCTCAGCCCATGGCCACACCGAATCCCGCAACCGACATCAAGATGGACGCCGCGGCGCTCTATCGCGAGGAGCTCTATACCGATCGCAAGATGGGCACGATCCGCGTGCTCCAGCCGGTCGGCGCCGACGGCGCGACCGACGCGAGCCGCGCCGTCCTGTACGTCGGCGAGGCGCAGATCCTCACGCCGATGGGCGCGATCCCGCTCTCGTTCCAGATCGACGCCACCTCGCTCGCCGACGCGATCGACAAGTTCGGCGACGCCGCCAAGGTGGCGGTCGAGCGCACCGCGCGCGAGCTGCAGGAGCTCCGGCGCGAAGCCGCGTCGTCGATCGTGATCCCCGATCGCGTGCCGCCCGGCATGGGCGGCGGCGGGTTGGGCGGCGGCGGCAAGATCCAGCTGCCCTGACCGGCCGCCCACCCTGCTTCGGCGCAGCGCGGCCGCGCTGCGGCAGTCGGGTGCCGCTGTCCACTGCCCGCTGCTTCACATGATCTTGAAGCGCACCGGCAGCAGGATCGTCTTGTTCGCCGCGGACGGGCCCAGCGTGCCGATCTTGCGCACCGCGCGCACCGCGGCCGCGTCGAGCTCCGGATGGCCCGAGCCGCTCGCGATCGACGCGTCCAGGATGCGCCCGCTCTCGCCGAGCTCGACGAGAACCACCACCTCACCCTCCAGACCGCGCCGCAGGGCCTCGGGCGGATAGAGCATCTCCTCCGACAGCCGCCCCATCGTGTCGCGCAGCACCTCGGGCGGCAGGTGCTCCGCGCGCTCGGGCGCGCGCGCCCGCAAGCCCGTGCCGCTGCGCTCGGGCGGCGGCAGGCGCAGGTCGAGTCCGCGCGGTTCCGGCCGCGCGCTGGCGATCTCGCCAGGTGACGGCGCGGCCGGGGGCGCCTCGGCAGGAGGCGGCTTCGGCTTCGTCGGCGGCCGCGCGCGCCGCTTGGGCTCGATCGGATCCGCGAGCGGCTTCGCATGCGGCGGATCGAGCGTGTTCTTCAGCACCTCCGGCGGCGCGCCCGGCCGCGCCGGAGGCGGCACGAGCCGCGCCTGCAGCACGACATCCGGCGCGTCCGCCGCGCGGGCCGCGGTGCCGAGCTCGACCTTGAGCGCAAAGAGCGCGTAGGCGTGCAGCGCGAGCGACAGACCGAGCGACCACCCGAGCGGACCGCGCGTGCGTGCCAGCGCGGGGGTCACGTGCTTCCCCGCGGCCGTTGCGTGCCGCGCGCGGGGCGCGCCCGCGCCTTTTGACAATCGCTCATGCTTCCCGGACTATGACGGCCTGGACCGCCGGATGACAAGCGCATCGCCGTGAAACTGCAACACCGCCGTGCCGCCGGCCTCATCCGGCGCGCGGCCGCCGTCCTGGCCGCCGTGCTCGCGCTCGTGCCCCCGGCGGCCCGCGCCGACAGCGGGCTGCCCGACCCCGTGCGCTTCGGCGTTGCGATCGAGGCGGGCGACATGTCCCGCGCGCGCGAGTGGCTCGAAGCGGGGCTGCCGCCGGATTTCGTCGCCGACCGCATCGGCACCGGCATGATGATCGCGGCGTGGGAGGGCAACATCCCGATGATGGCGCTCTTCCTCGCGCACGGCGCCGACGTCAACGCGACCAACGCCCTGCAGGAGCAGGCGATCATGCACGCGGCCTGGCGCGGCCACGCCGGGGCCGTGCGCTGGCTGCTTGCGCGCGGGGCCGAGGTCAACCGCGAGGGGCTTGCGTGGTCGGCGCTGCACTACGCCGTCTTCGCCGGAAAGCGCGACGTGGCGGAGCTCCTGGTCCGGCACGGCGCCGACGTGAACGCGCGCTCCACGAACGGGTCCTCGCCGCTGATGATGGCCGCGCGCGAGGGGCACGCGGAGCTCGCCGAGCTGCTCCTTGGCGTCGGCGCCGACACGACGATCCGCAACGACTGGGGCGACGACGCGCTCGCGTGGGCGATGCGCTACGGGCACGTGCGCATCGGCAAGATGGTCGCCCGACCGGACGAGTTCGCCGCCGCCGCACGCGCGCCCGAGCAGTTCGGCCCGCCGACCCGTTCGCTGCCGCCGCCCGAGCGGCTCGAGGCGCTGCACCGGAAGATCCGCGAAGCGCAGGCGCTCGGCTACCTGACGGACGACCTCGAGCGCGAGTACGCGGCCGCGCTGCGCGAGATGCGCGAGGCGTGGGCCGGCGAGGCCGCCGCGGCCGGCCGGCAGGCGACCCCCTCGGCGCTGGAGATCCGCGCGCGCCGCGACGCGCCCGGAAGCGAGGACGCGCGGTTCGTCTACGAGCGCGACGCGGGCGCCGCGCCGGCGAACGCGGCGGGACCCTGAGGGCCGGTGCGCATGACCGCCCGCAGCATCCGGCGCTTCGACGCGGCGTCGCTCGGCGGCGGCTTCCGCCACGGCATGGTGCCGGCGGGCGACGTGGAGCTGCACGTCGTGCGCGGCGGCAACGGCGATCCGCTCGTCCTGCTCGCCGGCTGGCCGCAGTCGTGGTACGCCTGGCGCAAAGTGATGCCGCGGCTCGCCGCGCGCTACGCGGTCTACGCGATCGACCTGCCGGGCATGGGCGACTCGCAGCGCCCGGCCGCGGGCTACGACGTCGCCGCGGTCGCGCGGCGCGTGCGCCACGCGATCTCCGCGCTCGGCATCGAGCGCTGCCTGCTCGTCACGCACGACATCGGCACCTGGGTCGCGTTCCCGTTCGCGCACGAGTACGGCGCGGTGGTCCGCAAGGTCGTGCTGATGGACGCCGCCATTCCGGGCCTCTACGCGCCGCCGCCCGACCCCAAGCTCTGGCATTTCGGCTTCAACCAGCAGCGCGGGCTCGCCGAGGCGCTCACCGAGGGGCGCGAGCGGGTCTTCCTGAGCTGGTTCTTCCGCAACCGCTCGCTGGTCACCGACGCGATCAGCGAGGCCGACCTCGACGAGTACGAGCGCGTGTACAGCGCCCCCGGGGCGATGCAGGCGGGCTTCGAGTACTACCGCGCGATGCCGGTCTCGGCCGAGCAGAACCGCGCCTGCGCGGCGCGCGGCCGGCTGGCGATGCCGGTCGCGGTGTTCGGCAGCGACACCGCGCTCGGCACCGCCATGATCGAGGCGATGCGCGCGCTCGCCGACGACTTGCTCGCCGAGATCGTCCCCGGCAGCGGCCACTACATCCCCGAGGAAAAGCCCGACCACCTGCTCGAGCGGCTGACCGGGTTCCTGCCGCGCTGACGCGGCGATGGTAATGTAGCGCCTGCGCGCGGGGTGCATCCGCGGCGCGCAGGCGTCGATCTCTCCGAGGAAGCACCAATGAAGCGCATCGCCCTGTTCCTTGTCACCAACATCGCCGTGCTAGCGGTCATCATGATCGTCGTCAGCGTGCTCGGCGTCGACCGCTACCTCACGCAGGAGGGGCTCGACCTCGGGATGCTGCTCGCGTTCTCGGCGGTCGTCGGCTTCACCGGCGCGATCATCTCCCTGCTGATCTCGAAGCCGATGGCCAAGTGGTCCACCGGCGCCAAGGTGATCGAGTCGCCGCGCAGCGAGGCGGAGCAGTGGCTGGTGACGACCGTGAAGCGGCTCGCCGACCGCGCGCAGATCGGCATGCCCGAGGTGGCGGTGTACGAGGGCGCGCCGAACGCGTTCGCGACCGGCGCGTTCAAGAACTCGGCGCTGGTCGCCGTCTCGACCGGCCTGCTGCAGTCGATGGGCAAGGAGGAGGTCGAGGCGGTGCTCGCCCACGAGGTGGCACACGTCGCCAACGGCGACATGGTGACGCTCACGCTGATCCAGGGCGTGGTCAACACGTTCGTCATCTTCCTGTCGCGCGTCGCCGGGTTCCTCGTCGACCGCATCGTCTTCAGGACCGAGCGCGGCGTCGGGCCGGGCTTCTACATCACCTCGTTCGTGTTCCAGATCCTGTTCGGCATCGCGGCGGCGATGATCGTCGCCTGGTTCTCGCGCCGGCGCGAGTTCCGCGCCGACCGCGGCTCGGTGGAGTACCTCGGGACGAGCCGGCCGATGATCAACGCGCTCGCCCGGCTGGGCGGCGTCCAGCCCGGCGCGCTGCCGGAGTCGATGCGGGCGATGGGCATCGCCGACCGGCCCGGCTGGATGGGGCTCTTCGCGAGCCACCCGCCGATCGAGCGCCGCATCGCCGCCCTGCAGGCGCTCGGGCGCTGACCGCCACGGCCGCCATTCTGAGATGGCTTGTACCCAGGAGGACCCCACGTGATCCGCATCATCCTCGCCGCCGCGCTGACGATCGCCGCCGGCGCCGCGCCCGCCGCCGATATGCCGCTGCCCAAGGTGTTCCGCGACGGCGGCTTCCAGCAGGGGCAGTGGCGCATGGAGATCCTCGAGATGCGCGCCAAGGGCGTCGATCAGGCCGGCGACGCCATGCGGGCGATGTCGATGTGCATGGACAGCGCCGAGAAGATGGCGCGCGGCAGCGACGACGCCGCGCGCGACTGCGCGTTCCGCGTGCTCAAGGACACCGCGTCCGAGGCCGAGATGGAGATCACCTGCAAGGACGGCACGACGCGGAGCAAGATCACGCGCGAAGGCAACAGGCGCTTCCTGATGCAGGCGACCACGTCGAGCGGCGGCGAGACGATGTCGATGAAGGCGCGCTACGCGTACGAGGGCCCGTGCCGGCAAGGCGCGGGACCGGGCTCGCTCTCGGTGGACCAGCAGGATCCGCGCTGCCGGCAGGCGCTCGCGCAGGCCGCGCAGATGGATCCGGCCGTGGTGTGCGCCAATGCCGGCGCCCAGCGCGCGATGTGCGAGGAGCAGCTGCGCAAGTCGCGCGCGCAGATCCAGTCGATGTGCCGGTGAGGCGACGCCGGCGGCGCGCTCAGGCGCCCCGGCGAACCAGCGGCGCGAGCCCGACCAACCCGGCGAGCGGCCCGGGCAGCAGCAGCCACGCGACGTGTGCGCCGAGGCCGCCGAGGCTCGCCGAGGCGGCCGTGATCGCGACCACGGTGATGAAGAAACCGATGCTGTTCTGGATCGCGAGCGCGCTGCCCACGAGCTCGGGCGGGCACGCGCGCGCCGAGAGCGCCGAGAACTGCGGCGAGTCGGCGACCACCGTGACGCCCCAGAAGAGGAGCAGCGCCAGCAGCGCCGCGGCCGGCAGGCCCTGCGCGAGCGGATAGACGAGGCACGCCGCGCCCGAGCCCGCGAGCGCGAGCGCGGCGACGCGCGCCCCGCCGATGCGCCGGGAGAGCCGCCCGCCGAGGATGCAGCCGAGCCCGCCGGCGCCGATCACCGCGAACGCCCACGCCGAAACCGCGAGCGGTGCGCCCACGCCGGCCTCCGCCAGCACCGGGACGAGCAGGAACGGCACGATCGTCCAGAAGGCGTAGAGCTCCCACATGTGCCCGAAGTAGCCGAACGCCGCGGCGCGGTAGGCGGGAATGCGGAACGCGCGCACGACCGACCCCCATCCCGGGCGCAGGGCGGCGCCCGCCTTCAGGTGCGGCCCGTCGCCGAGCCGGAACACGATCACCGCGGCGCCGAGCGCCAGCACCGAGCTCGCGAGCACGACCTGCGTCCACGGCCAGCCGCTGCCGGCGGCGCGCACCGCGTGCGGCAGCGCGGTGCCGAAGGTGAGCATGCCGACCAGCCAGCCGAGCGCCTCGCCGGCGCGCTCGGGCGCCCAGCTCACGACGAGCTTCATGCCGAGCGGGTACACGCCGGCGAGCGCGAGACCGGTCACGAACCGGTAGATCCACGCATCGGCGAGCCCGGTCGCGAGCAGCGCGAAGCCGGCGTTCGAGACCGCGCCGAGCACGGCGCATGCCGCGACGATGCGGCTCGCCGAGAAGCGGTCGGCGAGCCCCGACAGCGCGAAGACCAGCGTGCCGGCGATGAAGCCGAGCTGCACCGCGCTGGTGAGCGCGCCGATGTCGGCCGCGGTGAGGCCCCAGGCGCGCGCGAGGTCGTCGGCCGCGGCGTTCGCGCTGAACCACAGCGACGTCCCGAGGAGCTGTGCCAGGACGATGGCGGGGATCGGGTGGCGGCGCACGGCGGCTCCGACTCTACCTTGGGCGTCCGCGGCGGGCCGCACCCCGGCCGCCAGGGTGTGCATCCGGCATAAGTTCACAGTGCCGGGCGGCGGCGTGCGGCCGGACGCCAGGGCCTAGAGTGCCCTGCATCCGCGCGGCGATCCGCGGTCCTCGCGGACCCACCCACACGAAGACGGCACAGGAGGGACACATGAGCGCGATCTTTCCCCCGAGCGAATCGACCGGTCTGGAGCCCCTGCCCGCGGCGGCGCAGCACCGCCCGCCGCTCCGGGCCCGTATCTTCGGGCTCGTCGAGCGGATCTGCGAGGCATGCTACCGCTCCCGCTTCGTGCAGCGCCACGTGGACGACGCGATGCGTCGCGCCGCGCGCTTCCGCACCCACGGCGGTCTCGACGCTGACGACATGCTCGGTTAGCCGGCCCCGGGCGGACGCGCGACCCGCGCGCGTCCGCGCGCTCCCGCGCCGCGATCCGGGGACGTCCCGGGCGGCGCACCTCAGCCTAGCGTCGGCATGTGGAAGCCTGGCGCGGGTGTGTCCTGCTGAGCAGCGCCGGTCTGCGGTTCGCTCCTGAGCCAGCGCGTGGTGACCACCTTGGTGCGGGTGTAGAACTTCACGCCCTCGACGCCGTGCACGTGCAGGTCGCCGAAGAGCGAGCTCTTCCAGCCGCCGAACGAGTAGAACGCGACCGGCACCGGGATCGGCACGTTGATTCCGACCATGCCGACCTGGATCTCGTTCTCGAACCGGCGCGCCGCGCCGCCCGACTCGGTGAAGATCGCCGTGCCGTTGGCGTACGGGTTCGCGTTCACCAGCGCGATCGCCTCCTCGATCGTCTGCGCGCGCAGCACGACCAGCACCGGGCCGAAGATCTCGTCCTGGTAGATCTTCATCTTCGGCGTCACCCGGTCGAAGAGCGTGGTGCCGAGGAAGAACCCGCTCTCGCGCCCGGCCGGCGCGAAGCCGCGGCCGTCGACCACGAGCTTCGCGCCCTCCTTCACGCCGGTGTCGACGTAGCCCGCGACCTTGTCGCGGTGCTCGCGGGTGATCAGCGGGCCCATGTCGATGCCGTCGGCGTCGCCCGGGCCGATCCTGATCGCCCGCGCCTTCTCGGCGAGCAGCCCGACCAGCGGATCGCCGGCCGCGCCCACCGCGACCACCGCCGAGATCGCCATGCAGCGCTCGCCCGCCGAGCCGTAGCCCGCGCCGATCAGCGCGTCGGCGGCGAACTCGAGGTCGGCGTCCGGCAGCACCACCGCGTGGTTCTTCGCGCCGCCGAGCGCCTGCACGCGCTTGCCGTTCTTCGCGCAGGTCTCGTAGATGTACCGCGCGATCGGCGTCGAGCCGACGAAGCTCACCGCGGCGACGCCCGGGTGATGCAGGATCGCGTCGACCGCCTCCTTGTCGCCGTGCACGACGTTGAACACGCCGTCCGGCAGCCCGGCCTCCTTGAAGAGCTCGGCCATGCGCATCACGGCGGACGGCACCTTCTCCGAGACCTTCAGCACGAACGTGTTGCCGCAGGCGATCGCCACCGGGAACATCCACATCGGCACCATCGCCGGGAAGTTGAACGGCGTGATGCCGGCGCACACGCCGACCGCCTGGCGCACGGTGTGGGTGTCCACGCCGGTGCCGACGTTCTCGGAGTGCTCGCCCTTCAGCAGGTGCGGAATGCCGCAGGCGAACTCGACCACCTCGATGCCGCGCTGCACCGAGCCCGTCGCGTCGGGCAGGGTCTTGCCGTGCTCCCCGGTGACGATCCGCGCGAGGGCCTTGTGGTTCTCCTGCAGGAGCTGCAGGAAGCGCTGCATCACGCGGGCGCGGCGCAGGATCGACGCGTCGCGCCACTCGGGCAGCGCCGCCTGCGCGGCGCGCACCGCGGCATCGACGTCGGCCGCGCTCGCGAACCCGACGCGCTTCGTGACCTCGCCGGTCGCGGGGTTGTGCACCGGTCCGGTGCGTCCGCTCGTGGCGGGCGTCGCCCTGCCGGCGATCCAGAGCGGAACGGCGGCGCCGATCTCGACGGGCTTGTTCATGGCGGGTGGCCTCCACTGCCCCGCGCCGGGGCGCAGTCGCGACGAAAGTGCGAAAGTATACGCCCGCGCGCGATCCGTCCGGACCGCGGCGGCCGTGGTGCGCTGCGGAACGCAGCGCGCCGCGGCGTCGCGCCCGGCGTCGGCAGATAGTAATCATGTGATAAATTGAAGCGCGGCGCGCGCGCCGCCGCGGCCGCGCGCGAGGAGCAGGAGGAGGCACGCATGCAGAGCAGAGACTGGCGCCAGATCCGCGTGTGGACGCGCGACGAGATGCTGAAGCGCGTGGCCCGCTTCAAGGACCTGAAGGGCTCCGACGGCGGGCTGCCCGACAGCGACGTGCCGGAGTGCCGGCGGACGCTGTACGCCGTGATCGGCTTCCAGCCGCCCGCCGACAGGCAGAACGAGGCCACCACCTCGCCGGTCGGCGACGACGCCTCGTCGATGCCCGCGATACCGATCGCCGAGGGCTTCAACCTCGGCTACTGCAAGGCGCTGCCCGGCAAGGGCCCGCTGATGCACAACCACGACACCAACGAGACCTTCATCGCGATGACCGGGCGCTGGCGCTGCGAGTGGAACGAGGGCGACGCCAGGCAGTCGGTCGACCTCGAGCCGCTCGACGTGATCTCGTTTCCGGTCGGCGTCGCGCGGCGCTTCATGAACGTCACCTACGACGAGCCGGACCGGGAGCACGTCCTGATGTTCGTGATCGGCGGCAACGAGCCGCAGGCGGAGTTCACGCCGGAGGCGATGCGCCGCTGCGAAAAGTGGCAGGCCGAGAAGGCCGCGCGGCGCGCCTAGCGGCGCCGCGCGCACCGGCAGGAACGAGCACACCGGAGGAGGCGACACGTGCCGCACTATCTCGTCGGCATCGACATCGGCGGGACGTTCACCGACTGCGTGATCGTGGACGACCGCGGCCGCATGCTCTCGACCAAGGTCCCGTCGACCCCCGACGACTTCGCGCAGGGCATGATGCACTCGATGCGCGTGGGCGCCGAGGCGCTCGGCGTCGGCCTGGAGGCGTTCTGCCGCGGCATCCGGTTCCTGTCGCACGGCACCACGGTTGGCACCAACACCATCATCCAGAAGCGCGGCGCGCGAGTCGGCCTGATCACGACCCGCGGCCACGAGGACGCGATCCACATCATGCGCGGCTCGCGCGGCCACACCGGCAAGGATATCCGCAAGGTCGTGCACTTCCCGGAGACCTCCAAGCCGGCCCCGATCGTGCCGAAGCGGCTGATCCGCGGCGTCTCCGAGCGGGTCGACTGCTTCGGCGAGATCGTCGTCGCGCTGAACGAGGCGGAGGCCGAGCGCGCGATCCGGGAGCTCGTCGCGGCGGGCGTCGAGGCGATCGCGATCTGCTTCCTGTGGTCGTTCCGGAACCCGCGCCACGAGCGGCGCGTCGCCGAGATGGTGAAGGCGGTCGCGCCCGGTCTCTTCGTGACGTGCTCGGTGGACATCGCGCCGCGCTGGGGCGAGTACGAGCGGGTCACCGCCGCGGCGCTGAACGCCTATCTCGGCCCGATCATGACCGGCTACCTCACGCGGCTCGACGGCGCGCTGACGAAGCTCGGCTACCGCCACGGGCTGCAGATCACGCAGTGCGGCGGCGGCACGATCTCGGTTGCGCGCGCGATCGAGGCGCCGCTGCTCACCCTCGATTCGGGGCCGGTGGCGGGCGTCACCGCGTCGATGTACCTCGGCGAGGCGATGCGCGACCGCAACATCATCACCACCGACATGGGCGGCACGTCGTTCGACGTGTCGATCATCCACGAAGGCAAGCCCGCCTACTCGTTCATCAGCAACACCGACCAGTACGAGTACTTCCTGCCCAAGGTCGACATCCAGGCGATCGGCTCGGGCGGCGGCAGCCTGGTGCGGGTCGATCCGGCCGCGCGCACCATGAAGGTCGGCCCGGACAGCGCCGGCGCATTCCCCGGGCCGGTCGCGTACCAGCGCGGCGGGACGGTACCCACGGTCACCGATGCGCAGCTCGTGCTCGGCTACCTCGACCCGGACAACTTCGCCGGCGGGCGGCTCAAGCTCGACCGCGGCGCCGCGCAGCGCGCCATCGAGGCGATCGCGAAGCCGCTCGGCATGGACGCGGTCGAGTGCGCCGCGGGCATCTGCCGGATCGTCGAGCTGCAGATGGCCGACCTGATCCGCAAGGCGACCGTCGAGAAGGGCTACGATCCGCGCGACTTCGTGCTGTACGCGTTCGGCGGGGCGGGCCCCGCGCACGCGGGCGTGTTCGCCTACGAGCTCGGCATCCGCAAGGTGATCATCCCGCAGCGCGAGGTCGCCTCGACCTGGTGCGCGTTCGGCGCCGCGGCGGCCGACGTGCTGCACATCTACGAGCACACCGAGATCCTCGCGACGCCGGTGCCGGCCGAGCACGTCAACCGCAATCTCGCGCGGCTCGAGTCCGAGGCGCGCCGGCGCATGGCCGACGAGGGCATCGCGCGCGAGCGCCAGCGCCTCGAGTTCTCGCTCGACGTCCGCCACAAGGGCCAGATCAACGAGGTCGAGGTGCCGCTCGCGGCGAGCCGGCTCCCCGCGGGCTACGAGCCGCGGCTGCGGGCCGACTTCGTCAAGCGCTACGAGCAGCTCTACGGCCGCGGCGCCGCCCTGCCGGGCGCGCAGCTCGAGATCGTCGCCTGCCGCCTGCGCGCGCGCGCGCTCACCCCGCGGCCGAAGCTCGTCCGCGCGAATAAGCTCACCGGCGCGATCCCGCGCGCCGCGGTGCGCCCGCCGCGCCAGATCTACTGGTCCGACCTGAAGCGGCATCGCAAGACCCCGGTGTACGATGGCGAGGCGCTCGCGGCGGGCAACCGCATCGCCGGTCCGGCCATCGTCGAGACCGCGGACACGACCGTCGTCGTGCATCCGGGCCGCCGCCTGCGGGTGGACGCGCTCGGCAATTTCGAACTGACGTTCGCGAAGTGAGGAGACGCACATGAACGCTCCGCTCACCAAGCTCTCCGAGATGGCGCCCGAGCGCTTCGACGGCCGCCGCACCGGGTACGTCCCGCCGAAGAAGCTGCGGATCTCCGCGAAGCTCAAGCTGCACCGGAAGTGGCGCAAGCACATCGACCCGGTGACCTACGAGGTGATCCGCCACGCGCTGTGGAACGTGAACGAGGAGCACGGCTCGACGATCCAGCGCCTCTCGGGCTCGCCGGTGGCGATGTACGCGCTCGATCTCAACCCGTCGATCCTGACCGAGGACGCCGAGTTCGTGTTCTTCGGACCGTACATGCAGTACATGTCCGGCGTCACCGACACCCAGGTGAAGTGGACGCTGGAGAACCGCGCCGACAACCCGGGCATCCGGCCCGGCGACATGTTCATCGCCAACGATCCGTGGGTCGGCGCGGCGCACCAGATGGACGTGATGCTGCTCTGCCCGGTGTTCTGGAAGAACGAGCTGTTCTGCTGGGTGACGAACTGCCTGCACCAGTACGACATCGGCGGCATCACGCCGGGCAGCTTCTGCCCGAGCGCGCGCGACGCGTTCGACGAGGGGATCCTGATCCCGCCGACCAAGATCGTGGAGGGCAACGAGGTCCGGCGCGACATCGAGGAGCTCTATCTGCGCTCGTCGCGCAAGCCGTCGGCGGTCGCGCTCGACTTCCGCGCCCAGCTCGCCGGCAACATCACCGCGCGCGACCGGGTGCTCGCGCTCGTCCGCCGCTACGGCGCCGAGACCGTCAAGGGCGTGATGAAGAAGATCATCGACGACGGCGAGCGTGCTTTCCTGGCGAAGCTCGCCAGGCTGCCCGACGGCGTCTGGCGCGACCGCACCTACATCGAGTGCGCGAAGCCGGGCGACCGCTCGACGCACCGCGTGATGATCACGCTGCGCAAGCAGGGCAGGAGGCTGGTGTTCGAGAACGAGGGCACCGCGCCGCAGACCGGCGCGATCAACGCCACCTACTCCGGCTGGCGCGGCTCGATCATGGTCGCGCTGAACGAGCTGCTGTGCTGGGACCAGTACTACGCCGTCGGCGGCGCGCTGCGCCACGTCGAGTTCAACCCGACGCCCGGCACGCTGAACTGCGCCGACTTCCCGGCCTCGGTCTCCACCGCGCCGGTGCAGTGCATGGAGATCTCGCTCTATCCGGCCTACAACGTGATCTCGAAGATGATCCACGCCGACCCGGGGCTCCGCAACGACACCATGTGCATCGGCGGCACGAGCCAGTGGCCGGCGACCATCTTCCGCGGCATC
>JAHDYJ010000117.1 GCA_023383795.1 Burkholderiales bacterium | reverse complement strand
TCGCCGCAAGCTCCGCGTCCGGGTGCTGCGCGAGCAGGCGCAGCAGCTCGACGCCGGTGTAGCCCGTCCCGCCCACGATGCCGACCTTGATCTTCGCGCTCTTCATCGCGCCTTCCATCGCACTCGCCGTTCCGCCGCTGTCGCCCCGCGGCGACAGCCCCGCCACAGACAACAAGGCCGCCTCGCGGGCGGCCTGTCACAAGCTTCGCTACTGCTTCGTCATCGCTTCGAGAACTGCGGCCGCCGGCGCGCCTTGTGCAGGCCCACCTTCTTTCGCTCCACCTCGCGCGCGTCGCGCGTGACGAGCCCGGCCTTGGACAGCGCGGGCTTGAGCGCCGCGTCGTACTCGATCAGCGCGCGGGTGATGCCGTGGCGCACGGCGCCCGCCTGTCCCGACTCGCCGCCGCCGTCCACGTTGACCTTGATGTCGAACGCGGTCAGGTTGTTCGTCAGCGCGAGCGGCTGGCGCACGATCATGCGCCCGGTCTCGCGGCCGAAGTACTCGTCGACCGGCTTGTCGTTCACCGTGAACGCGCCGCGGCCGGGCTTGATGAACACGCGCGCCACCGCGCTCTTGCGGCGGCCGGTGCCGTAGTAGTAGTCGCCGATCATGTTCGAACTCTATCTCAAAATGCAAATGCGCTCGGGAAACAGGGGATTTACAAGGGGCGCGCCCCTTGTTCGTTTGGGGATATACAAGGGGCCAGTTGCCCCGTGTTCGTACGACCTCAGTTCAGGAAGGAGCACGGCCGCGATTCTGAGACAGCTCTTACTGAATCTCCAGTGTCTTGGGCTGCTGCGCGGCATGCGGATGCGCCTCGCCCGCATACACCTTGAGCTTACGGAACATCGCCGAGCCGAGCGGGCCCTTCGGCAGCATGCCCTTCACGGCGATCTCAAGCACGCGGCCGGGATGGCGCGCGTGCAGCTTCGCGTACTGCGTCGACCTCAGCTCGCCGGGCTTGCCGAGATGGCGGTAGTAGATCTTCTGCGTCGGCTTGGCGCCGGTCACGCGCAGCTTCGCCGCGTTGATCACCACGATGTAGTCGCCAGTGTCGACGTGCGGCGTGAACACGGGCTTGTGCTTGCCGCGCAGCCTGAGCGCGATCTGCGAGGCGAGGCGCCCGAGCACCTTGTCGGCGGCGTCGACGACGTACCAGTCGTGGCGCGTCTCGCTCGGCTTGGCGGAGAACGTCTTCATTCTGAGCTTCGGTTCGAGTACGGTCCGGGTTCGGACCGCGTGCGCCGCACGCGGCCAAGAGAAAGCGTGGGATTGTATTCGCGCGCGCGAGCCCCTGTCAAATCAGGCGCTTGTGACGGCGCGGGCGAGCCGCGTGCGGCCAAAAAAAAGCGCAGCCTGTGCGGCTGCGCTGAATCCACCAAAGGAGGAGGGTGGAGGAGACTAAACCTTGATCGATTCCCTGCTGCGCTCCGAGTATCGCTCGGATCACGCTCGATTGAGCGACAGTATGCGCGGCAGCGTGGTGCAATGCAAGATATTTTTGTGCAGCGCGACATTATTCTTCTGATTTAACGATAAGTTGATTTTATCTATCAAAGCCCTTTAATCTTTCAGTGGAATTATCGTCCTGCGCCGCCCGCCCCGGCGGGCTCCGGAGCCGAGTAATGCCGCGGGCGGAGCCAGCCTGCCGCAGAGCACAATCGCGGTGGTCCGGCGGCCCGGACGCTAGAATGCGCCCACCGCCAACAAGGAGGGCACGGCATGGACTGCACGATTCGATGGAGCGGCCTCGACGGCGGCATGAGCTTCGTGGTCGAGACCGGCAGCGGCCACGCGTTCGTCATCGACGGCGCGCCCGAGGGCGGCGGCCGCAATCTCGGACCGCGGCCGATGGAGACGGTGCTCGCCGGCACCGGCGCGTGCACCGCCTACGACGTCGTGCTCATCCTCAAGAAGAGCCGGCAGGACGTGCGCGGCTGCGAGGTGCGCGTCAGCGCGGACCGCGCGACGACCGACCCCAAGGTCTTTACCCGGATCCACATGCACTTCGTCGTGCGGGGCCGCGGCCTCAAGCCCGAAGCGGTCGCCCGCGCCACCAAGCTCTCCCACGAGAAGTACTGCTCCGCGTCGGCCATGCTCGGCAAGACCGCCGAGATGACGCTCGATTACGAGATCGTGGAGGACTGACCGGTCCGTTCGCCTTTCGGCGACTCCCGAACAGGGCGGTCATTTAGCTCATTTAGCCTCGGTCAAAGTTTTCCGATCTCCTGTTGCGTTCCCGCAACGTGCCGGCCTTAACTCCTTGTATTTTCGTTGTAAAGGAGCTCGCGAGCTCCCTATACTCATGTATGCCGAACGAGCCAGGGGCGTGAAAGCCCAGCCGCTCGGAGTTCAGAACGGAGAAACTGAGGTGACAACAATGACGATCCAAAGGAGGCTTGCCACCGTCGCGGTCGGTGCGCTGTTCGCCTCGGCCGGCGCGAGCGCGCTGGCAAGCGGATTCCAGATCCAGGAGCAGGGCGCAAGCGGCCTCGGCGTCGCCTACTCCGGCCAGGCGGCCGCGGTGCACGATGCGAGCACGGTGTTCTGGAACCCCGCCGGCATGTCGCTCCTGCCAGGCAAGCAGGGCGTGGCGGCGCTGCATTACATCATTCCGGATACAAAGTTCAACGATAGCGGCTCCCTGCTCACGCCGTTCGGCTTCGGCAACGGCGGCAACGGCGGCGAGAGCGCGCTCGTTCCGGCGCTCTACGGCACGTGGATGATCAACCCGCAGTGGTCGGTCGGCCTGGCCGTGAATGCCCCGTTCGGCCTCGCAACCGAGTGGGATCAGCCCTGGGTGGGGCATCTCCACGCGATCCGGTCCGAGATCAAGACGCTCAACATCAATCCGACGGTCTCGTTCAAGGTCAACAACATGCTGTCGCTCGGCGCGGGCCTCAGCTACCAGCGCCTCGAGGCCGAGCTGACGAACGCGGTCAACGCTGCCGGCACCAACATCGGAAAGGTGGATGGCGATGACTGGGCGTGGGGCTGGAACATCGGCGCGCTCATCACCGTCACGCCGGCGACGCGCATCGGCCTCACCTACCGCTCGTCGATCAAGTACACGGTCGAGGGCGACCTCACCTTCAACAACCCGGCGCTCGCGGCCCTGCAATCCTCGGTTGAGTCCGACGTGAAGCTGCCGCAGGTGTTCGGGATCAGCGTGTCGCACCAGTTCACCCCGCAGACCCGCGTCCTGGCCGACTGGACGTGGACCGGCTGGGATTCGATCCAGAGCCTCGACATCCGGCGCACGAGCGGCCCGCTCGCCGGACAGCTCGCTGCCCAGACCTCGCTCAACTTCGACAACAGCTGGCGCGCGGGGGTGGGCGTCGAGCACCAGCTGAACCAGCCGTGGCTGCTGCGCGCCGGCGTGGCGTACGACACGACGCCGGTGCAGGACGCCTTCCGCACGCCGCGGCTGCCGGACGAGAGCCGCTGGTGGCTCTCGGTGGGCGCGCGCTACATGCCGACGCCGACCTCGAACTGGTGGCTCGACTTCGGCTACACGCACATCTTCGTGCGCGACGCGTCGAGCAACCTGCCGCCGCCCGGAGCGCCGGCAACCGAAGTCGCGCGCGGCGCGCTGCGCGGCACCTACGAGGCGAGCGTCGACATCCTGGCGGCGCAGGTCGGCTTCAGATTCTAGGAGGCCATCAGGGCGCGAGGGGGCCGTCTCCCCTCGCGCGCCGACATTTCGGGCAATCCGCCGCAGCGGGTGTTCTGCCCGGCGATCGAGTCAAGGCTGGCGCCGGACACCCCGGCGATCAGGGGGGCAGGAAGGGCGCGGCGCAAGCCGCGCCCTTTTTTTCCCGGCGCCGCGCCGGGACACGGGCGCAAGCCGGCGCTCGCGCTGCGACGAGCGCCTCCCGATGCTTGATGTCGCGCGAGCATCATCACGACATCGCGGGGGAGCGCCCGCTCCACGACCGCTCAGACGCGATAGGAAAGGGTCGTCATCACCTTCGCCACCGCGGCCATCGCCCGCTTGACCGGGAACGGCAGCTCGCGCGCGCCGAGCCGGGCGGCCATGTCGGCATGCCCGGCCTCGTCCTGCTTCATCTGCTCGACGATCGCGCGCGTCCTCGCGTCGGCCGGGTCGAGCCGCGCGAGATGCCCCTCGAGATGCGCCTCGACCTGCCGCTCGGTCTCCTTGAGGAAGCCGAGGTTCCAAGCGTCGCCGGCCTTGCCGGCGGCATAGCCGATCGCGAGCGAGCCCAGATACCACAGCGGATTCAAGAGGCTCGTCGCGCCGCCGAGCTCGCGGATGCGCGCCTCGGTCCAGGCGAGGTGGTCCTCCTCCTCGCGCGCCGCGGCGGCGAGCCGGCGCTTGAGCTCCGCGTTGTCGGAGGCGAGCGCCTGGCCCTGGTAGAGCGCCTGCGCGCACACCTCGCCGCAGTGGTTGACGCGCATCAGCCCGGCCGCGTGGCGGCGCGCTTCGTCGCCGAGCGCGGCCTCGGGGAGATCCCGCCCCGGCACCGGCCGGCTGACCGCATGGACGCCGAGCACGGCGCGCACGCCCTTGTCGGCCTCGACGATCAGCCGGTCCAGTGCGGAAAGCATCTCAAATTCTCCTTGCTCGTCTTGCGCTCAAGCATAGCGCGGCCGGGGCGCGGCCGGCGGACCGAGCAGCTGCGCGTCCCTCGAACCACCCCGCCGCGCTCGCGCGCGGCACGCCTCCTTGAAAAAAAACGGGCGCCGAAGCGCCCGTCTGGGAAAGCAATTTCTTGTTCTTCGATCAGAACGTGTGGAAGAAGCCCAGCGCGAGGATCTTGGGATCCGCGCCGTACGGCACGGGGCCCGCCGTGCCGAACGACTGCGTCGAGGTGATCGACGCGCCGAAGTAGTCGGAGAACTGGTTCGACTCGTTGCTGATCTGGTTGTAGGTCAGGTACAGCCACGTGCGCTTCGACAGGAAGTAGCGGCCGCCGACCATGTAGCCCTTGGAGGCCGAATTGGCGCACGAGACGATCGGCGCTACGCCGCAGTCGTCCATGTCGTCGGTCTGACCGTACTCCGCCAGCAGCTGGAACTGGCCGAAGGTGTGCTCCCAGAATAGCGTCCAGCCGTTCTGCTTGGCCTTCTGGTTGACTGCCGTGCTCACGGTCGGGTTCAGGTCGTCGCGGATCATGACGTAGGTCGCACCCACGCGCGCGCCGGGCATGTAGCCCCAGCTCGCGCCGAGCTTGTGGCCGGTGACCTTGCGCTGGAGATTCGTCGCCAGGTTCGTGGCGCTCTCGGCCTTCACGTAATCGTACTGGCCGTAGAACTGACCCCAGGTCCCGCGCAGCGTGAGGCCCCAGATATGGCCGTCCGTGTCGATGCTCGCGCCGACGTTCTGAATCGCCTCCTGTGCGTTCGGCGAGTAGCTGAACGTGCCGTTGAAGCCCGCGAAGGTCGGCGAGGTGTAGGCGAGCGTGTTGGGCACGCGCGCGACCGTTGAACCCATGCGGCCGAGGCCCGTGCCGTTCTGCCACGGAATCTCGGTGTTGACGTAGTTCGCCGCGAACTGGCCGTTCAGGCCGTTCGCCCAGAAGATCGACTGGCGGCCGAAGGTGACGCGACCCCACCCGCCTTCCAGACCGGCGTACGAGTCGCGCGTCGCCCAGAAGCCCGACGATGCGTTCACCGTGCCGTTCTGGCCGAGGTTGCCGCCGGCGTCGATGTTGACCCCGGTCTCGATCTGGAAGATCGCCTTCAGACCGCCGCCGAGCTCTTCGGTGCCGCGCAGGCCGACGCGCGAGCTGTTGTCGAAGATCCGGATCCGCTGGTCGCGATCGGCGCCCGCGACGCTCGAGCCTTCAGCCTTGTAGCTGTCGATACCGAGGTTCGCCCGGCCGTAGAGCTGCACGTTGCTCGACTGCGCGAACGCAGCCGGCGCGGTGAGCACCCCGGCGACGGCGACTGCCATCAGTTTCTTGTTCATCAAAGACTTCTCCTCTTGACGTTTGATGACGTTTGACTTGTAGGCGCCGGGTGGCCCAACGCCCCTCACTCCTCCGAGCACCTCGGGAAGCTGGGACGATTGTGCCCAGTACGAGTTGTCGATCGCAAGAAAATGTAGCCCTGATTACGGTCTTGGAAGGTGTTTTGTTGCGTGCATGCAACAGGCATTTTTTCACATGAAAGCTGTTTTGAATCAATTTTCTTCGAACAACACCTGTAGCGCTTTGCCAGGATCGGGGGCGCGGACGAGTGCCTCTCCTACCAGAAAGGCGTGCACGCCCGTGGAGCGCATTCGGGCGACGTCCGCGGGGATCAGGATGCCGCTCTCCGTCACGACCAGACGGTCCGGCGGAATCGCGGCAAGCAGGTCCAGCGTGGTCTCGAGCCGGGTCTCGAAGGTCCGCAGGTTGCGGTTGTTGATCCCGATGAGGGGGGTGCGCAGCCGCAGCGCCGACTGGAGCTCGGCCGCGTCGTGGATCTCGACCAGCACCGCCATGCCGAGGGCGGCGGCGGCGGCCTCGAGCGCCTGCATCCGCGGCAGGTCGAGCGCGGCGACGATGAGGAGGATGCAGTCCGCGCCCATCGCGCGCGACTCGTGGACCTGGTACTCGTCGATCACGAAGTCCTTGCGCAGCACCGGCAGGCCGGCGGCCTCGCGCGCGAGCGCGAGGTGCGCGGGCGCGCCCTGGAAGAACTGCGCATCGGTGAGGACCGAGAGGCACGCCGCGCCGTGCGCTGCGTAGGCGCGCGCGATCGCACCGGGATCGAAGTCCTCGCGCAGCACACCCCGGCTCGGGCTCGCCTTCTTGATCTCCGCGATCACCGCAGGCTTGCCCTCCACGATCTTCGCGCGCAGGGCGCCGACGAAATCCCGCGGGGTGGCCGCACGCCGGGCCGCCGCCTGCACGGCGGCAAGCGGCCGCGTGCGCCGCGCCTCGTCGATTTCCGCGCGCTTGACCGCCAGGATCCGCTCGAGAATGTCTGCCATGGCTCCGCTCGTCGATCGTCCGTCGCGCTACGCGTGCTCCGCGAGGTCTGCGGCGAGTGCCGCGAGGGCTGGCGCCCAGTCGCGGCTGGCCGATTGCCGGTACACCCGGCTCCCCGAAAACCACGCCGATTCCTCACCTTGCACCATCCAGCGCCACTCCGGCGGAAAGGGGACCAGCACCCTGCTCGTCCGGCCGGCGCCGGCGCGCAGATGAACGTTGGTGTTGCTCACGGCGACGTACTCGTCCAGCACCGAGACGAGCGCAAGGGCCGCCTCGAGATCATCGTTCGCTTCCGAGAGGTCGTGCACCGGCCGGCCCGCGAGCGCCGAGAGCTCCCGGGTCTCGTCCAGGCCGGGCTGCCGCTGCAGGGAGACGAGGGTGCCCGGCGCGCGGCCGAGCGCGCCGCCGAGCGCGGGAAGCTCGATTTCCTTCGACAGGGCCTGCATGTTCCGCCCGAACTCCGGACCGCGGCGGAAATCCGTGCCGGCGCGCCACGTCACGCCGACGTACGGGCCGGGACCGAGCTGGCCCAGCCGGTCGCGCCACGCCGCCGCGAGCTCGGCGCGCACCTTCAGAGGGAACGCCGGCTCGGGCCGGTCGCTCCCGAGGAGGTACGGCAGGTCGCCCAGATGCAGAACGAGCTCGGCCGGGATCGGGCCGGCTCGTTGATCCGCACCTCGACCCGATTCGGCGATCACCTCGTCGAAGTGGCCCGTGGCCCGCAGAATCCCCGTGAGCTTGACCGGAGCCCTCAAGCTGAGGCGAGCGCCGCGGCGCGCGAGCGGCAGCGCGAACCGCAGGAAGAAGAGCGCGTCGCCGAGGCCCTGCTCGGAGAGCAGCATGACGCGGACACTGTCGAGACGCTCGGGCAGCGGCGCGGGGAGCTCGGTCCGCACGCGCTGCCCCAACGCGTCGCGCCCGAGATACGCCTGCCAGCCGCGTCGCCAGTCGCCGGCCGCCAGCAGCGCGTGCGCCAGCGCGCGCCGCAGCATCGCGCTCTCGGGCATGCGCTGCGCGGCGGCCTCGTAGAGCGCGATCGCAGCATCGTGCCCGCGAGCGCCCATCAGCGCCTTGCCGAAGAGCACGAGATCGTGCGTGTCGGTCGGATCGTCCGCGAGCGCAGCCTGGAGCACGTCCACCGCCTGCTCCAGCTCGCCCAGACGCTGCAAGAGCAACGCATAGTTCCCGCGCGCGCCGGGATAGCGCGGGTCGAGCGCGATCGCCCGCTCGTAGGCCCGCCGTGCAGCGGCGAGGTCGCCGCGCTTCTCGAGCACCTTGCCGAGGTTGTAGTGCGCCTCGGCGTACGTCGGCTGCTCTCTCAGCGCGCGCCGCGCGGTCGCCTCCGCGCGATCGAGCTGCCCGGCCTCGGCCTGCACGACCGCCAGCAGGTTGAGGTATGCCGCGTTGCGCCGGTCGAGCTCGTGCGCGCGCTGGGCGTGCGCGAGCGCCAGGTCGGCCTCGCCACGGTGCAGCGCGAGCGACGCGAGCAGACTCCAGGCGAGGTGCTCGCGCGGGTTCAGCCGCACGATCTCGGCGAGGGCGCGCTCCGCGTCGTCGCGTCGCCCGGCCGCGAGGAAGGTCTCGGCCTCGCGGACGAGCGCGGAATACTGCTGCGGAATGGCGCTAGGCACGGGTCTGGCGGATGCAGGCGGGCGTCACGCGACGGCCGGGACGGCTCAGGGGCGCACGGCTTCGCCCCGCGCCGCCTCGTTGCCGAGCGCGGTCTCCGTGCGCCGGGGCCCTGCGCTCGTCGGCTCGTCGTGGACGATGCGGATGTCGTAGAGGACCTGCGGATGGCGGCGGCCTACCTTCTCGACGAGCGCGCGCCACCACTTCGCCGGCCGGACCGTGCAGTGCGCGTTCTGACCGCTCGGCAGGCGCTTCTTGGCGGGAAAGCAGGCCACGTTGGCGAACACGAACATGCGCGCGTAGCCGAAGATCTCCCCGAGGATCCACTCCATGTCTTCCTCGGGGCAGTGCTCGAGCACGTCCGTGCAGATCACGCCGTCGAACTTGCCTTCGGGAAGCTTCGAGTACGGCGCGTATGCCGGGTCGTAACAGGTCACCTTCACCCCCCACCACGAGGCGATGTCGGCGTAGGTGGCCCCCGATTCGTCGGTGAAGGGCATCGGCATGTATTGCTGCCCCTTGCCGCTGCCGTAGTCGAGCACGGTCTTGGCGCCGGTGAGATCGATCAGGCGCTTCACCTTGCCGGCCTGCGGCGGCAGGCTCTTGCCCGGAAACGTCCGGTCGGGCGGGATGCCGAGGTGCGTCTCGCCCTCGCGATGCATGACCTGGTACTGGTGAAGCAGCCGCTGATAACGGGGGCTGGGGTTCTCCCGCGAGAAAGTCTTCGCCATGGTTCTTAGCTTCGGCTCCTTCTTGGTTACTCGATCCGGTGGGCCCCGTGTCTCGCACCATTGTCGCGCGCACACGACGTCCTCCGCACTTCGAGAAGTCGTGCAGGCTGATGGCCGCATCCGCCGTTGGACGCAAGTGCCCGAAATGGACGGTCGCTATCTACGGGTGATTCTGCTCGAGGACGGCGAGACGGTCCATAATGCGTTCGTCGACCGGGAGTTCGCGCCATGAAGGTCAGGTACTTCGCCGACACCGATACTCTCTACATCGAGTTCCGGTAGGGTCCGGTCGCCGAGACCCGCGACCTGGACGAGAACACGCTGCTCGACCTGGACGCGCAGGGGAACATCTGCGCGATCACCGTGGAGCACGCCTCGGAGCGAACCGGCATCCCGGAATTCTCCTACGAGCAGGTTCCCGCGTGAAGGCACCTCCCGGGCTCATGCCTTCGCGAACTGCTGGCTGAGCTTCACGAACGCGTCGAGCTTCGCGCGCGCGGCGCCGCTCGCGATCACCTCCTGCGCGCGCTCGACGCCGTCGGCCATCGACGGCGCCTTGCCCGCGACGTAGATCGCCGCGCCCGCGTTCAGCGCGACGATGTCGCGCGCCGAGCTCGCCTTGTTCTCGAGCGACTTCAGCACCATGTCGCGCGACTCCTCGACGGTGGCGACGCGCAGCGTGCGCGGATCGTGCACCGGCAGGCCGAAGTCCTCAGGGTGGATCTTGTACTCGTTGATCCTGCCCTCCTTCAGCTCGCCGACCATCGTCTGTCCGGAGATCGAGATCTCGTCCAGGTTCTCCATCCCCCACACCGTCATCGCGTGGCGCGCGTTGAGGCGTTGCAGGACGCGGATCTGGATGCCGACGAGGTCGGGGTGGAACACGCCCATCAGCTGCGTCGGGGCGCCGGCCGGGTTGGTGAGCGGCCCGAGGATGTTGAAGATCGTGCGCACGCCGAGCTCGCGGCGCACCGGCGCCGCGTGCTTCATCGCCGCGTGGTGCGCCGGAGCGAACATGAAGCCGACTCCCACCTCGTTGATGCAGCGCGCCACCTGTTCGGGCGTGACGTTGATGTTCGCGCCGAGCGACTCGAGCACGTCGGCCGCGCCCGACTTGCTCGACACCGCGCGCCCCATGTGCTTCGCGACGCGCGCCCCGGCCGCGGCGCACACGAAGCTCGCCGCGGTCGAGATGTTGAACGTGTGCGCGCTGTCGCCGCCGGTGCCGACGATGTCGACCAGGTTCTCCGGGTCCGCGACCACGACCTTGGTCGCGAGCTCGCGCATCACCTGCGCGGCGGCGGTGATCTCGCCGATCGTCTCCTTCTTCACGCGCAGGCCCATGGTGATCGCCGCGATCAGCACCGGCGACATCTCGCCGCTCATGATCTGGCGCATGAGGTCGAGCATCTCGTCGTGGAAGATCTCGCGGTGCTCGATGCAGCGCGTGAGCGCCTCCTGGGTGGTGATGCTCATGGCGGTCTCCTTTCGCTTCCCGGTCAGCAGTGCAGGAAGTTGTTCAAGAGGTCGTGCCCGTGCTCGGTCAGCACGGACTCTGGATGGAACTGGACGCCCTCCACGGCGAGCGTGCGGTGCCGCACGCCCATGATCTCGCCGTCCTCGGTCTCGGCGGTGATCTCGAGACAGTCCGGCAGGCTCGCGCGGTCGATGGCGAGCGAATGGTAGCGCGTCGCCGAGAAGCCCTCGGGCAGGCCGCGGAACACGCCCTCCCCGCGGTGGTGCACCGGCGAGGTCTTGCCGTGCATGAGATGGCGCGCGTGCACGATGCGCCCGCCGAACGCCTGCCCGATCGCCTGGTGCCCGAGGCACACGCCGAGGATCGGAACCCTGCCCGCGAACGCCTGCACGAGCGGCACCGAGACGCCCGCCTCGCCCGGCGTGCCGGGGCCCGGCGAGATCACGATGCGCGCCGGGCGCATCGCCTCGATCTCGTCGAGCGTGACGGCGTCGTTGCGCACGACCTCGACGTCCTCGCCGAGCTCGCCCAGGTACTGGACCAAGTTGTAGGTGAACGAATCGTAGTTGTCGATCATCAGCAGCATCGCCGCTTCGCTCCTGCGGCGCTGCGCGGCCGGTGCGACGGTGTCGTCGCGGCGGCGCGCGGGCGCCGGTCATCTGTTGGAGTCGATCGCTCCGGAGGCAGGCTCGCCTGCGGGGCTCGGTTCGCCGATCGCGGCTCGGCGGGGCGTGTGTGGACTCAGGCGGCAGGCTTGCGCCAGCGCCAGGGCGAGAAGCGAAGACCGAAGAGCGGGGATGCCGGATACACGCCCGGGATTATTGCGGGATTCGGCCGGGCCGGCAAGTCTGCGCCGGCGGCGCCCGAAGGGCGCGGCCGGCACGGTACCATTCACTGACCGTTGCAGAAGGAACGCTTTGACCAAGCGCCAGATCTACCGGGAGGCGCTCGCGCTGCGCGACGCGGTCCCGAGCCTGCGCCAGTCGCGGGTCGCGTTCGCCCGGAAATGAGGGGAGCGGTCGAAGCGCGCGCGTCGACGGCAGCGGGCTGGATCGCCGCGGCGATGGGGGCGTCCATTCCGGTCTCGGTCGCGAGCGACAGCGCTCTGCTCGGCCTGCTGCTCGTGCTGTGGGCGCTCGCCGGCGGGCCGCGCCGCAGCTGGGAGGCGCTGCGGGCAAGCCGCGCGGCGCAGCTCGCGCTCGGACTGTTCGCGCTGCTCGCCGTGGGCGTGCTCTACGCCGAGGTGCCGGTCGGCGAGCGATTCTCCGCCCTCTGGAAGTATCGCGAGCTCGTGCTCCTCGTCGTCCTGGTGCCGCTGTTCTCCGACCCGAGGGTGCGGCGCAACGGTCTCGTCGCGCTCTGCGCGGCCGTGGCGGCGTCCGTGCTGATCAGCTATCTCCTGTACTTCGGCCTCGTGCCCGGCGGCGGCGTGTTCAAGGGTGAGCCGGCCGATCCGTACGTCTTCAAGCTGCGGATCACCCACAACTTCCTCGGTGCGTTCGCCGCGTTCGTCCTCGCCGCCGCCGCGCTGCGCGCGCGGCAGGCCTGGCACAGGGCCGTGCTGGCGCTGCTCGCGCTCGTCTGCGTGCTGAACGTCGTGCTCCTGGTGCAAGGCCGGACGGGCTACGTCGTGCTCGCCGGCCTGGTCACCTATGCGTTCGCCGCGCGGCTCGGCTGGAAGGGCGTGATCGCGGGCGCGGGGCTCGTCGGGGCCCTCGGCCTCGCCGCGTTCTACGGCTCGGACGCGTTCCACGATCGCGTCGTCCAGACCTGGCAGGAGGCGGAGGCGGCCCGCGACGACCCGGCGGCGCCGACCTCGGTCGGGCTCAGGCTCCAGTTCTACCGCACGAGCGCGGAGATCATCCGCGACAATCCGCTGCTCGGCGTCGGCACCGGGGGGTTCGCCGAGGCGTACGCGGAGAGGGTTCGCGACACGACGTTCGAGCCGACCCGCAATCCGCACAACGAGTACCTGCTGCTAGGCACGCAGGTCGGCCTCGGCGGACTGCTGCTCTTCGTGGTGCTGCTCGGCGCGCTCTGGCGCGCGTGCGGTCGCCTGCCGCGAGGCGCGCTCGAGCGCGAGGTCGGTCAGGCGATGGTGATCGCGATGGCGCTCGGCTGCGTCTTCAACGCCTTTCTGCTCGACCACACCGAGGGGCTCGTCTTCGCGTGGGTGAGCGCGCTCGCGCTCGGGGCCCGGGCGGGCGGCGCTGCTACTTCGGTCGAGTCGCAGCCCACCGAAGAGCTGCGTCACCGCGCATCAGGCGCGAGATAGCGAACCGCCTCCGCGGAACTCGTCGACGTTCCACGGCTTGATCTTGTCGAGCTTCTTGCCCAGCACGCGTGCCGCAACCTCGGTGTCGTGCGCGGCCTGGGCGAGCGACTATCGGAGACCCGGCAGATTCTCCCGAATCCGGCGTCGCTCGCGGCCGGGCGCTTGCGAGCGACGACCCGAACGCTCAGAGGTCGACCACCGCCTCGACCACGCCGGCGATCCAGTCCATCTGATCCGGCTCGATGACGTAGGGCGGCATGAGATAGACCGTCGCGCCGAGCGGGCGCAGCAGCAGACCGCGCGCGAGCGCGGCCTCGAAGGCGGTGCGTGGGAAGTCGGGCGGCGCGTCCGCGACGTCGAACGCCCAGATCATGCCGCGGTGGCGGAAGTGGCGCACGCGCGGGTGCGCGGCGACGCGCGCGAGCGCTTCGGTGAACCGCGCCGCCTTGGCGGCGTTCGACGCGAGCACATCATCCTCGGCGAAGAGGTCGAGCACCGCGAGCGCCGCGCGGCAGGCGAGCGGATTGCCGGTGTACGAGTGCGAGTGCAGGAAGCCGCGAGCGACTTCGTCATCGTAGAACGCGCCGAACACGCGGTCGGTCGCGAGCACGGCCGAGAGCGGCAGATAGCCGCCGGTGAGCCCCTTCGAAAGGCAGATCAGGTCGGGGGCAATGCCCGCCTGCTCGCACGCGAAGACCGTCCCCGTGCGGCCGAAGCCGACCATGATCTCGTCGGCCACCAGCAGCACGTCGTAGCGGTCGCACAGCGCGCGCGCGAGCCGCAGGTACTCCGGATCGTGCATGACCATCCCCGAGGCGCCCTGCACCAGCGGCTCGACGATGAGCGCGGCGGTGCTCGCGTGGTGCTCGGCGAGGTGCGCCTCGAGCGCCTGCGCCGCCCGCCCGGCGACGTCCGCCGCCGTCTCCCCCGGCGCGGCGGCGCGCGCGTCCGGGCTCGCCACCGTGCGGCAGCGCATCAGCAGCGGGTCGTAGGTGTCGCGGTAGAGTGCGACGTCGGTCACCGAGAGGGCGCCCAGCGTCTCGCCGTGGTAGCTGCCCTCGAGCGCGACGAACCCGGTCTTCTCCGGCCGGCCGCCGTTGCGCCAGAAGTGGAAGCTCATCTTGAGCGCGATCTCGACCGCCGAGGAGCCGTCGCTCGCGTAGAAGCAGTGGCCGAGGTTGCCGGGCACGAGCGCGGCGAGCCGCTCGGCGAGCTCGACCGCCGGCGCGTGCGTGAAGCCGGCGAGCATCACGTGCTCGAGCCGGCCGAGCTGGTCGACGACGGCGGCGTTGATGCGCGGGTGGCAGTGGCCGAAGAGGTTCGTCCACCACGAGCTGATGCCGTCGAAGATGCGCCGGCCGTCGTGGTCGACGAGCCACGGCCCCTCGCCGCGGGCGACCGGGACGAGCGGTAGCCGCTCCTGCAGCCGCATCTGCGTGCACGGATGCCACACGGCGCGCAGGCTGCGCGCGCGCAGGGCGTCGCTGCTCATGCGGCGGTCTCCGCGCGGAAGAGCGGCGCGAGATCGAGCAGCGGCGCCACGTCGGCGAAGCGCGGCGCCGCGAGGTGCGGGACAACGCCGAGCAACGGCGCGTCGAGCCGGCCGGCGAGCAGCGCGACGTTCTCCTCGACGCGGTCCATCGCCGGATCGATCCGGTTCGCAACCCAGCCGGCGAGCGCGAGGCCGCGCGCGGCGACCGCCGCCGCGCTCAGCAGCGCATGGTTGACGCAGCCGAGCCGCATGCCGACGACGAGCACCACCGGGACTGCGAGCGCCTGCGCGAGATCGGCCCCGTCCAGGGCGTCATCGAGCGGAACGCGGAACCCGCCGGCGCCTTCGACGACG
>JAHDYJ010000116.1 GCA_023383795.1 Burkholderiales bacterium | reverse complement strand
CCGCTATCTTCCGATCGATCACCCGGAGTCGCTGCTCGACCTCGATCTGCCGGCGCCGGCCGCGGCCGGCCGCGACCTGCTGGTCGAGGTCAGGGCGGTCTCGGTGAACCCGGTCGACACCAAGCAGCGCGCGCCGAAGGATCAGGTCGAGACGACGCCGAAAGTGCTCGGCTGGGACGTCGCCGGCGTCGTCAAGGCGGTCGGCCCGGATGCGACGCTGTTCCGGCCCGGCGACGAGGTCTGGTACGCCGGCAGCATCGTGCGTCCGGGCGGCAACAGCGAGCTGCACCTCGTCGACGAGCGCATCGTCGGCCGCAAGCCGCGGAACATCGGCTTCGCCGAGGCGGCGGCGCTGCCGCTCACCACGATCACGGCCTGGGAAGCGATGTTCGACCGCATGTGCATTCCGAAGTCCGGGGCGCACGCGGGACGGCGGCTGCTCGTCGTCGGCGGGGCCGGCGGCGTCGGGTCGATCGCCATCCAGCTCGCCAAGCGGCTCGCGCGCCTCGAGGTGGTTGCGACCGCGTCGCGGCCGGAGTCGGGCGCCTGGGCGCGCGCGCTCGGCGCCGATGCGGTCGCCGACCACACCCTGCCGCTCGCAGAGGCCCTGAAGGCGGCCGGGACGCCCGAGGTGGACTACGTCCTCTGCTGCAACGACACCGACCGCTACGCCCCGCAGCTCGGCGCGGTGATCCGGCCGCAGGGCCGCGCCTGCACGATCGTGCGCACGCTGAAGCCGCTCGACCTCTCCGGCCTGATGGCGAAGAGCGCGAGCCTCGCATGGGAGCTGATGTTCACGCGCTCGACGTTCCAGACCCCGGACATGATCGAGCAGCACAACCTCCTCGACGAGACCGCCGCGCTGGTCGAGGCCGGCACGCTCAGGACCACGCTCAGGCAGCACCTCGGCGCGATCAACGCCGCCAATCTAAAGCGCGCGCACAAGCTGCTCGAGGACGGCCACGTCGTCGGCAAGCTGGTGCTGGAAGGGTTCTAGATTAGAAGCCATCCCAAGCTCGCGGCCGCGCTTCTTCGCGAGCCAGGTCCGTACGAACAAGGGGCGAGCCCCTTGCAAATCCCCGCTATCGCGAGCGCATTCGCATCTCGAGATAGGTTCTAGCACGCGCTACGCCGCGAGCGGCAGGCGCGCCGCGCCGGCGCCCGGCGGCGCCTTGTGGACCACGCCGTCCTTCATGACGACGAGCAGGTTCTCCGGCTGCTGCAGCAGCGCGACGTCCTCGAACGGCCGGCCGCGCACGAGCAGCAGGTCGGCGAGCCGCCCCTCGCGCACGAAGCCGAGCGCCTCGCCGAGCTGCATCGCCTCGGCGCCGAGCCGCGTGGCGGCATCGAGCGCCTCGTCGGGGCGGTAGCCGAACAGCCGCACGAAGTGCTCGAGGTCGCGCGCGTTGGCGCCGTGCGGGCTCCACGGAAAGCCATAGTCGCCGCCCACGAGGACGCGCAGGCCGCGCTTGCGGAGCTCGGTATAGACGCGGCAGACGCTCTCGAGCTCCTCGAGGAGGCCGCGCGCCCTGGCGCGCTCGTAGCCGACGCCGAACGCCTCGGAGCGATAGATCGTGTCGTGCATCATGCCCACCGCCGGCGCGAGGAACACGCGGTCGCGCGCGTCCTCGAGGAGATCGAGCGCCTCGTCGTCGGCGAAGTCGCAGTGGTAGATGATCTCCACGCCGCGCGCGAGCGCGAGCTTGACCGAGGCCGCCGAGCGGCAGTGCGCCGCGACGCGCTTGTCGAACGAGTGCGCCGCCTCGACCGCGGCGGCGAGCTCGGCCTCGCTCATCAGCGTGAGATGCGCCTTGCCGGCCGGCAGCGTGTGGTTGCCCGAGACGTTCAGCTTGATCGTGTCCACGCCCTCGCGGCAGAGCGTGCGCACGGCGCGGCGCACCTCGTCGGCGCCGTCGACGATCATCGCGACCGATTCGCGGTACATATGCAGCCGCCGCTCGTCGCCGAGACCGCCGGTCGTGGTGAGCTCCGGGCTCGCCGCGAGCAGGCGCGGCCCGGGTATGCGGCCGGCCGCGATCTCGTTACGCAGCGCGACGTCGAGGCGCGGCTTCGCCGCGCCGGCCGACAGGCAGCTCGTGAACCCGGCCGCGAGCACCTTGCGCGCATTGTGCATCGCGATGAACGCGTGCTCTTCCGGCGGGATGTCGCCGATGTCGGCGAAGTTCGTCACCTCGACGAACGACAGGTGCGAGTGCCCGTCGACCAGGCCGGGGATCAGCGCGGCGCCCGCGCAGTCGATCACCGCGGCGCCCTCGCGCGGCAGGCGCGCCGGCGCCCGTGCGATCGCCGCGATGCGATTGCCCTCGACGAGCACGTCGGCAGGAAACGGCGGCTCGCCGACGAGCCGCTCCAGGCCGGGCCAGACGAGCGCGCCGGCGAAAAGGGTTCGAGCAGTCTCGCTCACGCGCTTCCCCCCGGAGCCGCTGCAAGGACGCGAGCATCCTACCACCGGGCGCGCGCGCCGTGCCGCGCATTGCGCTACGCTTGCGCCGCGCCGACCGCCGCACGACCATGGACCGCAACGAACCGCACGCGCGCCGCTCGTTCGCCGACGTCACCCTCGAGGAGGCGGTGGCGCGCGCCCGCGCGCTCGTCCCGGCGCTGCGCAACCGCGCCGCCGAGACCGAGGCGCTGCGCGGCCTGCCGCGGGCGACGGTGGAGGACCTGCGCGCGACCGGCCTGCTCCGCTACCAGATGCCGAAGCGCTGGGGCGGCATGGAGCTGCCGTTCTTCGCGATCATCGACGTCGCCGCCGAGGTCGCACGCGGCTGCGCGTCGAGCTCGTGGAATCTGCACAACTACGCAAACCACTCCTGGATGATCGCGATGTACGACCCGCGCGCGCAGGAGGAGGTCTGGGGCGACGACCCCGACGCGCTGGTGGCCGGCGGCGTCGCCTTCCCGCAGGGACGCGGGCGCAAGGTCGACGGCGGCTACGTGATCGGCGGCCACTGGAGCTTCTGCAGCGGCGTCGACCCGAGCCCGTGGAGCATGTTCGCCGCGACGATCCGCGATGCCGACGACGGCCCGCCGGTCGACTGGCGCCTCTGCCTCGTGCCGCGCGGCGAGTACGAGATCGTCGACGACTGGCAGGTGCTCGGGATGCGCGGCACCGGCAGCAAGTCGGTGCGGGCGAAGGACGTCTTCGTGCCCGGGCACCGCGCGCTCTCGATGCTCGACATCCGCGGCGGCGGGTGCTTCCCCGGCGCGCGCGCGAATCCCGGCCCGCTCTTCCGCGTCCCGCTCGTCGCGCTGGCGGGCCACTTCCCGGCAGCGACCGTGCTCGGCAACGCCGAGGCCGCGCTCGAGCTCACGCTGGAGGCGATCGCGGGCCGCGAGACGAGCTACACCGCGTCGCGCATGCGCGACTTCCAGGCCGTGCAGCTCAAGGTCGGCGCGGCCGCGGCGCGGATCGCCGCCGCCCGCCGCCTGCTGCGCGCCGACTGCGAGCAGGCGTGGACCGACGCCTGCGCCGGGCGCGTGCCCGACACGCTGGCGAAGCTCGCCTACAAGCGCAACGCCGCGTTCGCCGGGCAGCTCTGCACCGAGGCGGTCGACGCGCTGCATGCGCTCGCCGGCGCGAACGGCATCTACGACCGCTACCCGATCCAGCGGCTGTTCCGCGACGCGCACGCCGCAGCCGGGCACATCAGCCTGAGCTTCGACACGCAGGGCTCGGGCTGGGGCGCGGCCGCGCTGACCGGGGCGGCGGCGAATCCCATGCTCTGATTCCCCGCCGGCCGATTTCCGAGCGGCGGCAAAGGAAGCTTCCGCCGCCGCCGAATCGGCGCGATGATCGGACTCGCGCGATTGCTGATCGCGCGCTCAACAGCGAACCGGCGGCAAGACCGGCGAGGAGGAGGAGATGCGGCAGGAGATCGAGTTCCGGAGCGGCGGCGAGACCTGCCGCGGCTGGCTCTACACCCCCGACAAGCCCGCCGGCAAGCTGCCGCTGGTGGTCATGGCCGGCGGCTGGTGCTACGTGCGCGAGCTCGTGATGCCGCACTACGCCGAGCGCTTCGTGCAGGCCGGCCTCGCCGCGCTCCTCTTCGACTACCGCCGGCTCGGCGTGAGCGGCGGCGAGCCGCGGCAGCACCTCGACCCGAACGACCAGCTCGAGGACTACCGCAACGCGATCAGCTTCGCCGAGACGCGGCCCGAGGTGGATCCGGCGCGCATCGGCGCGTGGGGCATCTCGTACAGCGGCGGCCACGTGCTCATCCTCGCCGCGACCGATCCGCGCCTCAAGTGCGTGGTTTCGACGATTCCGGTCGTGGACGGCTACCGGAACATGCGGCGCGTGCACGGCACGATGGGCTTCCGCCGGCTGGCGGACGCGGTGATCGCCGACCGGCGCGCGCGGTTCCGCAACCCCGCCGAGCGCGGCTTCATCCCGCACGCCGCGGCCGACCCCGATCGCACGCTCTCCGCGTGGCCGTTTCCCGAGACCTACGAGACCTTCGCCGAGCTCAAGCGCACCGAGGCGCCGCTCTACCAGAACTCGAGCACGATCGAGTCGGTCGAGCTCCTGATGAGCTACAGCGTCTATCCGTACCTGCCGCGCATCCTCGACGTGCCGACGCTGGTGCTGGTCGCCGAGGGCGACGACCTCACGCTGTGGGACCTCGAGATCGACGCGTACAACCGGATTCCGACCGGCAAGAAGAAGCTCTTCGTGATCCCGAAGACGACCCACATGACGCTCTACAGCGACCGGTCGAAGCTCGCGATCGCGGCCGAGCAGGCGACGGCGTGGCTCGCCGAGCATCTGCGCGCGGGCGGTGCGGGCTAGCGGCGCGCGGGGGGTCGCGGACGCCGCGGCGGGCGATGATGCGCCGCAAGATCGTGCGCCGCGCAGCAGTTGTGCTTAAATGAATGTCCGAACGGCCGTGGCACCAGGGAACCCGCGGGACGCCTCGCGCGGTGACAGCGGCTTCACAAGCACGTGGAGGAGGAACCAGATGAAATCGTCCCGGATGATGGTGTCGGTACTCGTACCACTCGTGTCGGCCGGTCTCGCGGCGGCGTCGGCGCAGGCGGCCGACCCGGTCGCCGACCGCGCCGTCGAGCTCGCGCGCGCCTACATGAAGGCGAAGAAGATCGACAAGCTCGAACAGAACATGCTGCTCAACTCGCTGTACCGCAACGCGATCGGCGACTTCGCCGACCGCTGGGAGAAGCTCACCAACATCAAGGTCGTGAGCTCGCCGCTCGGCTACACCGACATTCCGTCGAAGATCATGGCCGAGGCGGTGGCGAAGACCGGCTCGTTCGACATCTTCAACGACTTCCCGTACACGATGCCCGACGCGGTCGGCGCCGGGGTGGTCGTCCCGCTCGACGAGTACGCGAAGAAGGGCAAGCCGGACTTCTCGGGCGTCGCGCCGGGACTGCGCTACCAGCAGTACTACCAGGGCAAGCTCTACAACATCGTGCTCGACGGCGATCACCTGATCCTCGCGCTGCGCAAGGACATCGTCGAGAACCCGGAGGTGATCAAGGAGTACCAGGCGAAGTTCGGCAAGAAGCCCGGGTGCCCGGCGACCATCGACGAGTGGGAGCAGATGGCGGCGTACTTCCACACCAAGGAGGGCGAGACGCGCTGGGGCATGAAGTTCGACAAGCCGCTCTACGGCGCGATGGGCTACCGCTCGGTCAACTTCTCGTATCGTCACTTCCCGGCGTACTTCGGCGGGCTGCTGTTCGACAAGGACATGAAGCCGCAGATCGCCACCAAGGAGGGCGTCGAGGCGATCACGAAGTTCACGTCGATCGTGAAGTACATGCCGCCGGACATCCAGGGCTGGGGCACGCCGCAGATCTACCCGTTCTGGGGCAGCGGCCAGGCGTTCTCGGTGATGTCGTTCCCGTCGATCGTCGGCTACGGCAACTCGAACGAGAAGAGCGTGGTGAAGGGCAAGCAGCTCTCCTGCCTGATCCCGCAGACGACCTGGAAAGGCAAGCTGGTGCGCCGCGCGCCGCAGGCGGCCGGCACCGGCTACATGGTGAACAAGTACAGCAAGCATCCGGAGCTCGCGTACTACTTCGTCCAGTGGCTCACCAGCCCGTCGGTCGGCGACGAGGCGATCGCGCACCCGAAGGGCTTCTGGGACCCGTTCCGCAAGTCCAACACGACGAACGAGGCGATCCTGAAGCGCTTCGGCGAGGACTTCGTCAAGGTGACGATGGAGAACTCCAACCACGCCGTCTCGCTGCTGCTGATCGAGGGCAACTACGAGTACTTCAAGATCCTCGACAACAACCTCGCCGACGTCATGAACGGCAACGTCAAGCCCGACGAGGCCGCCAAGCGCATCGAGACCGGCTGGAACCGCGTGACCGAGGACATCGGGCGCAAGCGCCAGATCGAGTCCGGGCGCTGGGGTGTCGAGACGGGATTGACCGGCGCGAGGTTAATGGAAATGTGACCGTCCGGGCGGCGCGGGCGCGGGCGCGGCCGGCGCCCGCGCCGCGCCGTCGTTTCCACCGGCCGCAAACCCACTCGTGAGCGAAACGCAGGTCACGCGGGCGCCCAGCACCGCGCCGGGCGCGCCGGCCGGTTCCCCATGGAGCCGGCTCGGCGCCTGGCTCGCGCAGGAGCGGGTGTTCCGGCTGATCCCGTTCGTCCTGGTCGAGGCGATCTTCGTCCTCGTCATCATCATCCCGTTCCTGCTCACGATCTACATCAGCTTCCTCAAGTGGCGCGCGAACCGCCCCTTCGAGCAGGCCTACCTGTCGGGCTTCGAGAACTACCAGGCGGTGCTGACCGATCCGGGCTTCTGGTCGGCGCTCGGCCGCACCTTCTACTTCGCCGGCGCCGCGGTCACGCTCGAGCTCGTGCTCGGCTTCGTGCTGGCGATGCTGGTCGCGCGCACGGTGCGCGGCAAGGCCGTGTACATCACGATCCTCCTGGTGCCGATGATGATCGTGCCGGTGGTGGTCGGCTACAATTTCACGATGCTCTACATCGACTCGGGGCCGATCAACCAGCTGCTCGCGCCGTTCACCGAAGCGATGGGCCTCGATCCGCGCATCCGCTGGCTGTCCGATCCGGTCGCCGCGCAGTGGGCGGTGATTCTCTCGGACGTGTGGCAGTGGACCTCGCTCACGTTCCTGATCTTCCTCTCGGGCTTCTCGGCGCTGCCGAAGCAGCTGATCAACGCCGCGCGGGTCATGGGCGCGAGCGCGTGGCAGATCTTCTGGCGCGTCGAGCTGCCGCTGCTCAAGCCGGCGATCGTGATCGCGGTGGTGATCCGCTCCATGGAGGCGCTCAAGATCTTCGACCCGGTGGTGCTGCTCACCGCCGGCGGCCCGGGCACCTCCAGCCAGTCGATCGCGTTCTACCTGTGGGAGCAGGTCTGGGTGTTCAACAAGTTCAGCTTCGGCGCCGCGGCCTCGATCATCCTCCTGATCATCTTCGCGGCACTGATCTTCTTCGGCATCTGGCTGCTGGTGCGGAGCAGCGCGGCGGTCGCACGGGAGCGCGCCGCGTGAGCGCCGTCGCCGGCATGACCCGGGCCGAGGCCGAGCGCGCCGGCGCGCGCAACGTGCGGCGGCGGCGCTGGCGCGTCGTGCTGCGCCACGCGGCCCTGATCGCGTGGGTGGCGGTCATCATGTTCCCGATCTACTGGATGATCGCGACCTCGTTCAAGGAGAAGCACGAGTGGGTGGCGTGGCCGCCGCACTGGATCCCGCACGACCCCACGATCAAGAACTACTCGCAGATATTCGCGTTCGACGTCCAGGAGAGCGGGGTCGCGCGCGAGGCGACCGAGCAGCCGTTCAACGTCTGGGGCCCGCTCGTCGACTCGCTGCTGATCTGCACCCTCTCGGCGCTGGTCGCGCTGCTGCTCGGCACCTTCCTCGCCTACTCGATCTCGCGCTTCAACGTCGGCGGCCGGCATTTCCGCCACGCGATCCTGATGATCCGCATGGTGCCGCCGATCGTGATCGCGATCCCGCTCCTGATGTACTACGCGATCATGATCCCGCTCGCGACCGAGACCGTGCTCGGCACGCGCATCCTGCTGTTCGACACCCGGCTCGGCGTCAGCGCAATCTACATCGCGACCACGCTGCCGTTCGTGATCTGGATGATGCTCACCTTCATCGAGGAGGTGCCCTACACGCTCGAGCACGCGGCGCGGATGATGGGCGCCGGGCGCATGTACACGCTGCGGCGCGTGGTGCTGCCGCTGGTCGCCTCCGGGATGGTAGTCACCTTCCTGTTCGTCTTCATCCTGAACTGGGCCGAGTTCCTGCTCGCGCTCACGCTGACTCATCCGGACGTGGTGACGCTGCCAGTGCTGCTGAACAAGTTCCAGAGCGCCTCCGAGGGCCGCCTGTTCGGTCCGCAGGCGGCGATCGGCACGCTGATCACCATCCCGGTGGTGATCCTCGGCGTGCTGATCCAGAAGCACCTGATCAAGGGCTTCAGTTTCGGGACGATCCGGAAATAGGAGGCGGCGCGGTGGCGCAGATCGTTCTCAAGGAGGTCGTCAAGCGGTTCGGCCCGCACGTGGCGGTGAAGGGCGTGAATCTGCAGGTGCGCGACGGCGAGTTCCTGATCATGGTCGGTCCGTCCGGCTGCGGCAAGACGACCACGCTCAACATGATCTCGGGCCTGGAGCGGCCGACCTCCGGCGAGATCGTGATCGGCGGCCAGATGGTGAACGACCTCGAGCCGGGCGAGCGCGGGCTCGGCATGGTGTTCCAGGACCTCGCGCTCTTCCCGCACCTGACGGTGTACGAGAACATCGCGTTCGGGCTGCGCGTCAAGAAGGTGCCGGAGGCCGAGCTCGACCGGCGCGTGCGCGCCGCCGCCGAGGCGATGCACATCGCGCCGCTGCTCGCGAAGCGGCCGGCGCAGTGCTCGGGCGGCGAGTCGCAGCGCGTCGCGCTCGCGCGCACCATCGTCACGAACCCGTCGGTGTTCCTGATGGACGAGCCGCTCTCGAGCCTCGACGCCAAGCTGCGCGTCGACATGCGCACCGAGCTCAAGCGCCTGCACGAGCGCCTGAAGTCGACCTTCGTCTACGTCACCCACGACCAGGCCGAGGCGATGACCATGGCCGACCGCATCGTGGTGATGAGCAGGGGGGTGGTCGAGCAGATCGGCGGGCCGCTCGACATCTACCGCAAGCCGGCGACGCAGTTCGTGGCCGGGTTCTTCGGCACGCCGACCATGAACTTCCTCAGCGGCGAGATCGAGGCGCGCGACGGCGGGCTCGCGTTCGCGAGCCAGAGCCTGCGCGAGCCGCTCGGCGACGCCCTGCCGGCGGACCTCGCCGGGCGCAGGATCGTGCTCGGCGTGCGCTCGGAGCACGTCGAGGTGGGCCGCGGCAAGACCCCCGGCCGCGTGCAGCTGATCGAGCCGCTCGGCAACGAATCGCTGGTCTTCTTCGAGTTCGGCGGCGACGCCCCGCTCGTCGCGAAGGTCGACGCCGAGACCAGGCTGCGCCCCGGCGACAACCTCACCTTCGGCTTCAACCCCGCCGGCTACCACGTCTTCGACGCGCAGTCCGGCGCGCGGCTGAACTAGCCCGGCGCCGCGATGCCCACGCCGGCGAAGCCGCTTCGCACCGCGGTGGTCGGGCTCGGCTGGTGGGGCAAGTACATCACCCAGCGCCTCGCCGACAGCCCGCGCTTCGAGGTCACGCACGGCGTCGACACGGCCGCCGGCGTCGCCGAGTTCGCCCGCCGCCATCACCTCGCCCTCGAGCGCTCGCTCGAGGCGGTCCTCGCGAACGACGCCGTCGACGCGGTGGTGATCGCCACGCCGCACAGCGCCCACGCGGCGCAGGTCGTCGCCGCCGCGGCCGCCGGCAAGCAGGTGTTCTGCGAGAAGCCGCTCGCGCTCACCGCGGCCGATGCCGAGCGCATCCTGGCCGCGTGCGACGCCGCCGGCATCGTGCTCGGCATCGGCCACGAGCGGCGCTTCGAGCCGGCGATGGAGGCGCTCGCGCGCACGATCGCCGCCGGCACGCTCGGCCGCATCCTGCACCTGGAGGCGAACTTCAGCCACGACCTCTTCGCGCGCATGGAGGCGGGCAACTGGCGCGTGGGCGCGCAGGACGCGCCGGCCGGGGCGATGACCGCGCTCGGCGTCCACCTGACCGACCTCTTCATCTCGTTCGCCGGCCGCCCGCGCGCGGTGCGCGCGCGCACGGCGCGGGTGCGGCCGGAGGCGGCGGGCGTCGATCACGTCTCGGTCTGGCTCGACTTCGCCTCCGGCGCGACCGGCGCGGTCACCTGCCTCTCGGCGACGCCGTTCCACGGTCACCTCGCGGTCTTCGGCACCGACGGCTGGATCGAGGTCAGGGAGAACGCGAACGTCGACAAGCGCCAGCCGAGTGATCTCGTGCACTGCGACGCGGCGGGCGCCCGCAAGGCGAGTTCGTTCGCCGCGATCGACACGGTGCGCCTCAACCTCGAGTCCTGGGCGAGGGCGGTCGCCGGCGAGGCGCCCTATCGCTACACGCGCGAGCAGCTCCTCGACAACGTGCGCGTGCTGGACGCCGTGGTCCGTTCGGCCGACGCGGACGGGCGGCTCGTCGAGCTCTGACGCACCGGCGCAGCGCGGATCCCCTCCTCTCCGAGGAGGGGCAGCGCGCAGCGAAGGGCCGCGCTCAGGCGTCCTTCGTGCCCGCGACGAACTCCTCGAAGATCACGGCGGCGTCCTGCTGCGGACGGCCCTTCGCGTACGCCGCGTTGTAGCGCGCCGCCGCGGCGGCGAAGAGCGGCATGTCGGCGCCGACCTGGGCGGCCGCCTCGGCGATGATCCTGGCGTCCTTCGTGAGAATCGCCAGGGCGCCGCCGGCCGGCTCGTAGCGCCGCGCGACCATCAGCGCACCGCGGTGCTTAAGCATCGCGGAGGTCGCCGCCGGGCTCGCGCTCATCACCCGGTGCGTGGTCGCGAGGTCGAGGCCGAGGCGCTGCGCCAGCGCGAGCGCCTCGGCCGCGGCGGCCGTGTGGGTGGCGACGAGCGTGTTGGCGACGAGCTTCATGCGCATGCCGTTGCCGAACGGGCCGACGTAGTCGGCGCGCTCGGTGAACGCCTCGATCACCGGCAGCGCGCGCTCGTAGTCGCCGCGCTCGCCGCTGCCGAAGAGCGCAAGGTTCTTCACCGCAGCCTGCGCGGCCGTGCCGCTCAGCGGGCAGTCGAGCAGCACGATGCCGCGCGCGGCGAGCGCCGCGCGCGCGCGCTCCTTGTCCGCGATCGGAAACGTGCCGCATTCGAGGACCAGCGCGCCCGCGCGCGCGTGCGCCGCGATCTCCTGCACGACGTCGTCCATGACCTTCGGCGTCGGCAGGAGCAGGAGGCTGACGTCCGCCTGCGCGACTGCCGCACCGGCCGAAGCGGCGAGCTTGCCTCCAAGCTCGGTCAGCACGACCTGGCGCAGCGGATCGGGGTCGTAGCCGACGACCCGGTGCCCCGCCTTGGCGATGTGCCCGGCGATCGGCCCGCCCATCGCGCCGACCCCGACGATGCCGACGGTCATGGTCATGGCGCCTACCTGTCGATCGTGCCCATCATCCAGGCGCCGTACCGGTCGCCCCGCACCGCGCCGATCGGCGCGGCGGCTTCGAGCTGCGCCACCTCCGCCGCGGACAGCGCGACCTCGGCCGCCTTGAGGTTCTCGACCAGGCGAGCCTCGCGCCGCGTGCCGGGGATCGGCACGATGTCCCGCCCCTTCGCGAGCACCCACGCGAGCGCGAGCTGCGCCGGCGTCGCGCCTTTCGCGCGCGCGAGCTCGCCGATCCGACGCGCGAGCTCGACGTTGTGGCCGAGGTTTCCGGCGTCGAACCGCGGCATCGTGCGCCGCACGTCCTGCGGCTCGAAGGCGTCGGGCGCGGTGACCTTGCCGGTGAGGAACCCGCGGCCGAGCGGGCTGTAGGCGACGTAGCCGACGCCGAGCTCGCGGCACGCCGGCAGGACGTCGGTCTCGTCGTCGCGGCTCCACAGCGAGAGCTCCGACTGCACGGCGGTGATCGGATGGACCTTGTGGGCGCGGCGCAGGGTGGCCGGGCCGACCTCGGACAGCCCGAGATGGCGCACCTTGCCGGCCGTCACCAGCGCGGCCATCGCGCCGACCGTGTCCTCGATCGGCACCGTCTTGTCGACCCGGTGCTGGTAATAGAGGTCGATCACGTCGACGCCGAGCCGCTTGAGCGAGGCGTCGCACGCCTCGCGGACGTACTCGGGCGTACCGCAGATCGTGCGCGAGCCGTCGGGCTTTCGCACCTGGCCGAACTTGGTCGCGAGCACCACCTTGTCGCGGATGCCCTTCAACGCCCTGCCGACGAGCTCCTCGTTGTGGAACGGGCCGTAGGCATCGGCGGTGTCGAGCATCGTGACGCCGAGCTCGATCGCCTTGCGGATGACCGCGATCGACTGCGCGTCGTCCGCGGCGCCGTAGACGCCGCTCAGCCCGAAGCAGCCATAGCCGATCTCGGCGACGGCCAGCCGGCCGCCCAGTGTGCGCTGCTTCATGCGGCGTCCCTCCTTACCTGAGGTGCTTCGCCAGGAAGTCGAGCGAGCGCTGCCAGGCGAGCTTCGTCGCGGCGGCGTCGTAGTGCTGCCCGGTCTCGTTGCCGAACGCGTGGTTCGCGTCGTAGCGATGGAACTCGTGCGTCACGTTGCCCTGCTTGAGCTTCGCCTCGAGCGCGTCAACCGAGGCGGGCGTGAAGAACGCGTCCTGCAGCGCGAAGTGGCCCTGCACCGGGATGCGGATCTTGGTCGGATCGCCGGCCTCGGGCGGCGGCACTCCGTACCAGGACGACGCGGCGTCGATCTCCGGGACGTGCATCGCGGCGAGAACCGTGAGCGCGCCGCCCATGCAGAAGCCGATGACGCCGACCTTCCCGCTCTCCTGCTTCAGGTACTGCGCCGCACCGCGCACGTCCTGCGTCGCCGCGTCCTTGAAGTCGAGCCCGGTCATGAGATGGTTCGCCTCGGCGGCGTCGAGCGTGACCTTGCCGCGATAGAGATCCGGCACCAGCGCGCGATAGCCCGCCGCGGCGAGCCGGTCGGCGACGCCCTTGATCTGGTCGTTGAGGCCCCACCACTCCTGGATGACGACCATGCCCGGCGCCCTGGCGCCGGCCGCCGGCGCCGCGTAGTATCCGTTGCAGTCCTTGCCGTCCGGCCGCTTGAAGGTGACTTTCTCGCCCATGTGCGTTCCTCCTTCTCCTTGCATCCCCTGCTAGGGTAAACGATTCGATCGCGCGCCGCGATCGGCGGCCTGCCTCACCCGAGAAAGTGCAGGACCGCCGGCACCTGCCGGCGCAGGAGCGCGTTGCGCGCCGCCCACTCGGCGTCGGGCGCGAGCTTCTCGAGAAAGCGCGCCTCGCCCCCGGCGAGCAGCGCGAGCGGGACGCCGTCGCGGTAGAGCACGCGGTTGCCGGTGAGCGCGGGCAGGCGCCCGCCGGGGCTGAGGATGCCGACCAGGTTGAGCGGATCGGCGCCGGAGAGCGAGACGAGCGCGCCCGGCCGCTCGGCCCGGCGCACGTCACGCAGCGCGCCCACCGCCTCGGGCAGCGCGTATTGCTCGCCCGCGACGCCGGCGACGAAGCGCCCGCCGCGGATCTCGCCGCGCGCCTCGAGGCGGCGATAGCAGCGCACGAGCTCGCGCCACGGCGGCAGCCACTCGGCCTCGCGCCCGAGGAGCCGCCAGAACACCACGCCGTAGCGCTTGAGCAGCGCGCGCGCGACGTGCTCTACGCTCGCAGCGGCCTCGCCGCCGTCCGGCCCTGCCGCGGTCGGGCGCGTGCGCCGCGCGAGCGCCCAGCGGCCGGCGTCCTCGATGCCGTAGAGCGCCGCGCGCCGACGCCGCCGCGGCGCGGCGCGCGAGGGGCGCCGATCACTCGGCACCAGGAGCGCGCGCAGGCCGGCGAAGCTGTCGCAGTTCACCGTTCCGAGCGCGACGAGTTCGCCCAGCGCCTCCTCGACCTGCGTGCGCAGGAGACCGGTGCCCTCGACGATCTCCTCGAAGAACGACGCGCCGTGCGCGGCGATGAAGTCCGCCACCGCGGCGGCGCGCGACGCGGGCGCCATGCCGTCGCCCGGCGGCGCGAGCGCGGCCCAGCGGGCGAGATTGCGCCGGCCGAACAGCGCGATCGGCGTCGTGCGCACCGGGCTCGGCCGGCGCTCGCCCGCCGGACGCGGCGCGGCCGGACGCATCCACACGACGCGCCCGGCGAGCGATAGCTCGTCGAGCCACGCCGGGTCGTACTCGTTCACGCGCGCAGGCAGGATCTCGGTCTCCCACGCCGCCGCCGGCGCCTCGAAGCCTTCGAGCTGCGAGACGATCGCCGCGAGGGCGTCGGCGCCCTCGACGCGCGTGTCGGGCGCGACGCGCTGCCAGCGGAAGAGGAAACGCATGAAATCGCGCGCCTCCACCGGCTCGATCTCCGCGCGCAGCCGGTTGACGGTGTAGCGGTGGATCCGCGCGAGCAGACGACGGTCGCACCACTCGTCCGCGGTCGCCTCCGGCGTGAAGCGCCCGCGCATCGCCGCGCCCTCCGCCTCGAGCCGCGCGAGCGCCGCGTCGATCTCGGAGGTGGCGAGCCCGAGTGGCGCGCCGAGCGCGACGGCGGTCGTCGGCCCGAGCCCCTGCAGGCGGTCGCGCACGATCTCGACCAGCGCATCCTCGCGCGACCACGCCTTGCGGTAGTCGGGCGGCGCCTCTATCGCGGGATCCCCGGTCGCTACCCGCAGCACCGCGGCGAACTCCGGCAGGCGCTCGGCCGCCACCCACACTCCGCCGCCGCCGCCCGCGAAGCGGGTCGCACGCCGTGCGCCGGCGAGCGCTTCGGCGTGGCGCCGCCAGTCCGGCCCGGCGGCGACCTCCGCGTCGGTCACGAACGCGAGCGTCGCGAGCGCGTCGGCAAGCTCGTCGGCGCTGCGCGCCTCGGGCCACACCTCCTCGCGCACCCGCCGGATCGCCTCGGCGTCGAGCCTTCCGAGGTCGGCGGCGGTCGCGGCATCGATCCACCGGCGCGCCATGACCGCCTGCGTGCGGCGCTCCTCGAGCGGCGCGTCGTCGAGGAACGCGTACGGTCGCGCGGAGAGGATCTCGAGCGCGAGCGGCGAGGGCTCGGTCAGGTCGCGCGCCCG
>JAHDYJ010000115.1 GCA_023383795.1 Burkholderiales bacterium | reverse complement strand
CAACTGCCAACTGCCAACTGCCAACTGCCAACTGCCAACTGCCAACTGCCAACTGCCAACTGCCAGCTTATTTCTGCCGCCAGTTGCCCGCGGCGTCCTGCACCCACCACCCGCGGCTGGCCTTGGCGATCCAGCGCTCGCCGAACTTGGCGCGGATGTCGGCCTCCCACTCGGGATGGCCGTTGGCACGCGCGATCTCGCGGTAGAGCGCGAGCCGGTCCTGGTTCTCGGCGGCGACGAGCGCGTTCGCCTGCGCGCGCTGCGGCAGCGGCACGGCGGACGCGTTGCGCAGGGCGACGAGGCCGTCGCGCGTGAAGCCGACCGCGCCGCCCGCGTAGTAGGGCTGGAGCTGCGCGTGGCGGCTCTGCATGCTCGAGGTGAGCGCGCGGATCGCCGGCGTGTCGATGTCGAGGTTCGCCTGCGCCGCCGCGGCGCCGGCGAACAGCGCGGCGAGGAGGACGAGGGCGATCGAGACGATGCGGTGCTGTCGTGCGCGCATGGGCGGGCCTCGCGAATGCTCAGTTCGACGGCGGCTTCTCGCCCGCGCTGCCGCGTTTCGGGTCGAGCTGCCACACCTCGTCGATGATCTTGTCGGCCGCCTTCTCGGCGGCGGCCGCGGGGAAGTAGATGTTGATCGTCACGCAGCCGGCGAGGGCGAGGAGAAGTGCCGACGCCAGGGCCGCCACGGCGAAGGACCGCCGCCCGGATTCCCGCTGGCGCGGGAATGGCGGCTCCGCGCCGAGGCCCGCTGGATCGATCCTGCTGCGCTGAATCGCGTTCACCGGCGCTCCGATCATTGGATGGTGGGCGTGACGTTCGCGTCGAGCACGCGTCTCAGGCGCGTGACGAGCTCCTCCCACCCGACGTCGCGATTGTAGCCGAGCACGTTGATCGCCGGCACGCCGCCGCCCGCGACGATCACGTAGCCCTGCGGCCGGTCCTCGATGCCGCCCATGCGGCACACGCCGTTCTCGAGCCGGCAGGAGATGCCGAGCTTCGAGTAGCCGAAGGTCTCGAAGAAGCGCAGCACGCTGCGCTGGATCGCCGCGGTTGCGCTGCCGCCCCCGAGCGCGGTGATGCTGTTCACCGCCTTCTGGCTGATGCGCCTCGGATAGTCGCCGGGGCTCGAGACCACGTGCGCGTCGAACCGCACCGGCCGCCAGTTCGAGAGCACCAGGTCATCGATCTCGGCGTCGATCCGTCCGGTCATGCTGCCGAACGGGAAGGTGCGCGTGACGAGATCGAGATCCAGCCGGCGGGCGTCGAGGTCCGTGCGCAGCCGCGGCGCGAGTCCGAGCGGGCTCTCCACCTGGAGGCCGGTCATCGTCACGGTTCCGTCGAACACCTTGACGGTCAACGCGCCGTCGACCGCCAGGGTTGACTCCGCGTAGCGCACCCGCGGGATCTCGCCCGCGATCGATCCCTGCATCGCCGGCATGCCGAAGTGGGCGAGGAGCTCCGGCAGCGGCACCGGCGAGAGCGCGCCGTAGACCTCCCAGGCGAAGCCCGACTCGCCGCGCCGCACGCGCAGGTCGCGGAGCGAGAGCAGCCCCGAGAGCACCGGGATGTGGAAGTCGTCGGCGCGCACGTCCGCGGGGCCGATGTCGAGCGCCGCGCCGAACGCGCCGAGCGGGAGCCGCTGCACCTCCGCGCCCGACATGCCGATGCGGCCCTCGGTGCGCGCGTCCGCCTTCCACGGCGCGCTGGCGTAGACGCCGAAGAGCGCGAAGCGCCCGCGCCGGTCCTCCATCGACAGATCCTCGACCTCGAGTCTTGCCTCGGTCACGCGCCCTGCGCGCACGGCGAAGCTCGCCTGCACCCGCCCGTCGGTGCGCAGCTCGCCGAGCGCGGTGTCGGCGGCGAGCGGCTTGAGGAAGCGCTCGTACAGCGGCGGCACCGGCAGCTCCGCGGTCTCGACGCTCGCGTGCACGATCGCCTGCCCGGCGAGGTCGATCGCACCGCGCGCGCGCACCTCGCCGACGTCGGGTGCGGCGAGGGTGGCCTGGACGATGTCGACGATGCCGTCGCGGAACGTGCCGTCGGCCGCCACGTGGTAGCCCGCCCTGGTGTAGACCGGATCCCAGTACACCTCGCCCTCGGACCACGTTGCGTCGGTGGTCCAGCGCCACGCGCCGCCCTGCGCGCTGGCGCTGAACGCAATGCGCCCGCCGACGGCGTCCCCGGCGTGCAGGCCGCTCGCGTCGGCGAACGCGACGTCGCGCAGCACGATCTCGCCCTGCGCCTGGAGGCGCTCGCCGGCGAGCACCGCGCGCACGGTGCCGGCGGCCGTGCCGGCGGCGAGCTTCACCGGGAGCTCCGCAAGCGCGTGGACACGCGCGATCCGGACACCGGAGAAGGTAAGCGTCGCCGCGCGCGCGCTGTCCGCGGCGCGCGACGGCTCGAGCACGGCGTGCCAGCGCTCGCCCTCGGCCGGCGTGACGGTGACGCTGCCGGCGCCCGCCGCGACGTCGACGCGAAACGCGACCGGAGCCGCGAGCGGCCGCTCGACCCGGCCGGCGTCGCAGGCGACCACGGCCTGCTCGAGGCGGAACGCGCTGCAGGTCACCGCGATGTCGCGCCACGTCCGGTCGAGCGCGACGAGCTCGCCGATGTGCAGCGTCGCCCGCGCGAGGTCGTCGCCGGCGAGCTCGACGCGCAGCGCCCTCGCCGAGAAGCCCGGCCCGGACAGGTCGCCGACCGTGAGCGCGATGGAGCGCGGCTGCGCGACCGCCGCCGCGACGGCCAGTCCGGCGGCGAGAGCGAGCGCGGCGAGACTGCGCGAGAAGGCTGGGGACACCACGGAGTCCTGATGGCGCCGATTCTCCCGGTTACGCCGCCGGCGGGCAACCGGCGGGCAACCGGCGGCGGGCGCGGCGCGCTACCATCGGCGCTCGATGAGCCGGGACGCTCCGCCCGCAAGGCTGCCGTCGCGCGTGACGGTCGAGGGCCTCGACCGCGCGCCGCACCGCGCGTTCCTGCGCGCGCTCGGGCTCGGCGACGCCGAGCTCGCGAAGCCGTTCGCCGGCGTCGTCTCGACCGACGGTCGCGTGACGCCGTGCAACGCGCATCTCGGCGCGCTCGCGCGCGAGGCGTGCGAAGGCGTGCGCGAAGCGGGCGGCGTGCCGTTCGATTTCGGCTCGATCGCGGTCGCCGATTCGATGTCGATGAACCACGCCGGCATGCGCTTCTCGCTCGTGTCGCGCGAGATCATCGCCGACGGCGTCGAGGCGGTCGCGCGCGCTCACGCCTACGACGCGCTGGTCGCGTTCGGCGGCTGCGACAAGACCCTGCCCGGCCTGATGATGGCGATGGTGCGGCTCGACCTGCCGGCGGTGTTCCAGTACGGCGGGGCGGCGCTGCCCGGCCGCCACCGCGGCCGCGACGTGACGGTGCTCGACGCCTACGAGGCGGTCGGCGCGGTGATGGCGGGCGAGCTCGCCGAGGCGGAGCTCGACGCGCTCGAGCGCACCTGCCTGCCGACGCTCGGCGCCTGCCCCGGGCAGTTCACCGCCAACACGATGGCGATGGTGAGCGAGACGCTGGGACTCGCGCTGCCGGGCTCGGCGACGCTGCCGGCGGTCGCGCCCGAGCGCGCGGCGCTCGCGCGCGAGGCCGGGCGCGCCGCGATGCGGCTCCTCGCGCGCGGCGGCCCGCTGCCGCGCGACCTCGTGACGCGCAAGAGCCTCGAGAACGCGTGCGCCGCGGTCGCGGCGACCGGCGGCTCGACCAACGCCGGCCTGCACATCCCCGCGATCGCGCACGAGGCGGGCATCGCGTTCTCGCTCGACGACCTCGCGCGCGTCGCGCGCCGCACGCCGCTTCTCGCCGACATGAAGCCGGGCGGACGGTACCTGGCGAAGGACCTGCACGCCGCGGGCGGCGTCTACGCCGTGCTGAAGGCGCTGCTCGAGCGCGGCGCGCTGCACGGCGACTGCCTGACGCTCTCCGGCGCGACGCTCGAGCAGGCGCTCGCCGCGCATCCGGGCGCCGACGGCGAGATCGTGCGCCGCGAGCCGATCCTCGCGTGCGGCGGCATCGTCGTGCTCAAGGGCAACCTCGCCCCCGACGGTGCGCTCGTCAAGGTCGCCGGCTTGAAGTCGCTGCGCTTCGAGGGCACCGCACGCGTGTTCGATTCGGAGGAGGCGTGCGCCGGGATCGTGCGCAGCCGCGCGTACCGCGCCGGCGAGGTGCTGGTGATCCGCTACGAGGGGCCGCGGGGCGGCCCCGGCATGCGCGAGATGCTCGGCATCACCGCGCTCCTGTACGGGCAGGGCATGGGCGAGAAGGTCGCGCTCTTCACGGACGGCCGCTTCTCCGGCGCGACCCGCGGCATGATGATCGGCTACGCCTCGCCCGAGGCGGCCGGCGGCGGGCCGATCGCGCTCGTCGAGAACGGCGACCGCATCACGATCGACTCGCAGGCAGGCACGGTGACGCTGGATGTCGCCGATTGCGAGCTCGCCGCGCGGCGCGCGCGCTGGCGGCCGCCTGCCCGCGCGCCGCTGTCAGGCGCGCTCGAGAAGTACGCGCGCCTGGTCGGCTCCGCGTTCAACGGTGCGGTGACGCACTCCGGCGGGTAGCGCCCTGCGCCCGGCGCGCGCGGGGAGCGGGTTCGTCATCCCCGCGCGAGCGGGGATCGAGCGGGCTTCGGACACGCCGCCTGGATTCCCGCGTTCGCGGGAACGACGAGTCACGCGTCGCGATGCACCGTCGCCGGAGAGAACGCCGGCAGGCACACCGCGACGTACTCGGCGCCCTCGGGGGTGCTGTAGCGCACCCGCTCGCCGGCATGCACGATCACGGCCTGGCCCGCGCGCACGTCGAGCGTGCGGTCGGCGACCTCGACGCGCAGCGCACCGACGAGCACGAGCGTGTACTCGTCGAACTCGGGCTGCTGCGCCGGCTCTTCCCAGCCCGCGGGGCTCCGCATGCGCGCGATGCTCACCTGTGCGGTCCCCGAATTCACCCGCCCGACGAACTCGTCGATCGTCTTCGGCGGGTGTCCCGCCGCCTCGACGCGCGTCGGCGATGCGATCAGCGTGGCCATGTCGTCTCCTTCGGCCAACGATCAGAGCGGCTCACCCGGTTTGGCCGCGCCCGCGAGCCATGCGCGCCCTTCCGCGTAGAGTTTCTCGACCGCCGCGCCGCGCCGGCCGGGCAGCCCGTCCTTGATCTCGAAGCCGTTCTTCGACTGCAGGTAAGCGAGGTGGCGGTAGCCCTCCGGGAAGCGGGCGAGGTGCGCGGCGTCGAGCTTCGGCGCGGCGGCCGGGTCGACCGGGTCGAGACGGTCCTTCTCGTAGATCGGCTGGCGCCGCACGATGCCCCAGCGGCCGACGCGCTTCTCGAAGAAGTCGTAGAAGCGCCCGGTGCAGACGACGTCGCAGAGCACGCCCTCGACCGGCGCGCGCTGGTTGATCGTCATCTTGGTCTGCGCGATCGCTCGGCTTCCCGCGATGTCGCAGGCGAAGCCGCCGAGGAAGTGCAGGATGGAGACGCCCCTCTCGAAGCCTTCGCGGCTCATCGCGATGAACTGCTCGGCCGGGCCCTGGAACCAGGTCGCGGTCATCCACCCGTCGGCATGCCACACGGTGCGGAAGCGCTCCCAGTCGCCGGCGTCGCGCCACAGCGCCCAGTTCTCGACCGTCTCGCGGATCGCGAGCCGGTCGGCGGCCAGATCGTTCGCGGTCACGGCGCACCTCGCCTCGATTGCATCGTCGCGAGTCTAGCATTCGGTCTGCGTATACCGATGCGACCGGCGCGAATAGGCAACCGCGCACATGCGCATTAGAATCGCACGGGGCGGCGTAACCGCACGCATTGTGCACCGCGCCACGAATGTTCCGGGAGACGTTCGCACGATGTATATCGCCGATGCCAAGCGCCTGACCCTCGCCGGTGCGCGCAAGATGATGGATACCGCGATCGGCATGGCCGAGCAGGCCGGGATCCCGATCGCCGTCGCGATCGCCGATGCGGGCGGGCATCTCGTGATGCTCGAGCGCATGGACGGCGGTCGCTTCCACACCGTGCACTCGTCGACCACCAAGGCGGTGTGCGCCGCCTCGAACAAGCGGCCGACCACCGCGAAGGGCGCGCAGGCGCAGCCGCTCGACACCACGCACGCGATCGGGCTCGCGCTCGCGGCCGGTCCCGAACGCTGGACCGCGATGGAAGGCGGCTATCCGATCATCGTCGGCGGCGAGTGCATCGGCGGCATCGGCGTGAGCGGCGGCAGCTGGGAGTTCGACGACAAGGTGGCGCGCGCGGCGGTCGAGTCGATCGGCGCCGGCTTCCTGATCGATGCGAAATGATCCAACGAGGAGGAGGAAACCATGAGAAAGCCACGCTTGATCCTGCTGCACGGCATCGTCGCCGCGGCCGCGGCCGTCGCGCTCGCACTGCCGGCGGCCGCCGCGTTCCCGGACGGCCCGATCGAGTTCGTGATCCCGTTCGGCGCCGGCGACGGCGCGGACATCGAGGGCCGCGTGCTGGCCGACGAGATGGGCAAGGTGCTCGGCGTGCCGGTGGTCCCGATCAACAAGCCGGGCGCCGGCGGCGCGGTGACCTACACCTACGTCAAGAACGCGAAGCCCGACGGCAAGACGATCGCCTGGAACTCGACCTCGATCCTGACCACCACCAACATCGGCAACGTCGACTTCGAGCACAGCGCGCTCGACCACATCGGGCAGGTCGAGTACCAGTCGATGCCCTTCGCGGTGCGCGCCGACGCGCCGTGGAAGACGATGAAGGACTTCGCGGCCGACTGCAAGAAGAGCCCGGGCAAGTACAAGATCGCGAACTCGACGACCGGCAGCGCGACGCACCTCGCCGCGATCGCGATCGCGAGCGCGGTCGGGTGCGAGGTCATCCACCTGCCGGTCGGCGTGAAGCGCCGCAATGCGACGGTGCTGAGCGGCGAGGCCGACGCGATGGTCGCGCCGCTCACCGGCGCGATAAAGCTCGCCGAGGCGGCCAAGATCCGGCTGCTCGCGATCCCGAGCCCGAAGCGCAACCCGGTGATCCCGGACGTGCCGACGATGAAGGAGCAGGGCTTCGACGCGGAGCTCTTGCTGTTCCGCGGCCTCTCGGTGCCGAAGGGCACGCCGAAGGACGTGAAGGCGAAGCTCGCCGACGCCATGACCAAGGCCGCGCACTCCAAGGCGTTCAAGGATCTCGCCGCGAAGAACGGCTTCACGATCGAGACGCTCGGCGTGGAGGAGTTCGAGAAGGTCCTCACGGCCGAGGATCGGCGGGTCAAGGCCATCATGAAGGCGGCCGGGCTCTACCAGAGCGAGAAAGGCAAGAAGCAGTAGCCCGCACGGCGGCGGGCCGGCGCGCACAGGCGGCGGGGGGGCCCGCCGCCTGCGTGCGGACGCCGCTGCGTTCCCGCCGCCTCCGAGATGCGCACCAAGAACATCGTCGCCGCGCTCGTCCTGATCGCGCTCGGCGCAGGCTACGGCTACCTGACCGCGGGCCTGCCCACGCGCTCGCTGCCGAACACGCCCGATCCGTCCTTCTTCCCCTGGATCATCACCGCGTGCCTGCTGCTCCTGTCGGTGATCCTGCTCGTGCAGGGGCTCGCCGCCCCGCGTAAGGGCTCGGGCGACTCGGTCGGCGCGCCGCCGCTGCGCGCCCCGGTCGTTTTTCTGGTCGCGTTCGCCGCCTACGTGGCGGTGCTGCCCTATGCCGGTTTCCTCCTGACGAGCGTTCCGTTCTTCGCGCTCCTGATGGCGCTCTACGGCGAGCGGCGCTGGGGCGTGATCGCCGCGGCCTCACTCACGGTGCCGGTGGTCCTGGTGCTCGTCTTCCGCCACGTGTTCCAGGTCCCGCTGCCGAAAGGCGTGCTCGCGGGGATCCTCGGATGAGCCCGGACATCGCCGCCGGCTTCGTCGCGGCCACGCTGCCCGGCAGCCTGCTCGCGACCGCGATCGGCGCCGTGCTCGGCCTCGTCGTCGGCATGATCCCGGGCATGACGATCAGCACCGGCATCATCGTGGTGCTGCCGCTCACGTTCGTGCTCGATCCCACGATCTCGATCGGGCTCCTGCTCGGCATCTACGCCGGCGGCATGACCGGCGGCAGCTACTCGGCGATCCTGCTGAACATCCCGGGCACGCCGTCCGCCTCGGCGACGATCCTCGACGGCTACCCGATGGCCCAGCGCGGCGAGGCCGGGCGGGCGCTCTCGGTCTCGATCGTCGCGAGCTTCGCAGGCGGGATGTTCAGCTTCTTCTGCCTCTACTTCATCGCGCCGAGCCTCGCGAACCTCGCGCTGCGCTTCCAGGCGCCGGATCTCTTCAGCGTGGTGTTCTTCGGCCTGACCGTGATCTGCACCTTCGCGGCGCGCTCGCCGGTGAAGGGGCTCCTGTCCGCCGTGCTCGGGCTCCTGATCGTGACCATCGGGCAGGACCCGGTGATGGGCACGGCACGGTTCACTTTCGGCGACGCCGACATGCTCTCCGGAGTGCACTTCCTCACCGCGCTCATCGGACTTTTCGCGATCCCGCAGCTCGTCGACAACATGGTCGAGCTCGCGCGCGGGCGCGGCGAGCGGCGCGCGCGCACCCGGGTGGGCTCGCTTCTGCTCGGCTGGGCCGATCTGAAGGCGATGCGCGCGCCGGTCGCGATCGGCGCGGCGATCGGCGCGTTCCTCGGGATCCTGCCCGGCGTCGGCGGCCCGATCGCGGCGTTCATCGGCTACGACTACTCGAAGCGCTGGAGCCGCGACCCGGGCCGCTTCGGCAAGGGCTGCGTCGAGGGCATCGCCGCGCCGGAGGCGGCGAACAACGCGGTCACCGGCGGCGCGCTGATCCCGATGATGACGCTCGGCATCCCGGGCGATCCGGTCACGGCGATCCTGATCGGGGCGCTGCTCGTGCACGGGCTCGCGCCGGGGCCGCTGCTCTTCATGCAGCGCGGCGACTTCGCCTACGCGCTGATCTTCTCGTTCATGTGGGCGAACGTCCTGACGCTCGTGATCTCGCTCGCCGGCGTGAAGGTGCTCGTCAAGCTGCTCGCGGCGCCGAAGACGCTGCTGATGCCGGCCATCGCGATCCTGTGCGTGGTCGGCAGCTACGCGCTGCGCAACTCGTTCTTCGACGTCTGGGTGATGCTCGGCTTCGGGCTGATCGGCATCGCGATGCGGCATCTCGACATGCCGGTCGTGCCGCTGCTGCTCGCGCTCGTGCTCGGCGAGCAGCTCGAGGAGCACCTGCGGGTCGCGCTCACCGCCTCGAGCGGCGACCCGACGGTCTTCTTCACTTCGCCCTTCAGCGCCCTGTTCCTGGTACTTTCGGTCGTCTCGGTCGTGTGGGCGTTCGCCGCCGAGCGGCGCGGCGGCCGGCTCGGCTCCGCACCCTCGGCCTGACCGGGGCACGCCGGCTCTACATAGGAGAGAAGCATGAGTGCAGAACCCCTACGCGTCGCCTCGATCGGCCTCGGCTGGTGGTCCGACGTGCTCGCCGACGCGGCGAAGCGCACGCGCAAGCTCGAGATCGTGGCCTGCTACACGCGCTCGGAGGGCAAGCGGCGCGCGTTCGCCGAGAAGTACGGCTGCCGCGCGGCGAAGAGCTACGCGGAGATCCTCGCCGCCGACGACGTCGACGCGATCATCAACACGACGCCGAACCAGACCCACCTCGAGACGGTGCAGGCCGCGGCCGCGGCCGGCAAGCACACCTTCCTCGACAAGCCGATCGCCACCACGATCTCCGATGCGCGCGCGATCATCCGCGCCTGCGAGAAGGCGGGCATCGTGCTCGCGGTCGGCTACCAGCGCCGCCGCGAGACGCACTTCCGCTGGATCCGCGACAAGATCGCCGCCGGCGAGTTCGGGAAAGTGGTGCAGGCCGAGGCGAACATCAGCCGCGACCGCGAGGGCAAGTTCGACCTCACGTCGTGGCGCTTCACCGCGGCCGGCATGCCGGGCGGCGTGATGCTGCAGATCGGCGTGCACTACACCGACGTCCTCGAGATGCTGCTCGGGCCGGTCGAATCGGTCTCGGGCATGACTGCGCAGCTCGCGCTGCCCGGCGAGAACCCCGACGTCGCGGGGCTGCTGATGCAGCACGAGAGCGGCGCCGTCTCGACGCTGAACGCGGGCTACGCGTCGGCCTCCGAGTACTACCTGATGAACGTCTACGGGCGCGAGATGACCGCCTACTACAGCCTGCACGAGGGCCTGAAGACGCTCAGGCGGCGCACCACCGAGGCGGTGCCGGTGCCGGTGAAGAAGAACGACACGCTGGTCGAGGAGCTCGAGGAGTTCGCCGAGTGCGTGCGCGGCAAGGGCAGGCCCGAGACCGGCGGCGCGGAGGCGCTGCGCTCGCTCGCCGTGATCCGCGCCGGGGTGAAGTCGGCGCGCGAGAAGCGCCACGTGACGGTCGCCGAGATCCTGGCGGGCGACGAGTGATGGATTCGCCGATCGTCACCACCGAGTGGCTCGCGGCGCACCTCGACGACTCCGGCGTGCGCGTCGTCGAGATCTCGTCCACGCCGGAGCCCGACATCTACCGCGCGGGCCACGTCCCGGGCGCGGTGTGGTTCTACTGGAAGGACATCTGCTGGCACGACACCGACCGCGAGTTCGTGTCGCCCGAGAAGCTCGCGCGCCGGCTCGGCGCGGCCGGCATCGGGCCGGACCACGCGCTGGTGCTCTACAGCGACGTCGTGCAGTACGCCACCTACGCGTTCTGGTCGTTCACGATGGCCGGTCGCCGCAACCTCGCGGTGCTCGACGGCAGCCGCAAGAAGTGGGAGCGCGAGGGGCGGCCGCTCACGCGCGACATCCCGCGCTACCCGCCGGTCGAGCACCCGCCGCAGCCGGGCGACGCGAGCATGCGCATCGGGCGCGACGCGGTGCGCGCGGGGCTCGGCAAGCCGGGACGGCTCTTGCTCGACGTGCGCTCGCCCGAGGAGTACGCCGGCGAGCGCGTCATGGAGCTCGGCAAGTTCGACCACGGCGCCGAGCGCGCCGGCCGCATCCCCGGCGCGGTGCATCTCTACTTCAAGAGCCTGCTGAACGACGACGACAGCTACAAGCCCCCGGCGGAGCTCGAGCGCATCTTCCGGCGCGCAGGCATCTCGAGGGATGCGCCCGAGGAGGTCGTCGTCTATTGCCGCCTGAGCCATCGGGCATCCCTCACGTGGCTCGCGCTGACGCGTCTCCTCGGCCGCGGGAACGTCAAGCTCTACGACGGCTCGTGGACCGAGTGGGGCAGCATCGTCGGGTTTCCGGTGGAGCGGTAGGCGAGCGTCCGCGCGTCCGCGCGTCCTTCCCCTCCTCTCCGAGGAGGGGTGGCCGCGACGCGGCCGGGGTGGTGCGGAAGTCAACAGAGTGCGACGGCTGCAACCACCCCGCCGCGCGTTCCGCGCGGCACTCCTCCTTGAAAAGGAGGGGACGGCGTGCTGCGAATGCTCCGCGCGGTTCTGTCCCCTTCTCGAGCAGGAGGGGAGGGGGTGCCTCTCAGCGCGCCAGGTCCACCGCCCGCGCCTTCAGCGACGGATCGGCCCGCAGCTTGAACTTCGCGACGCGATGCGTCGGCGTGTGCGGCAGCGCATCGACGAACGCAACGTAGCGCGGCACCTTGATCGGCGCGAGGCGCGCGCGGCACCACTCGGCGACCTCCCCGGCTTCGAGCGCCGCGTCCGGCCGCCGCACGATCGCAACCAGGATGTCGTCCTCGCCGAGCTCGGCCGGCACCGGAATCGCGGCCGCCTCGAGCACCGCGGGATGCGCGCCGATGACCCGGTCGAGCTCGGCGCCCGAGATGTTCTCGCCGCGCTTGCGGATGATGTCCTTCTTGCGCGCGACGAACCAGAAGAAGCCGTCGCGGTCGCGCCGGCCGAGATCGCCGGTCAGGAACCAGCCGTCGTGGAACGCCGCTGCGGTCTGCTCCGGATCGCGGAAGTAGCCCTGCATCACGATCGGGGTCTTCACGACGAGCTCGCCGGTCTCGCCGTCCGGCAGCGCGTTGCCCGCGTCGTCGACGACCTTCATCTCGGCGAACGGCATCGAATGATCCGGGTGGCGGCTCGGACGTCCCATGCTGCCCGGCTTGTGCGGGCCCGCGAACGGCATGTTGAGGACGCCCGGGATCTCGGACATCCCGTAGCCCTCGATCAAGTGCGGCACGCCGAACTCCTCGCGGAAGACGCGATAGTGCTCGTCGGTGAGGGGCGCGCCGTAGATCTTGCGCAGATCGTGGCCGGGAACGAATTCCTCGCGCGGGCGCCGGATCAGGATGCTCGACACCGCCGCGAGCGTATTCACCTCGGTGGCGCGCGTCTCGGCGACGGTCTTCCAGAACGTCGAGGCCGAGAACCGCGGCTCCAGGATCAGGGTCGCGCCGGCCGCGAGCGCGCCGGCGAGCGAGTAGAAGAGCGCGTTGATGTGGAACATCGGCAGGATGCAGAGCATCCGGTCGTCGGGCTGCAGGTGCATGCGCTCGACGAAGCCCTCGCCGGCGAGCACGACGCTCTGCTGCCGGTGCATGACGCCCTTCGGGAACCCGGTGGTGCCCGAGGTGTAGATCAGCACGCACGTGGCGTCGGCGGCGCCAATGGGCGGCGGCGCCTGCGCCGGCGCGACCGCGAGCGCATCGGCGAAGACCGGCAGCCCGCCCGGTCCGGGCGCGTTCAGCATGTACCAGGGCGCGCGCGCGAGCCGGGCGCAGCCAGCGCGCACGGTGTCGATCGTCTCGGGCGAGGCGAGCACGCCGCATACCTCGGCGTGCGAGAGCACGTAGCCCGCCTCCTCGGCGCCGTAGTCGGGATTGACCGGCACCATGACCGCGCCGAGCCGCGCGAGCGCGAAGAAGAGCGCCACCGTCGACGGGTGGTTGTGCGACATGACGCCGACGCGCTCGCCCGGGTTCACGCCGCGCGCGGCGAGCATCGCCGCGGCGCGCTCGACCTGGCGCAGGAACTCGCGATAGGTCGTCGCGCCGTCGCTGAAGATCAGGAAGTCGCGGTCGGGCGCCGCGGCCGCGCGGCTCGCGAGGCTGCCGCCGAGCGAGCCGTCGTGCGGCGGGTAGAGCGAAAGGACCTCGATGGGCTTGAGCATCGCGCGCGGGAAGCCGGTCAAGTCTACCAGCGCGCGGTGGGAGCTGACGACGTCGGGTCAGGTCGCACGCCGACGAGTACAATCGCATAGCGATCATGACCAGTCAGCCCGAAGGAGGGGCTATGTATGCGACCGTTGATTCTTCTCGCCGCGCTGCCGCTGGCGGCCTCGGCGTATGCGGCGAATCCTGACGCCTACCGCATCCGCAACGCCGGCGATCTCGTCTATCTCTGCGCGACGCAGCCGTCGGAAACCGATTACGCGACGGCGATCGCGTTCTGCCACGGCGTCCTCGTCGGCGCGTACGGCTACTACGCCGCGTCCACAGCGACGGCGGACCGCTTCGTCTGCGTGCCGGACCCGGCGCCGACCCGCTCGAAGATCGCGAGCGACTTCGTCGCGTGGGCGAAGGGCCGTCCCGAGCTGATGAAGAACGGTGCGATCGACACCCTGTTCCGTTTTGCCGCCCAAGCGTTCCCCTGCGGGAAGTGACCGGCAGCATCCGACCCGAGGAGCACATCACATGAAACGCAACGTGGTACTTTCCTGCAGCCTCGCCGGCGCGCTCGCGCTGGCCGGCTGCGCCGGCATGAGCGAGACCCAGCAGCGCACGCTGAGCGGCGCCGGGATCGGCACTGCCGCCGGCGCGGCAGTTGGCGCGATCACCGGCGAGTGGGCATGGACTCTGGGCGGCGCGGCGGTCGGTGCGGCGTCCGGCTACCTCTACGACCAGCAGAAGCAGAAGGAAAAGCGGGCCTACGAGCAGGGCGTGCAGGAAGGGAAGAAGCAGTCCACCACGAAGTAGCGCACGCGGGCGGCGATCCGCCCGCCGCCCGGGCACATGCCGCGCGATCGGCTGAGCGCCGTCCGCGGCGGCTACCTCAGCTCGACTGGCGTCGTCACGCGTCGCGCGAGTTTGTGCGCGCGGCGGATCACGACCACCTCGGCGCTGCGGTTTTAACGAAGCGCCGCGCATGCGTGTGTCCGAGGTGCGAGCTACCGCAGGAAGATGCGGCCGCCGGCGAGCGGACTCAAGGGTCCGGCGGCTGCCGGGACGCGCGTGGTGCTACCAGTGGAGGAAGCGCGCGCTCGCCATCGCCGCGACCGAGACGACGAGCAGCAGCGTCGCGTGCAGGCCGCCCCGGCGCAGCCGCTGCTGCAGCCGCGCTGCCGTGGCCGGGACACCCTCGGGCGGGGTGCCGTCGGCGGCGAGCTCGCGCGCGAGCGCCGCGAGCCGCGCCGCGGCCGGCTTGTTCACGAGCATCCCGACGAGGAACGCGACGATGCCCGCGCCGCTGCCGAGCGTGATGGCGAGGCCGTGGCCCGAGCGGAGCCAGCCCGACGCGGCGCCGCCCGACACCGACCAGTACAGCGCGAGCCCCGAGAGCACCGTCAGCGTCCCGGCGAGCCCCATGACTGCCGGAAACCGGCTGTCGCCCATGAGCCGTTGCATGAAGCGCCCACCCTCGGGCCCCATGCGCCGCACCGTCGGCTCGACGAAAGCGACCAGCATCAGCGCCGCCCCCGCCCAGAACACGCCGCTGCCGACGTGCAGCAGCCGCAGCGCAATTGTCGTCGCGTCCATTGCCTCTTCCCTCCGAGCGTCGATTGATCCCGGCCGTGCACGGCGCGCGGCCCCTGCCCGGCGCTTCGCAACAAGCAGGCCAGCGCGAAGATGTCGGCGAAATCAACGCGTTGCCGGTCGGCGCCGCGCGCGGTGCGCTGGGTGGGGTGTAGGCAACCGCCGACAGGGTTGCGGGCCGCCACGGCGAATCCGCTGTCGCGACGGCGCTTTGGCGTGTTGGCGGGCGCCGACAGGTGCGGGGCCGGCGGCCGCGCGGCGCTCAGTGCGCGCCGGCGGCAGCGAGAATCGCGACCATCTCGGCGTAGCCGCGGCCGCGCGCGAGGGCGAGCGGGCTTGCGCCGGCGCGGTCGCCGAGGTTCACGTTCGCGCCGGCCTCGACCAGGGACTTCAGCGTGGCGACGTGGCGCGGGCCGCCGTCGCCGAGCACGATCGACTCGATCAGCGCGGTCCAGCCGAGGTTGTTCACGTGGTCGAGCGGCGCGCCGGCGCGGAT
>JAHDYJ010000228.1:237-1921 GCA_023383795.1 Burkholderiales bacterium | reverse complement strand
ATGGGCTACGGCGAGGGCGCGGTGATGGCCGTGCCGGGCCACGACGAGCGCGACTTCGCGTTCGCGAAGAAGTACGGGCTGCCGATCAAGCAGGTGATCGAAGTCGAGGGCAAGCCCTTTTCGACCGACGCCTGGCAGCCGTGGTACGCCGACTACGGCGTGTGCGTGAACTCGGGCAAGTACGACGGCCTCGGCTACGAGGCGGCGGTGGACGCGATCGCGGCCGACCTTCGCAACAAGAGCCTCGGCGACAAGCAGGTGCAGTGGCGCCTGCGCGACTGGGGCATCTCGCGCCAGCGCTACTGGGGCACCCCGATCCCGATCGTCCACTGCGAGGCCTGCGGCGACGTGCCGGTGCCCGACGCCGAGCTCCCGGTCGTGCTGCCCGAGGACCTCGTGCCCGACGGCGCCGGCAATCCGCTCGCGAAGCTGCCGGCATTCCTCGCGACCGCGTGCCCGAAGTGCGGCAAGCCGGCGCGGCGCGAGACCGACACGATGGACACCTTCGTCGACTCGTCGTGGTACTTCCTGCGCTTCTGCTGCCCGGACCGCGACGACGCGATGGTGGACGAGCGCGCGGCGTACTGGATGCCGGTCGACCAGTACATCGGCGGCATCGAGCACGCGATCCTGCACCTGCTCTACTCGCGCTTCTGGACCAAGGTCATGCGCGACCTCGGCATGGTCCGCGACGACGAGCCGTTCACGAACCTCCTCACGCAGGGCATGGTGCTGAACGAGATCTTCTACCGCAAGACCGCGGGCGGGCGCATCACCTACTACAACCCGGCCGACGTCGACGTGAAGCTGGACGAGGCGGGCAAGCGCACCGGCGCGGTGCTGAAGGCCGACGGCCGGCCGGTCGAGTCCGACGGCATCGGCACGATGTCGAAGTCGAAGAACAACGGCGTCGATCCGCAGGCGCTGATCGACCAGTACGGCGCCGACACCGCGCGCTTCTTCATCATCTTCACCTCGCCGCCGGAGCAGTCGCTCGAGTGGTCGGACGCCGGCGTGGAGGGCGCGCACCGGTTCCTGCGGCGGCTGTGGGCGTTCGCCGCCCAGTGGAGCGCGGCGATCGTCGAGACCTCCAAGTCGCGCTCCGGGAGCGTTTCCGGCTACGCGTTCCCGGCCGACCTCGCCAGGCGCGCGCCGCACGTCGCGAAGCTGCGCCGCGAGATCCACGCCATCCTCGGCCAGGCCGACTACGACATGCAGCGCATGCAGTTCAACACCGTCGCCTCGGCGGCGATGAAGATGCTGAACGCGCTGCAGGAGGCGGCGGCGAAGCCGCTCGACGCGCCGGGCGAGGCGCCCGGAACGTTCCAGTCCGCGCTGCACGAGGGCATGTCGGTGCTGCTGCGCGTGCTCTACCCCATCACGCCGCACCTCGGGCACGCGCTGTGGCGCGAGCTCGGCTTCGCCGGCGATCCGATGGACGCCCCCTGGCCCGCGGTGGACAAGGCCGCGCTCGAGACCGACGAGATCGAGCTCGTGGTGCAGGTGAACGGGAAGCTCCGCGGGCACGTGCGCGTGGCGAAGGACGCCGACCGCGCGCGGATCGAGCAGGCCGCGCTCGCGAACGAGGGCGTGCGCAAGCACGTCGAAGGCAGGCAGACGAAGAAGATCGTCGTCGTGCCCGGGAAGCTCGTCAACATCGTGGTGGCCTGATGCTGCGCGTGCC
>JAHDYJ010000228.1:0-227 GCA_023383795.1 Burkholderiales bacterium | reverse complement strand
GTTTTTTTCCCCTCCTTTCCAAGGAGAGGTGCCGGCGAAGCCGGCGGGGTGGTTCGCGCGCAGCGCGTCCCCTCCGTTCCAAGGAGGGGTGCCGGCGAAGCCGGCGGGGTGGTTCGCGCGCAGCGCGTCCCCTCCTTTCCAAGGAGGGGTCCGGCCGCAGGCCGGGGGGTGGTTGCGGCGCGGGCAGCATGTTGCACCACCCCGGCCGCTGCGCGGCCACCCCGCCA
>JAHDYJ010000114.1 GCA_023383795.1 Burkholderiales bacterium | reverse complement strand
GCTCGTGTTCTCGGGCAAGCGCCAGCGCGGCGCCGCGGGCCAGGACTACGTCGCGAGCCTCGACGTCACGTTCCGCGTGCCGTTCGGCGTGGCCGCGCACACCGGGCCGCGCGTGAGCGAGGCCGCGCGCGCGGCGGCCGAGGCGCAGGCCGAGCGCGACGCGCTCGTCCGGCGCCTCGCGCTCGCGCTACAGGAGGCGGGCCTAGCCCTCGAGGCCAGCGAATCCGCCCTGCTGCTCGCCGAGGAGCAGAATCGCCTCGCGCAGGAGAGTCTGCGCCTCGCGCGCACCGCGTTCGCCGTCGGCGAGACCGATCTGGTGGGGCTGCTGCGCGTCCAGAGCCTCGCCTTCGCCGCCCAACGCGGCGCGCAGGAGCTGCGCACCCTGCGGGAGCGGGCCATCGCACGCTACAACCAGGCCGCGGGAGTCCTGCCGTGAGAAAGCCGATCGTCGTCCTCGCCTCGCTCTGCGCGCTTGCGGCCGCAGCCGCGGCGCGCGCGGCGCACGAGATCCCGTTCAGCCCGGACCAGATCCAGCGCCTCGGCATCACGCTCGTCAAGGTCGCGCCGGCGAGCACGCTGATGACCGACCGCGTGCCGGCGCGGGTCGTGATCCCGCCCGAGCAGGAGCACGTCGTGAGCAGTCCCGAGGCCGGCCTGGTGAAGAGCCTGCGCGTCGCGATCGGCGACCAGGTGCACGCCGGGCAGCCGCTCGCGGTCGTCGAGAGCCCCGAGCTGGTCGGCCTGCAGCGCGACTTCCTGCAGGCGAGCGCCGAGCTCAGGCTGGCGCATGCCGATCTCGCGCGCGACGAACAGCTGTTCAAGGAAGGCATCATCCCGGAGCGGCGCTTGCTCACGACGCGCAGCCGGTTCGAGCAGGCGCAGGCGAGCCTCGAGGAGCGCCGCCAGGCGCTGCGCCTCGTGGGGCTCGACGCGTCCGGCATCAAGGCGCTGGAGGGGTCGCGCGCGCTGTCGAGCGCGCTCGTGGTGCGCGCGCCGGTGAGCGGGGCGGTGCTGAGGCAGATGGCAGTGGTCGGCCAGCGGGTCGACAAGTCCGCGCCGCTGTACCGCATCGGCAAGCTGGAACCGCTGTGGCTGGAGATCCGCGTGCCGCTCGACCGCCTCGGCTCACTCGCGCCGGGGGCCGAGGTCGGCCTGCCGTGCCCGGCGGCGACCGCGGCGGTCACGCTCGTCGGCCGCAGCGTCGATCCGGAGACACAGACCGTGTTGCTGCGCGCCGAGGTGCACGGCGGCACGGAGTGCATCCGGCCGGGCCAGTACCTGCAGGTGCGCGTCGCGCTGCTCGGCGCCGAGAAGCAGTGGCGCGTTCCGAGCGGCGCGCTCGCGCGGAGCGGCGACGCGACCATGGTGTTCGTGAGGAGCGCCGAGGGGTTCCGCCCGCTCGAGATCGAGGTGCAGGGCGAGGACGCGGGCTTCTCGGTGGTGCGCGCGGACCTGCGCGGCGACGAGCTCGTCGCGGCGAGCGGGATCGCCGCGATCAAGGCGGTGTGGCTCGGCCAGGGCGGGAACAAGTAGGTGCTCGCGCGCCTGATCCGGTTCGCGCTCACGCAGCGCCTCTTCGTCCTGCTCGCGGCGCTGCTGCTCATCGGCGCCGGCGCGGTGGCCTTCCGCGACATCCCGATCGACGCCTTCCCCGACGTGTCGACGCCGCAAGTGAAGATCATCGTCAAGGCGCCGGGGATGACGCCTGAGGAGGTCGAGGCGCGCATCACCGCGCCGATCGAGGTCGAAATGCTCGGCATCCCGCGGCAGGCGATGCTGCGCTCGATGGCGAAGTACGGCCTCACCGACGTCACGGTCGACTTCGTCGACGGCACCGACATCTACTGGGCGCGCCAGCAGGTGGCCGAGCGGCTCGCGGCCATCTGGGACGACCTGCCGCCCGACATCAGCGGCGGCATCGCGCCGGCGACCACGCCGCTCGGCGAGATGTTCATGTTCACCATCGAGGGCGGCGACCTCACGCTGATGGAGCGGCGCACGCTGCTCGACTGGGTGATCCGGCCGGCGCTGCGCACCGTGCCCGGCGTGGCCGACGTGAACGCGCTCGGCGGGCTCGCCTACAGCTTCGAGGTGGCGCCGGACAACCCGCGCATGAACGCGCGCGGCGTCACCCTCGCCCAGCTGCAGGCCGCGCTCGAGCGTAACAACCGCAACGACGGCGCCGGCCGGCTGCTCGAGGGCGAGGAGACACTGCTCGTGCGCGCCGAGGGAAGGATCAAGACCCTCGACGACGTGCGCGACATCGTCGTCACCACGAGCAACGGCGTGCCGGTGCGGGCCGGCGACGTGGCCGCCGTGCGCGTGAACGCGCTGACGCGCTACGGCGCGGTGACGCGCGACGGCCGCGGCGAGGCGGTCGAGGGGCTCGTGCTCGGGCTGCGCGGCGCCAACGCGCGCGAGGTCGTCCGCGGGGTCCGCGCCAGGCTCGCCGAGCTCGCGCCCGCGCTGCCGAAGGGCGTGACGGTCGACGTGTTCTACGACCGCGGCGACCTGGTGGGCCGCGCGGTGCGCACCGTGTCGAAGGCGCTCGCCGAGGCGGTGATGCTCGTGCTGGTGATCCTCGTGCTCATGCTCGGAAACCTGCGCGCCGCGCTCACGGTCGCGCTGATCCTGCCGCTCGCGGCGCTCGCGACCTTCATCCTGATGCGCGGGTTCGACCTGTCGGCCAACCTCATGAGCCTCGGCGGGCTCGCGATCGCCATCGGCATGCTGGTCGACGCGGCGGTGGTGGTCGTGGAGAACGTCGTCGCGCAGCTCGCCGAGGTCGGTCCCCGCAGCCGGCTGCCGCGGCTGCACCTGATCAGCCGCGCGGTGAACGAGGTCGCGGTGCCGGTGACCTCCGGCATCCTGATCATCGTCATCGTTTTCCTGCCGCTCCTCACGCTGCAGGGCCTCGAGGGCAAGCTCTTCATCCCGGTCGCGCTGACGATCGTCTTCGCGCTCGCCGCCTCGCTCGCGCTCTCGCTCACCGTCATTCCGGTGCTCGCGTCGTACCTGATCGGCAAGGTTAGCCACGACGAGCCGTGGCTCGTGAGCCGGCTGCAGGCGGCGTACCGCCCCGCGCTCGCGTGGAGTCTCGCTCACGGGCGGACGGTCATGATCGCGGCGCTGGTGGCGCTGCTCGCGGCCGGCGCGGCGTTCACTCGCATCGGCAAGACCTTCATGCCGACGATGGACGAAGGCAACCTGATCGTCCAGCTCGAGAAGCTGCCGTCGATCAGCCTCGAGGAGTCGATTGGGCTCGACCAGCGCATCCAGCGCGCCCTGCTCGAGCGCGTGCCGGAGGTGACCGGGGTGGTCGCGCGCACCGGCTCGGACGAGCTCGGCATGGATCCGATGGGTCTGAACCAAACGGACGCGTTCCTCGTGCTGAAGCCGCCGGCGCAGTGGCGCTTCGCGTCCAAGGACGCGCTGGTCGACGCGCTGCGCGCGGAGCTCGACCTGTTCCCCGGCGTCGCGTACTCGTTCACGCAGCCGATCGAGATGCGGGTCTCGGAGATGCTCACCGGCGTGCGCGGCGACGTCGCGGTCAAGCTGTTCGGGAGCGCGCTGGAGGAGCTCAACGCCAAGGCCGGCGCGATCGCCGAGGTGCTGCGCGGCATCGGCGGCGCGGAGGACGTGTCCTACGTGCGCAACGAGGGCGTGCAGTACCTGCAGATCGACGTCGACCGGCTGGCCGCAGGCCGGCTCGGCCTGACCGTCGACGAGGTCGCGAGCGCGCTGCGCACGCAGCTCGAGGGGCGGCGCGTCGGCACCGTCTACGAGGGCGTGCGGCGGACACCGCTGCTGCTGCGCGGCGGCTCGGAGCTACGCGCCTCGCCGACGGAGTTCACCAACCTGATGATCGCGCTGCCGGAGGGCCGGCTGGTGCCGCTCTCGACGGTCGCGCGCGTCAAGCGCGTCGCCGGCCCGGTGCAGGTGGCGCGCGAGCAGGGCCAGCGCTTCGCGGTGGTGATCGCCAACGTGCGCGGGCGCGACCTGGTCGGCTTCGTCGACGAGGCGAGGCGCAAGGTCGCCGCGGCGGCCGAGCTGTCGACCGGCTACCGGCTCGCCTGGGGCGGGCAGTTCGAGAACCAGCAGCGCGCCGCGCGCCGGCTGGCCATCGTGGTGCCGGTCGCGATCGGCCTGATCTTCCTCCTGCTCTTCACGACGTTCCGCTCGATCCGCCAGGCGGTGCTCGTGCTGCTCAACATCCCCTTCGCCATGATCGGTGGCGTGTTCGCCCTATGGCTGTCCGGCGAATACCTGTCGGTGCCGGCGTCGGTGGGCTTCATCGCGCTACTCGGCATCGCGGTGCTGAACGGCGTCGTGATGCTGACCTACTTCAACCAGCTGCGCGCCACGGGCATGGACCCCGCGCAGGTGGTCGTGGAAGGCGCCAGACGGCGCTTGCGGCCGGTGATGATGACCGCCTCGATCGCGGCGTTCGGCCTGGTCCCGCTGCTGTTCGCGACCGGGCCAGGCTCGGAGATTCAGCGCCCGCTCGCTGTCGTTGTGATCGGCGGCCTGGTGACCTCGACGCTGCTGACGCTGGTGCTGCTGCCGATCCTCTACCGCCGTTACGGCGAGCCCGCCCAGGGATCGTGACATGGAACAGAGCCTGCTGGTGCTGGTCGCCGACACGCGCATCGAGGAGCCGGTGCTCGACTGGCTGCTCGACTATCGCGAGGACATCCTGTTCACCAGCGACCTCGTCGACTGCCACGGCGTCGAGCACGCGGCGCTCAGCGTGCGCGAGCAGGTGAGCGGGCGGCAGCCGCGGTTGATGGTGCAGCTCCGAGTTCCGCTGGAGGAGGCGCGACGCATCTGCAGCGGGCTTCGGGCAGCATTTCCCAAAGCCGGGATCCATTACTGGATCGTGCCGGTGATCGAGCAGGGGCGGCTGGACGCCGCGGACGAGCCTCCGCCCGGAACCTGAGCCGGTCGCGCCGGCCCGTCACACCTCCACGACGAGCCCCGGGTCGAACGCCGGGTTCTCGGGCCGCTCGGGCGTGCCGTGCGGCCGGCCGCTCACCGGGTGGCGGCCGGCGTAGCCGCGCGGGTTCGCGACGACCCGCGTGCCGTTCACGACGTAATCGGAGCTCGCGTGCGTATGGCCGTGGATCCACAACGCGGCCGGGCCCATCAGCGCGGAGAGGTCCGAGATGAACGACGGGTTCACGACGCTGCCCGCGAACCGCTCGGCGATGCTGAGCGGGTGCGGGCCGTGGTGCGTGATCACCACGGTGCGGCCCGGAAAGTCTTCGGCGAGCGCGCGCTCCAGAAACGCGCGGCTCGCCTGGTGGAACGCTACCGTGTGGGCCGGCGTGAACGGCGCGTCGCCGACACGGATGGTGCGGTACTCGACCAGCCTCTCCAGCCCGCGCGCGAGGAGCGCGTCGCGCCCTCGCGGCCCGTAGAGCATCAGGTCGGTCCAGAGCGTCGCGCCGACGAAGCGCACGCCGGCGATCTCGACCGCCGAGTCGTCCAGCAGGTCGATCCCGAGCGCATCGGCGGCCCGGCGCATCGCCGCGCCGCACGTCTCGAACTCGCCGGCGTAGTACTCGTGGTTGCCCGGCACGAACACGATGCGCGAGTGCGGAAACGCGCGGCGCAGCCACTCGAGGCTCGCGGCGCCGGAGTCGACGTCGCCGGCCACGACGACGGCGTCGGCCCCGGCCGACACCGGGGCGAAGGGCGCGACCTCGAGGTGGAGGTCGGACAGGACGTGCAGGCGCATGGCGCGGCCACTGTAGCGTGGCGGCCGTCGGGCGTCATCACCGGCGCGCCGGCGCCCGTGGCAGATCCCCGGCCGCGCGGCCGGGCGGGCGCGTACAATCGAGCCGCCCTGCCGGGAGACGCCCATGTCGCTCGCGAACGATATCGGAAAGCGCGGGTTCCAGCGCTGGTACGAGCGTCAGCTCATCGAGAGCCACGTCTACCTCGTGACGTGCGTCCTCGGCATCCTCGCGTTCCTGGCGTGCGTCGAGGCGCTCGACTTTCGCCACGGCCTGCTGCGCGCGATCCCGATGCTCTTCAGCGCGTTCGTGAGCGGCGCGATCGCGTGGTTCTCGCTGATGCGCTACTCGAGCCTGATGGTGCGGGCGTGGCGCCTGGCGGCCGCCGCGACCTGCGCGAGCTGCAAGACCTACGGCAGGCTGCGGGTCGTCGGCGGCAGCCGGCAGACGGCGCCCGGCTACGACGCGAGCGGCGCGGTCGGCCCGGGCGACCCGGAGGCCGACTGGGTGCGGGTCCAGTGCAAGCGGTGCGGGAACGAGTGGACGCTTTGACCGCCCGCTTTCTTTTTCAGTCCCATCGATCGTCGCGCACCTGCACCACGCCGTTCTCGAGGCGCACCGGGAGCTTGGCGGTGGGCTCGTAGGCGGGCGCCGAGAGCGCCTCGCCGGTGCGGATGCAGAAGCGCGCGCCGTGGCGCGGGCACACGATCTCCTCGCCCTCGACGTCGCCGCCGGTGAGCTCGCCGCCGTCGTGCGTGCAGACGTCCTCGATCGCGTGAAACTCGCCCGCCAGGTTGAACACTGCGACTTTGGCGCCGTCGACGTCAACCACGCGATGCTCGCCCGGCGCGAGCTCCGCGGCCGGGCAGACATCGACCCAACCGCTCATACCGGCATGACTTCGAGCTCGGGGTCGATCTCGCGCACCATGTACTCGATCGCCGACAGCGTGCCCGAGAGCGAGCTCGGGCAGCTGCCGCACGCGCCCTGGTAGTGGACCTTGACGACGTTGCCCTCGATGCCGAGCACGTGCAGGTCGCCGCCGTCGTTGCGCAGGTACGGGCGCACCTGCTGATCGAGCACCGACTCGATCATCTCGAGTTTCTGCAGCGTGTCGGCCGAGAGCTCCTCGCGCGGAGTGACCTGCACGTCGGGCATCGCGCCGGCGAGCAGATCACTCGTGCGCTCGGCCGCGCCCGGCGCCTCCCGGATCGGCACCGCGACCTGGCGCGCGAGCTCGTTCCAGTCGGCCTCGCCGTCCTGCGTCACCGTGAGCCACGTGTCGACGTAGAACACGCTCACGACGTGGGGAATGGCGAAGAGCGCCGCCGCGAGCGGATCGCCCTGTGCCGACTCGGCGCTCTCGTACGAGCGCGCGACGCCGTAGGTCAGCGGCTCGCGCAGCACGAACTTGCGCGCGTTCGGGTTGGGAGTAAGCTCGATGTCCGCGATCTTGGGCATGATGCTGTCAGCCCGCCGCGATCGGGTCGTTGTCGCCCTCGGTGGAGGCGACGGCCTCCTGGGTGAGCGCGGCGTGCAGCGTGTGCCACGGCAGGATCGCGCACTTCACGCGCACCGGCAGGTCCTTCACGCCGGCGAAGACCGTGAGCCGCCCGAGGTGGTGCGCGCCGCCGGCGACGTCCAGCTTGCCGGTGGTCATGTCGCGGAACTCCTGCACCAGCGTCTCGACCTCGTCCACCTTCCTGCCCTTGACCGCGGCGGTCATCATCGAGGCGGAGGCTTTGCAGATCGCGCAGCTCTGACCCTCGAAGGCGATCGCGTCGATCGCGCCGTCGGCGAGCTTGAGCGTCACCCAGATGTGATCGCCGCACAGCGGGTTCAGCCCCTCGCTCTTGTGCGTGCAGTCCGCGACCTTGCCCCAGTTGCGGGGCTTCTTGTTGTGGTCGAGGATGATCTCCTGGTAGAGCTGGCTGGAGTCCATGCCCGTCAGCCGAAGAGCTTCTGCACCCACCGGACGGAGGCCGCGAGCTTGTCGACCTCGGCGAGCGTGTTGTAGAACGCGAACGACGCGCGCGCGGTCGCCGGGATGCCGTAGCGCTGCATCACCGGCTGCGCGCAGTGGTGGCCGGTGCGCACGGCGATGCCGTCGTCGTTCAGCAGCGTGCCGACGTCGTGCGGATGCACGTCGCCGACGTAGAACGAGAGCACCGAGGCCTTCTCGCGCGCGGTGCCGATGATGCGCACTCCGGGAATCGCCTGCAGCGACTCGGTGGCGTAGCGCAGGAGCTCGCGCTCGTGCGCGGCGATGCGGTCGAGGCCGATCTCCTTCACGTAGTCGATCGCGGCTGCGAGCGCGATCGCCTGTGCGATCGGCGGCGTGCCCGCCTCGAACTTGAACGGGATCGTGTTGTAGGTGGTCTTCTCGAACGTGACCGAGAGGATCATGTCGCCGCCGCCGCGGAACGGGCGCATCTTCTCGAGCAGCGCGGCCTTGCCGTAGAGCACGCCGACCCCGGTCGGGCCGAACAGCTTGTGGCCGGTGAACGCGTAGAAGTCGCAGTCGAGCGCCTGGACGTCGACCGGCATGTGCTGCACCGCCTGCGCCCCGTCGATCATGATCGGCACCCCGTGATGGCGGGCGATCGCGATCATCTCCTTCACAGGGTTGACGGTGCCGAGCGCGTTCGAGACGTGCGTGACCGAGACGAGCTTCGTGCGCGGGTTGAAGAGCTTCTCGTACTCCTCCATCACCACCTCGCCCGCGTCGTCGATCGGGGCGACGCGCAGCTTCGCGCCTTTCTCCTCGCAGAGCATCTGCCAGGGCACGATGTTCGCGTGGTGCTCCATGTGGGTGATGACGATCTCGTCGCCGGCGCCGAGGAAGGCGCGCCCGTACCCGTGCGCGACCAGGTTGATCGCGTCGGTGACGTTCGAGGTGAAGACGATCTCGCGGTCCTCGCGGGCATTGAGGAAGCGGCGCACGGTGCCGCGCGCCGCCTCGTACGCGTCGGTCGCGACCGCCGAGAGGTAGTGCACGCCGCGATGGATGTTCGCGTGCTCGCGGGTCTGGTAGCGCACCAGCCGGTCGATCACTGGCCGCGGCATCTGCGAGGATGCCGCGTTGTCCAGGTACACCAGCGGCTTGCCGTGCACCTGCACCTCCGACAGGATCGGGAAGTCCGCGCGGACGCGCTCGAGGTCGAGCGGTCCGGACGCCGGCGTCTGCAGGGGAACGGCGCTCACCCGCCCGGCTCCTTCGCGTGCGTGCGCTCGACGACCTGCGCCTCGAGCCAGCCGCGCAGCGACGCGACCGGGATGCGGTCGACGACCTCGGCGGCGAACGCGTAGGTCAGGAGGTTGCGCGCCGCGACCTCGGAGAGCCCGCGGCTGCGCAGGTAGAACACGTGCTCGGGATCGAGCTGCCCGACCGTGGCGCCGTGGGCGCACTTTACGTCGTCGGCGAGGATCTCGAGCTGCGGCTTGGTGTCGACGTGCGCGCGGCCGGTGAGCAGCAGGTTGCGGCTCGACTGCGCCGAGTCGGTGAGCTGCGCGCCCTTGCGGACCAGGATACGGCCGTTGAACACCGCGTGGCCGGCGCCGTCGACGACGCACTTGTGCAGCTGGCGGCTGCGCCCGTGCGGATGCGCGTGGTCGATGAAGCTGTGGGTATCGGCGAGCTGGCGGCCGGCGATGAGCGCCAGGCCGTCGACGAGACAGTCGGTGCCCTCGCCGCCCTGGCGGATGCCGTGGTTCAGGCGCGAGATGCGCGCACCGATGCTGACGCTCTGCGCGGCGTAGCGCGCATCGCGCGCGAGGCTCGCGACCGAGCTCGCGATGTGAAAGGCCTTGTCCGACTCGCGCTGCACGCGCACGTGGGCGAGCGACGCGTTCTCGGCGATGGCGAGCTCGGTGACCCCGTTCACGAAATAGGCGGCGTCGGTGAGGCTCAGGTAGTCCTCGACGAGCGTCAACTCGGCCCCGCGCTCGACGATCGCGAGCACGCGCGGATAGGCGACGCGCTCGGCCTGGGTCGCCACGAACAGCAGCTGCACCGGCCGCTCGACCTTGCGCCCGCCCGGCACGTGGACCACCGCGCAGTCCTGCAGGAACGCGGTGTTCACGGCGGCGAAGGGATCGGCCTCGAAATCGACATGGCGCGCGAGGTGCGCCTCGAGCTGCGCGGAATCGCGGCGCAGGGCGCCGGCGAGCGTGCCGACGTAGGCGTCGCCCTCCTGCGGCGTCGAGAGCTCTGCCGAGTAATGGCCGTCCACGAAGACGAGCCGGCCGCCGGCTTCCGGCAGGAAGCGCTGCTCGATGGCGGCGCGGTCCGGCGCCGCCGGCGCCGCGGCGCGCTCGTACGCGGTCTTGTAGAGCGGCGAGAGGTCGGTGAAGCGCCAGTCCTCGTCGCGCGTGGTCGGCACCGTGAGCGCGTTCGCGCGCTCGAGCGCGGCGGCGCGCAGCCGCGCGAGCCAGGCGGCCGGGCCGCCCGGCAGCGCCGGGTGCGCGGCGAGCAGCGACGCGAGATAGGTCTTCGCTTCTGTCTTCATCCCCGCTTCTGTCTTCATCCCCGCTTCTGTCTTCATCCCTACGACGCCCGCCGGCTCAGGCAGCGACCGCCTTGCCGGCCGCCTTGTCTCCCTCGAGCAGCCAGTCGTAGCCACGGCTCTCGAGCTCGAGCGCGAGCGACTTGTCGCCGGTGCGCACGATCCGGCCGCCGGCCATCACGTGCACGAAGTCGGGCTCGATGTAGTTCAGCAGCCGCTGGTAGTGGGTCACGAGCACGATCGCGCGGCCCGGGTCGCGCATCTTGTTCACGCCGCCCGCGACGACGCGCAGCGCGTCGATGTCGAGGCCCGAGTCGGTCTCGTCCAGGATCGCGACGCGCGGCTCGAGGATCGCCATCTGCAGCACCTCGTTCCGCTTCTTCTCGCCGCCGGAGAAGCCCTCGTTCACGCTGCGGTCGAGGAAGGCGACGTCCATGTCGAGCAGGTTCATCTTCTCGCGCACGAAGTCGTCGAACTCGAGCGGGTCGAGCTCGTCCTTGCCGCGCGCGGCCTGCACCGTGTTGTACGCGAGGCGCAGGAACGACGCGTTGGTCACGCCGGGCACCTCGACCGGGTACTGGAAGCCGAGGAAGAGTCCGGCGCGCGCGCGCTCCTCGGGCGCGAGCGCGAAGAGATCGGCGCCCTCGAAGAGCACCTCGCCGGCGGTCGCCGCGTAGGCCGGGTGGCCGGCGAGCACCTTCGCGAGCGTGCTCTTGCCCGAGCCGTTCGGCCCCATGATCGCGTGCACTTCGCCCGCGCGCACGGTGAGGTCGATGCCCTTGAGGATCTCGACGCCGGCCACGGTGGCCTTCAGGCCGCGGACTTCGAGCAGCGTCCTGCCGTCTTTGCTCTGCATTGCACTGTTCCTGTCGTTCGTTTATCCGACACTGCCCTCGAGCTTGAGCCCGAGCAGCTTGGTCGCCTCGACCGCGAACTCCATCGGCAGCTGCGTGAAGACCTCCTTCACGAAGCCGTTGATGATCATCGACACCGCTTCCTCGGTCGCGATGCCGCGGCTCGCGAAGTAGAAGAGCTGGTCCTCGCCGATCTTCGAGGTGGTCGCCTCGTGCTCGACGATGGCCGAGTCGTTCTGCACCTGGATGTACGGGAAGGTGTGCGCCCCGCAGGCGTCGCCGATCAGCATCGAGTCGCACTGCGAGAAGTTGCGCGCGCCCGCGGCCTTCGGCCCGACTTTCACCAGCCCGCGGTAGCTGTTGTTCGACTGGCCGGCCGAGATGCCCTTGCTGATGATGCGGCTGCGGGTGTTGCGCCCGACGTGGATCATCTTGGTGCCGGTGTCGGCCTGCTGGTGGTGGTTGGTGAGCGCGACCGAGTAGAACTCGCCGACCGAGTTGTCGCCGAGCAGCACGCACGACGGATACTTCCAGGTGATCGCCGAGCCGGTCTCGACCTGGGTCCAGGAGATCTTCGAGCTGCGTCCCTTGCACAGGCCGCGCTTGGTGACGAAGTTGTAGATCCCACCCTTGCCGTCCTTGTCGCCGGCGTACCAGTTCTGCACCGTCGAGTACTTGATCTCGGCGTCGTCGAGCGCGACGAGCTCCACCACCGCCGCATGCAGCTGGTTGGTGTCGAACTGCGGCGCGGTGCAGCCCTCGAGGTAGGAGACATACGCCCCCTCCTCGGCGACGATCAGCGTGCGCTCGAACTGCCCCGACTCCTGCGTATTGATGCGGAAGTAGGTCGAGAGCTCCATCGGGCAGCGCACGCCCTTCGGGATGAAGCAGAACGAGCCGTCGGTGAACACCGCCGAGTTGAGCGCGGCGTAGTAGTTGTCGCCCTGCGGGACCACCGTGCCGAGATACTTGCGCACGAGCTCGGGATGGTCGCGCACGGCCTCGGAGATCGAGCAGAAGATCACGCCGGCCTCGGCGAGGCGCTTCTTGTAGGTCGTCGTGACCGAGACCGAGTCGAAGATCACGTCCACCGCGACCCCGGCAAGCGCCTTCTGCTCGTGCAGCGGGACGCCGAGCTTCTCGAAGGTGCGCCGCAGCTCCGGATCGACCTCGTCCATGCTCGCGAGCTTCTTCTTCGGCTTCGGCGCCGAGTAGTAGCTGATGTCCTGGAAGTCGATCTTCGGGTAGCGCACGTTCGGCCAGGCCGGCTCGGTCATCTCGAGCCAGTGGCGGAACGCCTTCAGGCGGAACTCGAGCAGCCACTCCGGCTCGTTCTTCTTCCGCGAGATCAGGCGGATCGTGTCCTCGGAGAGGCCCTTCGGCGCGACGTCGGCCTCGATCTCCGTGACGAAGCCGTGCTTGTAGGGCTGCTCGATCAGATTCTGGAGGGCCGTGCTGCTCATGTCGTGGTCCCGGTCGTCACTCGACGCTGAAGCTCTCGCCGCAGCCGCATTCGCTCCTCGCGTTCGGGTTCTGGAACTTGAACGCCGCGCCGAGCCCGCTCTTCTGGTAGTCGAGCGTCGAGCCCGCGAGATAGCGCAGCTGGTCCTTGTCGACGACGATCCTGGTGTCGAGCGACTCGAACGCGACGTCGTTCTCGCCCACAGTGTCGGCGAAGTCGAACGTGTAGGCGAGGCCCGAGCAGCCGACCTTCTTGATGCCGACCCTGAGGCCCATGCCCTTGCCGCGCCGGGCGATCGAGTTGCGGATGTGCTCCGCGGCGCTCTGCGTCAACGTGATGCTCATCTTGCTGCCTCTTTCCCTGCCTGCCTCGTCTCCGCCCGCGCTCAGGCCGGCACGGTCTCCGATTGCGGGCGCTTGTTCATGCGCGGGTCGTGCAGCTCGACCACGCGCGTCTCCTTCGCGCGATGCTGCTCGACCAGCTCGGCAAGCGTGACCGAGCGCAGGAACTCGAAGATCTGGTCGTTCAGCCGCACCCACAGGTCGTGCGTCAGGCACTTCTGCTCGTCGTGGCAGTTCTCCTTGCCGCCGCACTGCGTGGCGTCGATCGGCTCGTCCACCGCGATGATGATGTCGGCGACCGTCACCGCGTCCATCGGCTTGGCGAGCCGGTAGCCGCCGCCCGGGCCGCGGGCGCTCTTCACCAGGGCGCGCCGGCGCAGCTTGCTGAAGAGCTGCTCGAGGTACGAGAGCGAAATGCCTTGCCGCCCCGAGATCTCGGTGAGCGGCACCGGCGATTGCGTGGCGTGCATCGCAACGTCCACCATCGCGGTCACTGCAAAGCGTCCCTTGGTCGTCAGTCGCATGCGTGTCTTCCTTTCCGTCGTCCCGGCCGCCTGCGGCGGCTGCGGCACCCGTCGGCGCCGGTCCGCGGGCGGCGGGCCGGCCTATTCCCGAGAGCGGTGCTCAAGTATAAGGTTCCCGACTAAATTGGTCAACTATGCCGCTGGCCGTACCCCCAGCGGGAGCTTCAACCCGTTCATTCGATTCGAGTTCATGGGGAACGGACGATCGGTCGAAAACCCATCTGCGGCTCCCGTGCACGCGTGGAGAGCCGCAATACAAAAAGAAAAGCCCCGCCGAAGCGGGGCCATCGGAGAGGTCTATCGACCGGTCGGTCAGCGCTGGCGGCGGCGCGAGGTAGCCAAACCCGCCAGCGCAAGGCCGAGTAGGGCGAGCGTCGCAGGCTCGGGCACCGACGCGGCCGACGTGACGTAGCGGATGTCGTCGAGGCCGATGAAGTCGCCCAGGGTGTTCGACGGATTGCGCGTGTCGATGACGATGCTGGAGATCGCCGCGCCGGCGTCCGTGAAGCCGAAGAACTGCGCGCCCGAGCCGAAGTTGGTGATGACGAGCTCCTGGTCGACGCCGTCGTTGAACTTCACCGTTTCCCCGGCAAGCTGGAGACCCGTGATATAGGCGCCGAACGCCTGGACGGGCGTGTCGAACGAGAAGGTGATGAAGTTCGCATCCACGTCGATATACAGCCGCCCCGGCGAGGTCGTGTTGAAGCCGCACACGTTCCCGCACCTGTTGTCGCCGACGACGCCGACCCGGATGCTGTGCGTCGCGGCACCCGTGAAGCCGAGGCCGCTCGCGGTGACGCCGGGTGCGATCGCGAGCGACGCGAACGTGCCCAGCGGGGCGGACTCGAGGTCGATCACGTTGACCGTGCCGAGCGCGCCGGCCGCGGCGTCGAAGCTTGCCGCCGCAGCGTTGGAGAGCGGCGTGGGGTCGCCGACGTCGATGCCGGGATCGCCCGCCTCGAACACGATCGGCGCGGCTTGAGCGCCGCCCAATCCCAGAACCAGTGCCAGAGCCAGCAGGGCCCTGCGAAACGCTGTGCGCGGCATTCCCGTTCTCCCCTTTGCGAGCTGCATGCTCAGTAGGTTCACGGAAGCAAGAACCGTTCTGGGCGGCCAATCCCTCGATGAATCAACGGGTAGGGCGATCGGCGCAGAAACGCCCCCTGCACGGCTGTAAGAAAAGCCGACTCAGCCAGGCGCGGGGCTCCCATCTCCGGACTAGTGCGCGCGGGGTCAGCTCGGGCTCGCGCTAGTGCCGGCCGGAGCGTGGCGAGCGGAACCTCAATAGGGTGGCGCGCCCGGCGGGATTCGAACCCACGACCTTTGGCTTCGGAGGCCAACACTCTATCCACTGAGCTACGGGCGCGCGCGACGCGCGGCGATTCTACCGCATCCGCTCGCATCGCCGGCCGTGCGCGCTTTGCCGTGCCTCGCGCTGCCGCTATAATTCGCGGTTCGCTGCGGCCCCGATCGCACCGTCTTGCGCCTGCCGCAGCCCGATCCCCCGTTTCCGCGACCCGAGACAGAGCCCGAGATGAGCGCAGAGCCGACGACGCACGATCCGGAAGAACATTCGAGCTTCATCAAGACTCCGCGTCAGCTGATCACGCTCGTCGTGCTCGCGTTCCTCGTGCCGACCGTGCTGATCATCATGCTCGCCAAGACGGTGGTGGGCTCGCGCGCGCCGGCGCCCGCCGCGATGACGCCCGAGGCGATCGCCGAGCGCATCAAGCCGGTCGCGGACGTCGCGATCGCCGGTCAGGCGCGGGCGGCGGCGGCGGCCGCGGCGAAGCCGGCGGCGGCGGCGCCGGCCAAGACGGGGACGCAGACCGGCGAGCAGGTCTACA
>JAHDYJ010000113.1 GCA_023383795.1 Burkholderiales bacterium | reverse complement strand
ACCCGCTGCCCGAGGCGCAGGTCGACCGCTTCATGATGAAGGTGCTGGTCGGCTACCCGACCGAGGAGGAGGAGTTCGTCATCGTCGACCGCGTGACCGGCATCGCCGAGGCGCAGATCGCCGCGGTGGCGACGACCGACCAGCTGCGCGCGCTGCAGGTGGAGTGCCGCAGGTCGTACGTCGACCCGTCGCACATGCAGTACGCGGTGAAGCTCGCCGCCGCGACGCGCGCCCCGGCGCGCTACGGCCTCCCCGACCTCGCGCGCTACCTGTCCTTCGGGGCGAGCCCGCGCGCGCCGATCCACCTGATCGAGGGCGCGCGTGCGCTCGCCTACCTGCGCGGCCGGACCTACGTGCTGCCCGAGGACGTCACCGATCTCGTCGCCGACGTCTTCCGCCACCGCCTGGTGCTGACCTACGAGGCGCTCGCCGAGGGCATCACGTCCGACCAGCTGATCCACCGGGTCATGCAGAAGATCCCGGCGCCCGACAAGCCGCTCGACACCCATGTCCGGGTCACCGCAGGCGCCTGAGGCCGCGCGCGCCGGCGCCGCCGCGCCGCCCGGCGCGCCGACGCCGTCGCAGGCGGAGCGCATCCTGCGCCGCCTCGAATGGACCGTGATCCGCCGGCTCGACGGCGCGGTGCACGGCGATTACCGCACGCTCTTCCGCGGCTTCGGGCTCGATCTCGCCGACCTGCGCGAGTACCAGTACAACGACGACGTCCGGCACATCGACTGGAACGTGACCGCGCGCCTGCAGACGCCGTACGTGCGCGAGTTCAACGAGGACCGCGAGGTCACCGCGTGGTTCCTGCTCGATCTCAGTCCGTCGGTCGACTTCGGATCGCGGCAGGTGAAGAAGCGGACGGTCTCGGCCGAGTTCGTCACCGTCCTCGCGCGGCTGCTGAGCCGCCACGGCAACCGCGTCGGCGCGCTGCTCTACGGCGACAAGGTCGACACGGTGATCCCGGCGCGCGCAGGGCGCCGCCACGTGCTGCACCTGCTGCATACGATGCTCGCCCGGCCCGACCGTCCGGCCTCGGCGGCGACCCGGCTGCACGAGCTGCTGCGGGCGGCGTTCCACATGGTGCCGCGCCGCTCGCTCGTCTTCGTCGTGTCCGATTTCATCAGCGCGCCGGGCTGGGCCGAGCCGCTCGCCCACCTCGCGCAGCGCCACGAGATCATCGCCGTGCGCCTGTACGATCCGCTCGAGATGGAGCTCCCCGATCTCGGCATGCTGGTCGTGCAGGACGCCGAGACCGGCGAGCAGCTGTTCGTCGATACCAACGACCGCCGGTTCCGCAAGCGCTTCGCCGAGGCCGCGCTGCGCCGCGAGACCGAGCTGCGCGAGGCGTTCGGCGAGGCGGGCATCGACGCACTCGAGCTCTCGACCGCGGACGACCTCGTCGACGCCATCCTGCGCTTCGCCGATCTGCGCAAGCGCCGCAGCCAGCTCGCCGCCGGCGGCGGCTTTCCCGCGCACCTGGGGACCGGCCGTCGATGAAGTTCCTGTGGCCCGAGCTCCTGTGGCTGCTGCTGACGCTGCCGGTGCTCGTTGCGCTCTACGTGCTCATCCTGCGCCGCAAGCGCAAGGCCGCCGTCCGGTACGCGAGCCTGACCATGGTCAAGGAGGCGATGGACGCCGGGCAGCGCTTCCGGCGCCACGTGCCGCCGCTGCTGTTCCTGTTCGCGCTCGCCGCCATGCTCGTCGCCATCGCGCGGCCCGCGGCCGTCGTCACGCTGCCGCTGCAGGAGCAGACCGTGATCCTCGCGATGGACGTCTCCGGCAGCATGCGCGCCAAGGACGTGGAGCCGAACCGCCTGGTGGCCGCGCAGGAGGCGGCGAAGGCCTTCGTCGCCGTGCAGCCGCGCAACGTGCGCATCGGCGTCGTCTCGTTCGCCGGCACGGCCGCGGTCGTGCAGCCGCCGACGCGCAGCCGCGAGGACATCGTCGCGGCGATCGATCGCTTCCAGCTGCAGCGCGGCACGGCGATCGGCAGCGGCATCATCGTCTCGCTCGCGACGATCTTGCCCGACGCCGGCATCGACGTGAGCGAGATGATCTACGGGCGCAACGCGCCGCGCCCGCTGCCGTTCGAGAGCGGCAAGGCGGCGAAGAAGGCGTTCACGCCGGTCCCGCCCGGGTCGTACGCCTCGGCCGCGATCATCCTGCTCACCGACGGCCAGCGCACGACGGGGCCCGATTCTCTCGAGGCGGCGAAGATGGCCGCCGACCGCGGCGTGCGCGTGTTCACCGTCGGCGTCGGCACCGTCAAGGGCGAGGTGATCGGTTTCGAGGGATGGTCGTTCCATGCGCGGCTCGACGAGGAGACGCTGAAGGCGATCGCGCACAAGACGCTGGGCGAGTACTACTACGCCGGCACCGCGGCCGACCTCAAGAAAATCTACGAGCAGCTGAGCGCCAAGATCGTCTTCGAGCGCAAGGAGACCGAGATCACCGCGCTCTTCTCGGCCGCGGCAGGGCTCCTCGCGCTTCTCTCCGCCCTGCTCTCGCTGCTCTGGTTCAACCGAGTATTCTGAGACGGTGCATTGCCGACGGCGACAGCTTCGACCGGGTAACCGGGCGTGAAGCGGAAACTTCGGCCGTACGAACAAGGGGCAAGCCCCTTGTAGATCCCCTCCCGCGGCGGGCCCTCAGCGCGCGCCGACGCGCGGCGCCTCCGCAGGCAGCGCCCAGCCGCCGCCGAGGGCGCGGTAGGTGCTGACCGCGGTCTGCAGGCGCGCGCGCCGCGCCTGCGCGAGCTGATCCTGCGCCTGGAAGAGCGTGCGCTGCGCGTCGAGCACGACCAGGAGGTCGTCGGCACCTGCCCGGTAGCGGATCTCGGCGAGCCGCAGCGCTTCGGCCGCCTGGGTCCGGACTTCGCGCTGCAGCGCCTCGGCTTGCGCGTTGCGCCCGGTGGCCGCGAGCGCGTTCTCGACGTCGGCGAGCGCGGCGAGGATCGCGGCGCGGTACGTCTCGACCAGCTCGCGCTCGCGCGCCGCCGCCGCATCGACCTGCGCACGACGTCGGCCGGCGTCGAAGATCGGCTGCGCGAGCGCGGCGGCCACGGTCGTGATCGTGGCCGCGTTGCCGAACGCGAGCAGCGCACCGCTCGCCAGTCCGGCCGAGCCGGTCAACGTCAGCGACGGCAGCAGCGCGGCGCGCGCCGCGGCGAGGTCGGCGTTGGCGGCGAGGAGCTGCGCCTCGGCGGCGGCGAGGTCGGGGCGGCGCACGAGGAGCTCGGCCGGCAGGCCGGGCCCGACCTCGGGCAGCGCGAGGCGATCGACCGAGTCGGACTGCACGGCGAACGCCGCGGGCGGCCGGCCGACGAGGATCGCGAGCGCGGACAGCGTCTGCCGCTCCTGCAGCTCGAGCGGCGGGATCGCGGCGCGCTGCGTCGCGGTCGCCGCCCGCTGGCGCACGAGATCGAGCGGCGAGGCGGCGCCATTGCGCACCCGCGCCTCGACCAGCGCGAGCACGCGCTCGGCGGTCGCGACGTTCTCGCGCGCGAGCGCCAGCCGGTTCCGCAGCGACAGCAGATCGAAGTACGCCGTCGCCACGCCGGCGACGAGGGTCAGGCGTGCGGTCTCCAGATCGTAGCGCGAGGCGGCGAGCGACGCCTCGGCCGCGCGCACTCCGCTCGCCAAGCGTCCCCACAGGTCGACCTCGTAGCTCGCGCTCAGCGTCGCGTTGGTGGTTTCGACGTTGACGGCCGGGCCTTCCTCGGCGCGCGTGTCGCGCCGGAGCGCGGTGAGCCCGAGATCGAGTGTCGGGAAGAGCGACGCGCCCGCCACCCGCACCTGCGCCTCGGCCTGGCGCACGCGCTCGCTCGCGACCGCGAGATCGGGGCTGCCCGCAAGGGCCTCCACGATCAGCGCGGCGAGCTCCTCGGATCCGAACGCCCGCCACCAGTCGAGCGGCACCTCGGTGCGCGCGGCGGCGGCCGGCTCGCGCCAGACGTCCGGAACCGGGACCGCCGGCTGCGGCGGCGCGCTCGTGGTCGCGCAGCCGGCCAGCATCGCCAGCCCGAGCAGTGCCGCAGGCAACCGACGCGCCGGACGCCGCATCGCCCGCCTCACTCCGCCGCCAGCGCGACGACCGGATCGAGCCGCGCCGCCTTGCGCGCCGGCATGTAGCCGAACACGAGCCCGGTCAGGAACGCGCAGCCGAACGCGAGCGCCACCGGGCCCGCGGAGTACTCGATCGGCCGGCCGAACGCGCCGATCAGCGCCGCGGCGCCGAGGCCGACGCCGACCCCGATCAGGCCGCCGAGGCCGGAGACGACGAGCGCCTCGCCGAGGAACTGCTGCAGGATGTCGCGCATGCGCGCGCCGGTCGCCATGCGGATGCCGATCTCGCGCGTACGCTCGCTGACGTTCACCAGCATGATGTTCATGACGCCGATGCCGCCCACCAGCAGCGAGATCGCGGCGATCGAGCCGAGCAGCACCGTGAGCGTGGTCTGCGTCTCGGCGGCGGTCTGCACGATCGAGGCCATGTTGCGAATCTGGAAGTCGACCGTGCGGTGCCGCTCGGTCATCAGCTGCGTGATCGCCTCCTGGGTCTCGTCGATGCGCGCGAGATCCTCCACCGCGACCGTGATCGTGCGCAGGTGCCGCTGGCCGAGCAGCCGCAGGCCGCCGGTGCTGAGCGGGACGATCAGGGTGTCGTCCTGGTCGGCGCCCCACGGCGTCGCGCCGCGCACGTCCATCACGCCGATCACCTGGAACAGGACGTTGTTCAGGAGCACGTAGCGGCCGATCGGGTCGACGCCGGCGGGGAACAGGTTGCTGGCGACGGTCTGGCCGAGGACGACGACCGAGGCGTAGCTGCGCACGTCGGCGTCGGAGAAGAAGGTCCCGCGCGCGGGCCGCCACTCGCGCGCCACCGGATAGGCCGCGCTCGTCGCCATCACCTGGGTCTGGTAGTCCGCGTTGCCGAAGCGGATCGTCACCCCGCCGGTCATCTCCGGCACCGCTACGAGCACGTTCGGCAGCTGCGCGATCGCCGCGGCGTCCTCCGGCACCAGGGTGGCGATGCTGCCGCCCTGGCCGCGCTGGTTCGGCGCCCCGGGCCGCACGAGCAGGAGGTTCGTCCCGAGGCTGCTGATGCGCTCCATCACCGAGCGCTTCGCGCCGTCGCCGACCGCGAGCATCGCGATCACCGAGGCGACGCCGATGACGATGCCGAGCAGCGTGAGCGCCGTGCGGAACAGGTTCGCCCGCAGCGCGCGCACTGCGGTGCGGGCCGCCTCGACCGTGTCGTTCAGGAACGCGCGCCCGGCCCGCGGCGGCGCGCCCCCGGCGCCCGCGCCTGCGGTTGCCGTGCGCAGGGCCGGCCCGTCGTCACGCACGATGCGCCCGTCCTTGATCTCGATGACGCGCTGCGCGCGGGCGGCGACTTCCGGCGCGTGCGTGATGACGATGACCGTGTGTCCGCGCCGGGCGAGATCCTCCAGCAGCGCGAGGACCTCCTCGCCGCTCCTGCTGTCGAGCGCGCCGGTCGGCTCGTCGGCGAGGATGATGTCCCCGCCGTTCATCAGCGCGCGGGCGATCGACACGCGCTGCTGCTGGCCGCCGGAGAGCTGGCTGGGCCGGTGGTCGAGGCGGTCGGCGAGGCCGAGCGTGGTGAGCAGCGCCGTGGCGCGCGCGTGGCGCGCCGCGCCGTCGAGCCCGGCGTACATCGCCGGCACCTCGACGTTCTCGACCGCCGTCGACGTGGCGATCAGGTTGTAGCTCTGGAACACGAAGCCGAACGCCTCGCGCCGCAGCCGCGCGAGGGCGTCGTGGTCGAGCCCGGACACGTCCTCGCCCATGAACCGGTAGGTGCCGGTGCTCGGCCGGTCCAGGCAGCCGAGGATGTTCATCAGCGTCGTCTTGCCCGAGCCCGACGCACCCATGATCGCGACGAACTCGCCGCGGAAGATCGCGAGCGAGACGCCGTGCAGCACCCGCACCGCGAGCTCGCCGTTGCGGAACGTCTTGGTGACGCCTTCGAGCTCGATCAGCGGCGCCGGGCGCCCGGCGGCGACGGCCTCGACGAGCGGCTCGCGCTTCACAGCCGCGGCGTCCTCGGCATGCGCCCGGTGGGCGGCGCGCGGCCGCCGCCCTGCAGCCCGGTGACCACGCGCTCGCCGGGCTCCAGCCCGGACACGACCTGGGCCGCGACGCGGCTCATCGTGCCGACCTCGACGATCCGCTCGGCGAGCTTGCCGTCGGCGTCGAGCACCCGCACCAGCGCCTGCTTGCCGGCGAAGCGCGCGCGCGGGTCGAAGCCGGCCGCGGGCGCCTTCGCCGCGGCGAGCGCCTTGCCGCGCCGGCGCTCGCCGTTCGCCGGCACCGGCTCGAGCGCCGACACCGGCACCAGGAGCGCGTCTTTCGCCTGCGCGAGCACGAAGAACACCTGCGCGGTCATCTGGGTCATCAGGTCGCCCGCCGGATTGGGCACGTCGAACAGCGCGTCGTACAGGACCACGTTGTTGACGATCTGCGGCGTCGGGTTGATCTGGCGCAGCTTGCCGTAGTAGCGCCGGCCCTCGGCGCCGAGGGTGGTGAAGTAGACGTCCATCCCGACGCTCAGCTTCGACACGTCCGCCTCCGAGACCTGCGTCTGCACGGTCATCGTCGAGAGATCGGCGATGCGCAGGATGATCGGGGCCTGCTGGTTCGCGTTCAGCGTCTGGCCCTGCTTGGCCGTCTGCGACACGACGGTGCCGGACATCGGCGCATGGATCTTCGTGTAGCCGAGGTTCGCCTCGTTGCCGCGCAGCTGCGACTCGACCTGCCGGATCTGGGCGCGCAGCGCCTCGATCTGCGCGGTCGCCGAGCGCAGCGCCGCCGCCGCGGTCTGCACCGCCTCGTCGCTGGTGGCGTCCTCGCGCATCAGGCTCTGCTGACGCTCGAACTGCTGTTCCGCGAGCACGCGCTGCGCCTCGCGGTCGGCGAGCTGGGCGCGCAGGTTCGCGAGCTGCGCCGTGTCGGCGTCCACGCGGGCGCGGTAGACCGTCGGGTCGATCTCGGCGAGGAGATCGCCCTGCTTCACCGCCGAGCCCACCTCGACGTGCACCTTCTTCAGCTGCCCGGAGACCTGCGTGCCGACGTCGACGAAGTCGCGCGGCTGCAGCGTGCCGGTGGCGGTCACGAGATCCTCGAGATCGCCCCGTTGCACGACCGCGGTCGCGTATTGCGCGGCCGGATCGGCCGGCGCGAGCCACGTCGACCAGCCGAGGTAGCCGCCGCCCGCGGCGAGCGCGAGCGCGATCGCCGCCAGAGCCGCGCGCCGGCGGCGCTTCGGCTGCTGCGCGACCGCTGCGCGGGTCGCTTCCTCGGGCTGGACGGCGGTTGTCGACATTGCTGGAGCAATTGTGCCGGTAAGACCCCTATCGTCGCAGAACGATCGTCGCCGCAGTGTAAAAATTTGCAAGCGCGCCACTCGGGCGCCGGCCTGCGCGGCCGGGCGACCGGCGGCGCTGTGCTATGTTCCCGGCGGCCGATGGACGCGACCGGAGAAGCGGACATGCAGCGGGACAAGCGCGGAATCTTCAGCCGGCTCTGGACGCGGCTCACCTCGCCGAGCGCCCGGTGGTCGGTCCTGTCGCTGGTAGTGATCGGCGTGGTGGCCGGCGCCGGCGCCGTCATCGCCACCGAGGTGGTCGTGGCGAAGACCGGCACCAACGCGTTCTGCGGCACCGCCTGCCACTCGATGCAGTGGGTCTACGCGGAGACCAGGCAGAGCGTCCACTACGCAAACCCGTCGGGCGTGCAGGCCCAGTGCGGCGACTGCCACATCCCGCACGGCTATCCGGAGAAGCTCTGGTACAAGGCCAAGGCCGGCGTGCGCGACGCGATCGGCGAGATGCGCGGCGTCATCTCGACCGAGGAGAAGTTCAAGCAGGCGCGCCTCGCGATGGCCGAGCGGGTGTGGGCCGAGTTCAAGGCGAACGACTCGGCCAACTGCCGCGCCTGCCACGACTTCACGCCGGCGGCGCTCGCGACGCAGTCGGAGAAGGCGCAGGCGCGGCACAAGGGCCGCACGAAGACCTGCATCGAGTGCCACTCCGGCGTCGCGCACGTCGAGCCGGAATAGCGATCCCCTACAGCGTCGGCCCCGGCTGACCGAGCGCGTACTCGGCGAGGTGGTGCACGATCCACTCGTAGGCCGCGTCGACCGAGTCGGTGCGATAGACGAGATCGACGTCCGGCGGCGAGATCGTGCCGTGGCGCACGAGCGCGTCGAAGTCCACGACCTCGCGCCAGTACTCGGTGCCGAACAGCACGATCGGCATCGGCTTCACCATCTTGCGCGTCTGCACCAGCGTCAGCAGCTCGAAGAGCTCGTCGAGCGTGCCGTATCCGCCGGGGAAGACCACGACCGCCTTGGCGAGGTAGGCGAACCAGAACTTGCGCATGAAGAAGTAGTGGAAGTGGAACGCGAGCTCGCGGGTCACGTAGCGGTTGTCGAACTCCTCCACCGGGATCGAGATCGTGAGGCCGACGTTGATGCCGCGCGCCTCGGCGGCGCCGCGGTTGGCCGCCTCCATGATGCCGGGGCCGCCGCCGGTGCACACGACGAAGCGCCGCTCGCCCTGCGGGTCGAGGCCCTTCGACCATTCGGTCAGCCGGTGCGCGAGCGTGCGCGCCGCCTCGTAGTACTGCGACATCCGCAGGTCGGTGCGGGCGCGCGCGAGGTCGCCCTCGCCCGCCTCGGCCCGGCGCAGCGCCGCCTCGGCGTCCTCGCGCGAGAGGGTGCGCGCCGAGCCCATGAAAACGATCGTGTCGTCGACCCGCAGGCGCTCGAAGCGGGCCTTCGGCTCGAGGTACTCGGCGAGGATGCGCAGCGCGCGCCCCTCCCTGCTGTTCATGAACGCCTGGTTGCGATAGGCCCGCGGCGGGCGCTGCGTGCGTCGGGACATGGGCGTCGGGATCCTCTGTCGAATGGGTGCCGCCGTGCGACGCGGCCGGCGCCGGGGGGACGGACGCATTCTCGCAGTTGACGCTGCGTCCGGGCGACCGCAACATTAGCACCGTGTTGCAAAAGACCGCTCCGGCCGCCGGGCCGCCGCCGTTCGACCGCACCGACCCGCGCGCGGTGCGGCGCGCGGTGCGCTCGGGCGCGCACCGCGGCCACACCGCCGGCCTTGCGCCCGGGTACGTGCAGGGCAACCTCTGCATCGTGCCGCGCGCGTACGCCGACGACTTCTTCGTCTTCTGCCAGCGCAACCCGAAGCCCTGCCCGCTGCTCGGCGCGACCGACCCGGGCGACCCGCGCCTGCCGGCGCTCGGCGAGGACCTCGACATCCGCACCGACGTGCCGAGCTATCGCGTGTTCCGCGACGGCGAGTACGTGGAGGACGTGCGCGACATCCGCGACCTGTGGCGCGACGACCTGGTGGCCTTCGTGCTCGGCTGCTCGTTCTCCTTCGAGGAAGCGCTGATCGAGGCCGGCCTGCGGCTGCGCTACGTCGAGCAGGGCACGAACGTCCCGATGTTCCTGACCGACATCGACACCGCGCCGGCCGGCCCGTTCCGCGGCAAGCTGGTGGTGTCGATGCGGCCGTTCACGCCGGCCGACGCGATCCGCGCGATCCAGATCACCACCCGCTTTCCGACCGTGCACGGCGCGCCGGTGCACATCGGCAAGCCCGAGCTGATCGGCATCGAGGACATCGGCCGACCATGGGTCGGCGACCCGACCGAGGTGCGCGACGACGAGCTGCCGGTCTTCTGGGCCTGCGGCGTCACGCCGCAGTCGGTGGTGCGCAATGCCCGCCCGCCGCTGTGCATCACGCACACGCCGGGCCACATGCTGGTCACCGACCTGCGCAACGCCAGCCTCGCGGTGCTCTAGGCGAAAGCTCGCGCAGGGTTTCGTTCTCGGCGGTTCCGCTGTTTACTTGATCGGCGAGAAGTCGGTCGGTTTCAGAATCCGGTTCTCCTGCGTCACCAGCAGCGGCACGACCTTCTGCAGGTAGCGCTGCCACTCCGGATCCTGCGCCATCCGCTCGCGCCGCGCGGCGCGGTCGTCGAGGCTGTCGAAGCCCCACATGAAGACGATCTGGTTCAGGTTCCCGGTCTCGGTGGTGAAGTACCCGATGAACCTTCCGAGGTAGCGGCTCTGCAGCGCGAGGCCTTCGTCGCGGTACAGGCGGACCATCTCGGGAACCTTTCCCGGCTGCAGGGTGTAGATGCGCTCTTCGACGATCATGACGTCACGCCGCCTCAGTTCTTCATGCTGACCGCGCCGCGGTCGATCACGATGATCCGGTCGACCATGCGCTCGGAATGCTGCAGGTCCGACTCCGAGAGGATCATGGACATCCCCTCCTTCTTGAGGTTGCCGACGACCTCGACCAGCCGGTGCGCGAGCGCCGGCGCCACGCCCTCGAACGGCTCGTCGAGCAGGAGCAGCCTGTCGCCGCACATCAGCGCGCGCCCGATCGCCACCAGCTTCTGCTGGCCGCCGGAGATCTGCAGGCCCTTGCGCGGCGCGAAGTGGCGGATCTCCGGGATGAGCTGGTAGACCTTCTCCAGCCGCGCCGCCGCGTCCGGCAGCTTCGCGGCCCACGCCGGCACCAGCAGGTTCTCCTGCACGGTCAGGTCGGGAATGAGCCGGCGGTCCTCGGGCATGTAGCCGATGCCCATGCGCGCCCGCGCGTGGACCGGCCGCGCGAGAAGATCGGCGCCGTCGAAGCCGATGGCGCCGCGCGATACCTTGAGCAGCCCCATGATGCTCTTCATCAGCGTGGTCTTGCCGGCGCCGTTGCGCCCGATCAACCCCGCCACGCTGCCGGTCGGCAGCTCGAGCGTCACGCTGCGCAGGATCTGGACCGCCTGGATCGAGACGTCCACCCCCTCGACTCTAAGCATGCGCGCCGTCCCGCTTCTCGTCTAGCCGGTGGAGCTCGCCGCCCACCACGAAGCGGCGCACCTCGCGGTCGTTCAGCGCAACCTCCGGCGGCGCGTCGGCGATGATGCGCCCGTCGTAGAACGCGAGCACGCGCTCGGCGAAGCGGCTCACCACCTCCATGTCGTGCTCGACGAAGAGCACGGTGACGCCCTCGGCCCGCACCGCCTTCATGATCATTTCCATGATCGAGAACTTCTCCTCGGCCGAGACGCCGCTGGTCGGCTCGTCGAGCAGCAGCACCTTCGGCTTGGCGGCCATGGTGAGCGCGATGTCGAGGAGCTTGCGCACCCCGCCGGGCAGCACCTGCGCGTTCTTGTCGCGGTACTCGGCGAGCCCGAAGCGCTCGAGCAGATCGTCGGCGACCTCCTCCGCCGGCCGCCCGTGCCCCGGCACATCGGGCCGGCCGCGCGAGAAGAAGCCGCCCACGCCGTGGTTGCGCATCACGACGCTCAGGCCGATCAGCATGTTCTCGTAGGCGCTGAGCGAGCTGTAGAGCTGCGGGATCTGGAACGAGCGACAGATGCCGAGCCGCGTGATGTCGCGCGGCGCGAGGTCGGTGATGTCGCGTCCCTCGTAGTGGATGCGGCCGCGGTCGGGCTTGAGGTAGCCCGTGATCATGTTGATGAACGTGGTCTTCCCGGCGCCGTTGGTGCCGATCAGGCCGACCACCGAGTCCGGCGCGACCTCGGCGGTGATGTCGCTCGCCGCGACGACCGCGCCGAAGCTCTTGTGGAGGCCTTTCGCGTCGAGAATCGCGGCCACTCTACGCGGCCCTCCCCCGCCGGAACAGCGACCACAGGCCGTTCGGCAGGAACACGATTACCGCCAGCAGCGCGCCGCCGAGCACCATCTGCCACGTGTTCGGCGACACGGCGAAGGCGACGTTCCGGATGCCCTCGAAGATCAGCGCGCCGAGGAACGGCGCGATCACGTTCCCGGTGCCGGCGAGGATCGTGATGAAGACGAACTCGCCCGACACCGTCCAGTACGCCATTTCCGGATCGATGTGCCCGACCGTCGTCGCCGCGAGCCCGCCGCCGAGGCCCGCCAGCGCCGCGGCGATCACGTACTTCACGTGGATCGCGTAGCGCGCCGAGGCGCCCATGTACTCGACGCGGATCTCGTTGTCCTTGATCGCCGGGGCGAGGCTCCCGAGCGGGGTCCTGAGGTACCGGTGGACGAGCAGCGCCGCAACGAACGCGACGCTGCTCGCCGCCGCGAGCACCGCGTAACGCACCCACTCGTCCGCCGGCCGGATGCCGAACAGCGTCGAGGGCAGCACGTTGAAGCCGTCGGTGGAGCCGAGCGTCTCGCTCTTGACCAGCAGCCCGTAGAAGATCATCGAGAACGCGAGGCTGAGCAGGCCGAAGAAGATCCCGCGGTAGCGCGCGAGCAGGAACCCGAGCACGTAGGCGGTCGCCGCCGCGACGGCCATCCCGGCGAGCATCAGCGTGAACACGCCGTCGAGCTCGAACACCCGTCCGAGCATGCCGGCGGTGTAGGCGCCGATGCAGTAGTACAGCGCCTGGCCGAACGACACCAGGCCGCAGCGCAGCAGGATCATCAGCCCGAGGGCGACCAGCCCCTTGGCGATCGCGATGGTGACCGGAAACACCACCCAGAGCGGTGCGAACGGCCCCACGACGAGGAGCACGGCGAGGATCGCGCCGAGGACCCACGGCGTGCGGTCGGGCCTCATATCTTCCTCGCCTCGGCGAGCATGAAGAGGCCGCGCGGCCGGAACGCGAGCACCATGGCCATCACCAGGTAGATCACGAAGAGCTCGGCCTGCGGCAGGTAGTGGATGGTCGCCGACCGCACGAGCCCCACGATCACCGCGCCGAGCGCCGCGCCGGGCAGGCTGCCGAGGCCGCCGATCACCACCACCGCGAACGAGAGCACGATCACCTCGACGCCCAGTCCCGGCACCACCGAGACCGTCGGCGCCGTGAAGGCTCCGCCGATCGCCGCGAGCAGGGAGCCGAAGGTGAACGTCACCATGTAGAACCGGCCGACGTTGATGCCCATCGCCCGGCTCACCTCGGTGTCGTGGATCACCGCGAGCAGGAGCTTGCCGGTCTTCGTCCTGGTGAGCGTCCAGGCGAGCCCCGCGCCGCACGCGATCGCGACCCCGACCAGGATCAGGTTGTAGTACGGATAGGTCAGGTCGGCGACGTCGAAGCTGCCGAGCAGGCCGTAGGGCTCGGCGATGAAGTAGGGGTCCACGCCCCAGATGAGCTTGATGACGTCCTCGAGGATCAGGAACAGGGCATAGGTGATCAGCAGGATCACCACCTCGTCCCGGGCGTACATGAAGCGCAGGATGCCGCGCTCGATGAGCGGCCCCAGCACGATCGCGACCAGCAGCGCCGCGCCGAGCAGCACCGCGTAGGACAGCATCGGCGGCATGCCGCCGGCGAGCAGCGCGCCGGCGATCGAGGCCGCGGCGTACGCGCCGAGCGCGTAGAAGCTGCCGTGCGCCACGTTGAGGATCTTCATGACGCCGTAGATCAGCGTCAATCCGACCGCGGCGACGAAGAGCCAGGCCGAGTAGATGATGCCGTCGATGACGACCGCGACGAGCTGCTGCACGGGACCCCCGGACGCAAGAACGGCTGCCGTCGGGGCAGCCGTTCTTCAGGCGGACTGGCTACTTCTTGAACCCGTTCTTGATCCAGTCGGCGGCCTTCACGCCGTCGGGCGGATTGACCGTCTCGGCCGGATAGCGCTTGACGTTCGCCACCGTCATCTTGCCGCCGACCTTCTTGGTGACGCCGTAGGCGGTCTCGGTGATCGCCTGGTGGCCCTTGCCGATCGCCATGCGCACTTCGCCGCCGGGGCCGGTGAACGTCAGGCGCTCGAACGCCGCGATCACCTGGTCGATGCTGGGACGCTTGCCGCCGTTCGCCGCCTGCGCCTTCTCCCATGCCGCCTTGGTGCCGAGGATCGCCTGCGTCATCTGGTAGGCGGCGTAGTTCGGCGGCACGTTGTAGCGGTCCTGGAACGTCGCCGAGTACCACTTGTTGAGCTCGTTGTCCGGCGCATAGGGACCGTACGGTCCGCGCGCGCCGATCACGACGCCGTCCGGGATCTTGTCGGCGAGCTTGTACATCGCCGTCTCGCCGGTCGTGAGGACCACGACGCTGCGCTTGAACAGCCCGCGCGGCCCGGCCTGCAGGATGAAGGCCTCCAGGTCGCCGTCCCAGAAGCTCGAGTGGATGACGTCGGCCTTCGCGTTCAGCAGCGTCGAGATCTCAGCGTTGTACTGCCCGGCGAAGAGCTTCGGCATCTGCGAGGTCGCGACCTCGATCTTCGGGAAGATCTGCTTCATCGAGAGCTCGAAGTCGCCCCAGGAGTCCTGGCCCCAGGCGTAGTTCTGGTTCAGTCCCGCGATGACCTTCGCGTTCGGCTTGAGGTCCTTGACGTACAGCGCTGCGCCCACGCTGTCCATCGTGGCGGTCGACGAGGTGCGGAACACGTACTTGTAGTCGCGCTCCTCGAAGATGCGCGGCGTGCCGCAGTCGAAGAACACCGTGAGCGTCTTCAGCTCCTCGGCGACCGGCGCGATGCCGAGGCAGCTGCCGCTCGAGATGTAGCCGATCACCACGTCGACGTTGTCCCGCTGCACCAGGTTGCGGAACTCGGTCACCTGGGTCGTGGTGCCGCCCGACTCGTCGACGAGCACCATCTGCAGGCGCGCGCCGCCGAAGCCCTTCTGGTCGTACGGCTTGGGCACCTTGCCGCCGTTCAGCATCTCGATGGTGATCTCGGCGGCGTTGCGCGCCGGGACCCCGAACGGGCCGGCGGCCGGTCCGGACAGGAACGTGACCACCCCGACCTTGATCGGCGCGGCGTCCTGCGCGACGGCGAGCGCCGGCACGCACAGCGCCGCGGCCGCGATGGACGCAACGAGCTTCCTGGTACGCTGCATAATCTCCTCCTTCGTGGGATACGCGCGACGTCGTCCGGACTCGCCGGACCGCGGCTTCTTGTTCGCCTGAACGATGGTGCAGCAAAACCGCGCTCGCGGTCAAGCAAGCCGGACGCGCGCGATGGCGCACCGCGGAACCGCGCGCACGAGCGGCGCCTCCCGGCGACCGCGGACAAATGATAGGCTGGTGCGCGCCAAGGAGGTAGAAGCCATGACGGACGCGCGTCCCGGACTGCTGGCGGTCTGGAACGACATCGCCGCCGCCGACGAGCCCGAGTTCGACGCCTGGTACGAGGAGGAGCACGTTCCCGAGCGTCTCGCGGTACCCGGCTTCCTCGCCGCGCGCCGCTACCGCGACGCGCAGACGCCGGGGCGCCACGCGGCGCTCTACGACACCGCGTCGATCGCCGTGCTCGCCTCGCCGGCCTATCTCGCGCGGCTCGCCGACCCGACGCCGCGCACGCGCGCCATCATGCCGCGCTTCTTCGACATGACGCGCGCAGCGTGCGAGATCGTCGCC
>JAHDYJ010000112.1:12274-15390 GCA_023383795.1 Burkholderiales bacterium | reverse complement strand
CCAGCGCTACCGGAAGATCTTCATCTTCGTCACGCACGACCTGCGCATCACGCTGCTTTCGGACTACCGGGTCGTGCTGCTGGGAGGCGCGATGCAGGCGATCGTGCCGCGCGCCGAGGAGGAGCGCCGCGTGGCGGGCCGCATCGGACTGCTCGACGGCATCATGGTGGAGATGCGGAACCGGCTGCGCGCGGGCGAGCGGGTCGCCGAGGGCGAGCTCCTCGGCGAGCTGCGGCAGGTCCTGGAAGCGCCCTCGGCGGAGGCGGTGCGATGAGGGCGGTCATCTGCGCCGGGCCGCCGACCAGCGGCAAGACCACCGTCCTGCGGCACGCCGCGCGCAAGCTCGCCGAGCGCGGCCGCAAGCTCGCCTACCTCAAGGTCGACGTGCAGTACTGCGACGAGGACGAGACGTTCGCCCGCGAGTTCGGCATCCCCGCGCGCAAGGTCCTGTCGGGGGACCTCTGCCCCGACCACTGCAGCGTGCTGGTGCTCGGCGACGCGCTCGCCTGGGCCGAGCGCGAGTCGGCCGAGTTCCTGCTCGTCGAGACCGCCGGGCTCTGCCTGCGCTGCGCGCCGTACATCGAGGGCGCGCTCGGCGTCATCGTGCTCGAGGCGACGAGCGGCATGAACCTGCCGCGCAAGATCGGCGCGATGCTCACGCTCGCCGACCTCGCGGTGGTGACCAAGATCGACCTCGTCTCGCAGGCCGAGAAGGAGGTGTTCCGCGCGAACCTGCTCGACGCCGCCGAGATCCCGGTGATCGAGACCGATGCGCTGCACGGCATCAACCTCGAGCCGGTGGTGCGCCGGATCGAGGCCACGCCCGAGCTCGTGCAGCCCTCGCGGCTGCGCGGCAGCCCGCCGATGTCGGTGTGCACGATCTGCGCGGGCAAGAAGGAGATCGGGTGGGAGCACCACTACGGGATCGTGCGCGCGCTCGACTCGGACCTCTTCTACCGGGGCCAGTGATGGAGCGGCGGATCGCCGAGGTGCTCGCCACGCTGCCCGGCAAGGATTGCGGGCAGTGCGGCTTCAAGACCTGCGCGGGGCTCGCGGAGCTGATCCTGCACGACCCGCGCGCGCGCCGGCGCTGCGTGCATCTCGGTCCGGGCACGCAGATCGCGCCGCACTTGGCGGCCGCGCCGGAGGCCTGGCACGACGTCCTCGGCCGCGAGTACCAGATGGTGATGGAGCCCTTCCCCGAGGACCCCGGGCCGCGCGAGAACATCCTGCCGTTCAACCCCGGACTCGCCGAGCGGCTCGGGCTGAAGGCGGGCGACGTCCTCTTCGGCCGCCCCGCCGGCGTCGGCTGCCCGGTGACTCACGTCGGGCGGCTGATGGAGGCGCCCGATCCGCTCTCGGGCGCGCTCGTCTGGTGCGTCGTCGGCCCGATGGCGGCGCGCGAGGCGCGCGCCGTCGAGATCGGCGGCTATCACATCATCGCCTACGAGGGCCTGGTGCGCGAGACGCGCGTCGCGCCGCAGGTCGGCGGGCGCTACTTCTTCAAGCCCGCGCTCTGCATGCTGCAGTCGCGCCACTCCGGCGTGGTGAGCGCCGCCGCGCACCGCCCGGACGGCTGGCGCGTGCGCTTCGAGGGCATCACGATCGCCTGACGGCGCGCGGGTAGACTGGCCGCGTGACCGACGCCCCGCTCCACGTCTCCGACGCGCATGCCCGCACCGCGGCGGCCGTGTGCGAAGCGCTCGGCACCGATCCGGTGCGCGGCCTCGCCGCGGCCGAGGCCGCGCGGCGGCTCGAGGCGGTCGGACCGAACGCGCTCGCGGCGGCGCCGCCGGTGCCCGCGTGGCGGCGCTTCCTCGCCCAGTTCGAGAGCCCGCTCGTGCTGCTGCTCGTGGCCGCGGTGGCGATCTCGTTCGCCGTGTGGGTCCTGGAAGGCGCCGCCGGCACGCCGCACGAGTCGATCATGATCCTCGCGATCGTGCTCGCGAACGCCGTGCTCGGCTACGTGCAGGAGGCGCGCGCGGAGGCGGCGATCGCGGCGCTGCGCAGCATGGCCGCGCCCCACGCGCTGGTGGTGCGCGACGGCGAGCCGCGTTCGGTCGCGGCCGAGGAGGTCGTGCCGGGCGACGTCATCGTCGTCGAGGAGGGCGCGAGCGTCCCGGCCGATGCCCGGCTGATCGAGTCGGTGTCGCTGCAGACCATGGAGGCGGCGCTCACCGGCGAATCGACTCCGCTCGCGAAGCTCACCGAGCCGGTGGGCGCGGACGCGCACCTCGGCGACCGGGTCGACATGCTCTTCGCCGGAACGGCCGCCACCTACGGCCACGGCCGCGCGGTCGTCACGGCCACCGGCATGCAGGCCGAGATGGGGAAGATCGCGGGCCTGCTCGCGGAGACGCACGACGAGCGCACGCCGCTGCAGGCCGAGCTCGCCCACGTCGGCCGGCTTCTCGGCACGGCGGTGATCCTGATCGCGGTCGTCGTCGGCGGGACGATCCTCGCGATGCAGCCGCAGGTCACGATCGCGGTGCTGGTGACGGTGCTCCTCTTCGCCATCTCGCTCGCGGTCGCGGCCGTGCCCGAGGGGCTCCCGGCGGTGACGACCGTGGCGCTCTCGCTCGGCATGCAGCGCATGGCCGGGCGCAACGTCATCGTGCGCCGGCTCGCGGCGGTCGAGACGCTCGGCTCGGCGACCGTCATCCTCTCCGACAAGACCGGCACGCTGACGAAGAACGAGATGACGGTGCGCGCGGTCGTCACCGCGAGCGGCCGCGCCGAGATCACCGGCAGCGGCTACGCGCCGGAGGGCGAGCTTCGCGCCGGCGGCGGGCCGCTCCCCGACGGCGCGCTGCGCAGCGAGATCGAGCGGGCGCTCGCGGCCGGATTCCTCGCGAACAACGCCGAGCTCGTCGAGGAGGACGACGGCACCCGCGCGGTGCGCGGCGACCCGACCGAGGGCGCGCTCAAGGTCGCGGCGCTGAAGGCCGGGCTCTCGGCCGAGGCGCTGCACGCGCGCTTCGAGCGCCTCGGCGAGGTGCCGTTCTCGGCCGAGCGCAAGCTCATGAGCACGGCGCACACGGACGCCGAGCGGCGCCGCACGGTGCTGCTGGTCAAGGGCGCGCCCGACGTCCTGCTCGCGCGCTGCACCCACGAGC
>JAHDYJ010000112.1:9198-12264 GCA_023383795.1 Burkholderiales bacterium | reverse complement strand
CGCGCCCGGCCCCGGGGGGGGGGGCCCCCCCCGGGGGCGGGGGCCCCCGGCCCCCCCCGCCCGCCCGCCCGCGCGCCCCCCCCCCGCGGGCCCGGGCCCCGGCCCGCGCCCGCTCGACGATGTCCGGCGGGCCGCGATCCTGGAGGCCGTCGAAGGGCTCGCGGACGAGGCGCTGCGCACCATCGGCATCGCCTTCCGGACGATCCCGGCCGAAGCGGTCCCCGGGCTCGACGAATCATCGGAGCGCGACCTCGCGTGGATCGGCGTGGTCGGGATGATCGACGCGCCGCGCCCGGAGGCGCACGCGGCGGTGCAGGCCGCGCACGGCGCCGGAATCCGCGTCGGCATGATCACCGGAGACCACCCGACGACCGGCGCCGCCATCGCGCGCGAGCTCGGCATCGCGCGCCGCGGCGAGCGCGCGGTCACCGGCGCGGACATCGAGCGCATGAGCGACGCCGAGCTCGCCGAGCGCGTGCGCACGTGCACGGTCTACGCGCGGGTGACCCCGGAGCACAAGCTGCGCATCGTGCGGGCGCTGCGCGCCCAGGGCGAGGTGGTCGCCATGACCGGCGACGGCGTGAACGACGCGCCCGCGCTGCGCGCGGCGGACATCGGCGTGGCGATGGGGCTCGGCGGAACCGACGTCGCGCGCGAGGCCTCCGACATGATCCTCACCGACGACAACTTCGCGTCGATCGTCGCGGCGATCGAGGAGGGCCGCTCGATCTACGCCAACATCCAGAAGTTCCTGCGCTACATGCTCTCGACGAACCTCGCCGAGGTGCTCGTTCTCTTCCTCGCCGTCGTGCTCGCGGCGACGCTCGGGCTCGTCGCCGACGGCGGCGCGGCGCTCGTGCTCCCGCTCCTGCCGGCGATGATCCTCTGGATCAACCTACTCACCGACGGCGCCCCGGCGCTCGCGCTCGGCGTCGATCCCGCCGACCCGGAGGTGATGCGGCGCCCGCCGCGCGACCCGCGCACCCGCGTCATCACCCGGCGCATGTGGATCGGCGTCTCGGTGGCGGCCGCCGCGATCACCGCCGGCGCGCTCGCCGTGCTCGACGCGAGCCTCCCCGGCGGGCTGATCGACGGCGACGGCGACGTCGGGTACGCGCGCACGCTCGTCTTCACCACCCTCGTGCTGTCGCAGCTCTTCGAGGTGCACTGCATCCGCTCCGACGAGCGGAGCCTGGTGCACGGCCTCTTCTCGAACCGCTGGCTCTGGTTCGCGGTCGCGCTCGCGCTCGCGCTGCAGATGCTCGCGGTGGAGGTTCCGCTCCTGCAGCAGGCCTTCGGCGCGGTGCGGCTGTCGGCGACCGACTGGCTGGTCTGCACCGCGGCGGCGAGCCCGGTGCTCTTCGCGCGCGAGACGCTGAAGGCCGTCTGGCGCGCCGTCGACCGGCGCGCGGCCGCGCCCGCGGCTTGAGGCGCGGAGCGCGCGTACACTCTGCGGCCACCTCGGCCCGGACGCCCGCGCACATGAGCGACACCCTGCCCTTCCTCGCGAAAGGCCTCGTGCTCGGCTTCTCGATCGCCGCGCCGGTCGGCCCGATCGGCGTGCTGTGCTTCCGCCGCGCGCTCGAGCGCGGCTTCTGGCCGGCGGTCGCCGGCGGGCTGGGCACCGCGGTGGCCGACGCCGCGTACGCCGCGGTGGCCGCATTCGGCATCACCGCCGTCTCGGCGGCCCTGCTCGGCCATCAGCGCGCGCTCGCGCTCGTCGGCGGCGCCGCGCTCCTCTGGCTCGGCGCACGCGCATTCTTCGCGCGCCCGGCAGAGCGTGCCGCCGACGCGCCGGCGGGCGGCGCCCGCGGCGGCTTCGCCGCAATGTTCGCGGCGACGTTCCTGCTCACGCTCGCGAACCCGGCGACGATCCTCTCCTTCGCCGCCGTCTTCGCCGGCCTCGGCCTCGTCGGCGCGATGCGCGCCGCCGCCGCCGCAGCGGTGCTCGTCGCGGGCGTGTTCGCCGGATCGATGCTGTGGTGGATCGTGCTGTCGGGCACGGTGAGCGCACTGCGCCAGCGCGTGCCGCCTGCCGCGCTCGGGTGGGTCAACCGGGCCTCGGGCGTCCTGCTCGGCGGCTTCGGGCTGTGGGTGCTCCGGGGCGCCCTCGCCCAGGGGTGAGCCGCGTGAACGGCGAAGCGCTCGACTGGCAGGACGGCCAGCCGTACTCGCGGCGCTTCGGCGACGTGTACTTCTCGCGCGAGTCGGGGCTCGGCGAGACGCGGCACGTCTTTCTCGAGGGGAACCGCCTCCCCGAGCGCTGGGCGCGGCTCGCGCGCGGCGCGCGCTTCGCGATCGGCGAGACGGGATTCGGCACCGGGCTGAATTTCTGCGCCGCCTGGGCGCTGTGGGCGCGCAGCGCGCCGGCCGACGCGATCCTGCACTACGTGAGCGTCGAGCGCTACCCGCTCGCGCGGGCGGACCTCGCGCGCGCGCTCGGCGCCTGGCCGGAGCTCGTCGCGCACGCGGAGGCGCTCCTCGCCCAGTACGGCGTGCTCGCGCCCGGCTGGCACCGCTTCCACTTCGCGGGCGGCCGCGTGATGCTGACGCTCGCGGTGGGCGACGCGGCCGAGCGGCTCGGCGAGCTCGCCGGGCGCTGCGACGCGTGGTTCCTCGACGGGTTCGCGCCGGCGCGCAACCCCGACATCTGGAGCGACGCGGTGCTCGCCGCGATCGCCGCGCATTCGTTCGCCGGCGCCACGCTCGCGACGTACCCCTGCGCCGGCGCCGTGCGCCGGGGCCTCGAGTCGGCGGGATTCCGCACCGAGAAGCGCCCGGGCTTCGGACGCAAGCGCGCGATGCTCGCCGGCGCGCTCGAGCGGTCCGCGCCGGCGCGCGCGCCGCTCCCCGGCAGCCGCGGCGCGGTCGTGATCGGCGGCGGGCTCGCCGGCGCGGCCAGCGCGTGGAGCCTCGCCCGGCGCGGCTGGCGCGTGACGCTGCTCGAGCGTCGCGCCGCCCTCGCGGAGGAGGCCTCGGGCAATCCGCAGGGCGTGCTCTACGCGCGTCTCGCGGCGCGTGCGTCGCCGCTCGGCGAGCTCGTGCTCTCCGGCTACCAGCACAGCC
>JAHDYJ010000112.1:8148-9188 GCA_023383795.1 Burkholderiales bacterium | reverse complement strand
CGCGATGCGATCCTGCCGCAGGGCGAGGACTCCGGGCGCGCGTCCGGCGTGCTGCAGCTCGCGCGCGACGCGAAGACCGCGGCGCGGCAGGAAGCGATGCTCGCGAGCGGAGTGCCGGCCGCGGTGGCGCGCCGCGTCGACCGCGCGGAGGCGAGCGCCATCGCCGGCGTGCCGCTGCCCGCGGGCGGGCTGCACTTCCCCGGCGCGGGGTGGGTGCATCCGCCGGCGCTCGTGCATGCGCTCGCGGCGCACCCGGGAATCGAGGTGCGCACCGGAGTCGACGCGCGCGCGCTCGAGCGGGCACCGAACGGCGAGTGGCGCGTCCTCGCCGGCGGCAGCGTGGTCGCGCGCGCGCCGGCGGTCGTCGTCGCGGCCTCGGTCGACGCCGCGCGCTTCGCGCAGACGCGCGCGCTGCCGCTGCACGCCGTGCGGGGCCAGCTGACGCTGCTTCCCGCCACCGGCGCGAGCCGCGCGCTCGCGGCGGTGGTCTGCGGCGCGGCGTCGGTGGCGCCCGCGCGCCGCGGCGTGCACACGCTCGGCGCGACGTTCGTGCACGAGTTCGACGACCTGGAGGTGCACGCCGCCGAGCACCGCGCGAACCTCGCGGACCTCGCCGCGATGGCGCCGGCGCTGGCGCGCGCGCTCGACGCGGACCGGCTCGATCCGGCGACGCTCGCCGGGCGCGTCGCGGTCCGCTGCACCAGCCCCGACCGCCTGTCCATCGTCGGACCCGTGCCCGGCGAGGGCGGGCTGCACGTGAACACCGCGCACGGGTCGCGCGGCCTGATCGGCCCGCCGCTCTGCGCCGAGGCGCTCGCCGCGCGCCTGGAGGAGGAGCCCGCGCCGGTGTCGGCGGGCCTCGTCGCGGCGCTCGATCCGGGACGCTTCGACGCGCATCGCTATTGAGCGGCTAAGCCCGATCGAATGCGGCCACCCACGCCAGGATCTCGGGCAGCCGCTCGAGCACCATGAAGTGGCCCTCGCGCGGCACGAATGCGGCGTGCGCGAGCGTCAACCGCGCCGCCAGCGCGCGGGCGGCG
>JAHDYJ010000112.1:0-8138 GCA_023383795.1 Burkholderiales bacterium | reverse complement strand
GCGTCCGGCAGCACGACGCGATCGTCCTCGCCGTGCCACATCGCGACCGGGCACCGCACCGTCGCGAGCGCGACGCCCCAGGGGCGCGCGAGCAGCGCGATCTCGTGCGCAAACGCGCCGGCGCCCTGGCGAAACGCCTCGCCCAGATCCGCGGCGAGCATCGCCTGCACGTCGGGCCGGGCGATGATCGCCCGATCCGCCGGCGCGGCGCGCGCGGCGATCGCCCGCAGGGCGAGCCGCGGGCGGCGCCGCGCTACGCGTGCGCCGAGCGCGAGCGGGCCGCGCAGCACCCACGGCGCCCGCAGCGCGAGCGCGAAGGCGAGCCCGGCGGGCGTCGCGAGCGCGCGCGGGCGACGCATCGCTTCGGGCGGCCCGACGCTGGAAACGAGCGCCACGCGCCGAACGCGCTCGCCGAGCGCCGCGGCGCACGCGAGCGCGAACGGGCCGCCGCCCGAGACGCCGACCAGAGCGAACTCGCTGAAGCCGAGCGCGTCGGCGAGCGCGGCGACGTCACCGGGCCAGTCGGCGAGCGTACGTCCCGGCCTCGGGTCCGAGCGCCCGAACCCAGGGCGGTCGACGTGCACGAGGCGAACGCCCGCGGCACGCGCGATCGCCGGATCGGGATGCCGCTGCAGGCGCGAGCCGGGCAGGCCGTGGAAAGCGAGCACCGGCTGCCCGTCCGGCGCGCCGGACTGCGCGAACGCGAGCCGCCGCCCGTCCGGCAGCACGATCGACTCGTCCGCGGACTGCAGTACGTCCGTCACCGCAGCTCCGTGCCGCGCCGGAGCCTGGACGATGCGCGCGGCCGCGCGCGGCGGGGCATCCCGGGGACGCGCGCTCCTTTCATCGCCGGGCTCGATCGTTACGTTCGAAACTATTCACTGGACCGATGTATTCGGATGAAGCTATCCTCGCTCGCGGAACAGAAGGAGCAAACCATGGCGAAGAAGAGCAGGCAAATGGCCGCGAATGCGGAGGTGAAGGCGCCGGCGATCGACATCGGCATCGGCGACAGGGACCGGGCGAAGATCGCGGAAGGGCTGTCGCGGCTGCTCGCCGACACCTATACGCTGTACCTGAAGACGCACAACTATCACTGGAACGTGACCGGCCCGATGTTCAACACGCTGCACCTCATGTTCGAGACGCAGTACAACGAGCTCGCGCTCGCGGTGGACGCGGTGGCCGAGCGCATCCGCGCGCTGGGGCACCCGGCGCCCGGGTCGTACAAGGCCTACGCGAAGCTCTCGGCGATCGAGGAGGCCGACGAGGCGCCCTCGGCCGAGCAGATGATCGCCGAGCTCGTCAGGGGCAACGAGACCGTCGCGAAGACCGCGCGCTCGGTGTTCCCCGCCGCCGAGAAGGCGGCCGACGAGTCCACCGCCGACCTCCTCACGCAGCGCATGCAGGTGCACGAGAAGACGGCCTGGATGCTGCGGAGCATGCTCCAGTAACAGGTCCGCGGCCCGGCGCCCGGCCGGTCCAGGCGCCGGGCCGCGCGTCGAAAGTCCCTCCCGCGCAGCGGAGTGTTTCGACGAGCTGCCGACGTCGCGCGTCGCGGCGTAACCCAGATCACGAAATCTCGCCCTGCGCGACCATCCGCGCTCGGGATGGCTTAGCGTGGCGGTTCGCGTGCGTCCCGCGTTCGGGGGCCGTGCGCCGGGTGCGCTACACTGTGCCGGACCCTCGCCCGGTCCGGGCGCGCCGGGCGACCCCAGCACGAACCAGATGACCGCACAGCCGGGCGGCGCGCCGCCGCCGGCGAACGGGTTCGAAACGACGGAGGAGAGAGCCATGTCCGAGCCGGTGAAGTACATCCTCGACGAATCGCGCATCCCGAAGGCCTGGTACAACCTGCAGGCCGATCTGCCGAAGCCCCTGCCGCCCGTCCTGCATCCGGGGACCGGCAAGCCGATCGGGCCGGACGATCTCGCGCCGCTCTTCCCGATGTCGCTGATCATGCAGGAGGTGACCGCCGAGCGCGAGATCGAGATCCCGGAGCCCGTGCGCGACGTGTACCGCCAGTGGCGTCCGTCCCCGCTCTACCGCGCGCGCCGGCTCGAGAAGGCGCTGCAGACGCCGGCGAAGATCTACTACAAGTACGAGGGCGTGAGCCCGTCGGGCAGCCACAAGCCGAATACCGCGGTGCCGCAGGCGTTCTACAACAAGGAGGCGGGCGTGAAGCGCCTCACCACCGAGACCGGCGCCGGCCAGTGGGGCTCCTCGCTCGCGTTCGCCGGCACGCTCTACGGGCTCGAGGTGCAGGTCTTCATGGTGCGCGTGTCCTACAACCAGAAGCCGTACCGGCGCGCGCTGATGGAGACCTACGGGGCGAAGTGCATCCCCTCGCCGTCGAACGAAACGCAGTCGGGCAAGGCGATCCTCGCGCAGCGCGCAGATCACCCCGGCTCGCTCGGGATCGCGATCTCCGAGGCCGTGGAAGTGGCCGCTCAGCGCGAGGACACCAAGTACGCGCTCGGCTCGGTGCTGAACCACGTGCTCCTGCACCAGACGATCGTCGGCCAGGAAGCGATGGCGCAGATGGAGATGGCCGGCGACTACCCGGACGTGCTGGTCGGCTGCACCGGCGGCGGCTCGAACTTCGCCGGGCTGGTGTTCCCGTTCCTCGGCGCGCAGCTGCGCGGCGGCAGGAAGGTGCGCGTCGTGGCGGTCGAGCCGGCCGCCTGCCCGAGCCTGACGCGCGGCAAGTACGCCTACGACTTCGGCGACACCGGGCACCTCACGCCGCTCGTGAAGATGCACACGCTCGGCTCGACCTTCACGCCGCCCGGCTTCCACGCCGGCGGGCTGCGCTACCACGGCATGGCGCCGCTCATCAGCCACATCAAGGAGCTCGGCCTGATCGACGCGGTGGCGTACCACCAGACGAAGTGTTTCGACGCCGGCGTCATGTTCGCGCGCGCCGAGGGCATCCTGCCCGCGCCGGAGGCGAACCACGCGGTGAAGGGCGCGGTTGACGAGGCCATCAAGTGCCGCGAGGAAGGCAAGTCGCGCGTCATCCTCTTCAACCTGTGCGGCCACGGCCACTTCGACATGCAGGCCTACATGGACTACTTCACGGGCAAGCTGACCGACCAGGATTACGACGAGAAAGAGCTCGCGATGGCGCTCGCCGGTCTGCCCTCGGTGAAGGAGGCGGCGTAGGGACGAGCAGGGATCGTACAAGGGGCGCGCAAGCCCCCTTGTTCGATGACATTCCATGGCGCTCGCCGGTCCGCCCTCGGTGAAGGAAGCCGCCTAGGCACGCGAGCAGGGATCGTACACGGGGGGCGCAAGCCCCCTTTTCTTTTCTTTGCTTCGCGCGCCGCCGTCGCCGACGAGAATTCGACTTCGCGGCGAAGTGCCGGATGACGGCTGGCTCCCGAGCAGTGTGGAAAAGCGCACGCGCGGAGCGTGCCGACACGCCACGACCGGGGATACGAGGCCCAAAATGCAGGCATCTGACGGTCGCCGACCGCTAGATCTTGTGGTAGCGCGGGGAACACGCGAAAGGAGGGCGGACCGCTGGTGGATCCGGGGCTGTTCGGCTGCATCGGGGCGCTCGTCTGGGTGCTGCACCGGCACGCCTCGCTCGCCGCCATCGACGTCGCGCGCCGGAGCGCTCTGCACGGCGCCCGGCAGCGGCTCTTCGGCGCGACGCGGATGGGCGTCGCCATGCTCGGCGGCGCGGTGTTCGTGGTGGCGGTGGCCTCGCTCGCCGGCGCCGTCCTGCCGGGTCTCGACGGCCCGACGCTCTACGTTTCCGGCGTCAGCCTCGCGCTCGCGGTGCTGATCGGCCTCGAGGCGGCGGTCTACGACTTCCGGTGCCGCCTCGCGCGCGCGGCGGCGCGCGAGGCGGCGAGAGCGAAACGCCCGCGCTCGATCCGCACGATGATGCGGCTCGGGCTCAGTACGCGCAGCGAGCCGCTGCGCTAGCCGATGCGCACCTGGGTCGTCCCCGCGCAGGCGGGGAGCCGGAAGAAGATCGATCGCGCCCGAACCTGGATTCCCGCGCCCCGATTTCGGCTATCGGGGACGGGCTTCGCGCGAATGACGAGCATCCTCGCCGGCCCGGGGCCGCGGCGCGCCGCGCCGCTATACTGGGCGCGCATCGGCGGCTCCGGCACACGGCATGGCGAGGATTGAACCGAAGACGCTGCGCATCGGCGCCGGCGCGGGATTCCAGGGCGATCGCATCGATCCGGCGGTCGTGCTCGCGTCGCAGGGCGGGCTCGACTATCTGGTGCTCGAGTGCCTCGCCGAACGGACGATCGCGGCGGCGCAGCTCCGCCGCCTGCAGGAGCCCGGCACCGGCTTCGACCCGCTGCTCGAGGCGCGGATGGAGGCGCTGCTGCCCTTCGTCGAGCGCAGCGGCCTGCGCATCGTGACCAACATGGGCGCCGCCGATCCGGTCGGCGCGGGCAAGGTGACGATCGCGATCGCGCGGCGGCTGAACCTGCGGGTGAAGGTCGCGGCGGTCACCGGGGACGACGTCCTGCGCCTCGTCAAGCCGGGCATGACGGCCCTCGAGACCGGCCGCGCGCTGCGCGCGCACGGCAGGCTCGTCTCGGCGAACGCCTATCTCGGCGCCGAGGCGCTGCTGCCGGCGCTCGCGCGCGGCGCGAACGTCGTGATCACGGGCCGCGTGGCCGATCCGTCGCTCTTCCTCGCGCCGCTCGTGCACGAGTTCGGCTGGGCGCTCGACGACTGGGACCGACTCGCGCGCGGGACGGTCGTCGGACACCTGCTCGAGTGCGCGGGCCAGGTCACCGGCGGCTACTTCGCCGACCCCGGCGCGAAGGACGTGCCCGACCTCGCACATCTCGGGTTCCCGTTCGCCGACGTCGACGCCGACGGCTTCGCGTCGATCAGCAAAGTGCCCGGCACCGGCGGCGCGGTGACCGTGCGCACGGTGAAGGAGCAGCTGCTCTACGAGGTCACCGATCCGACCGGCTACGTCACGCCGGACGTGACGCTCGATCTTCGCGGCGTGCGGGTGGCGGAGGTGGGACCCGACCGCGTCGCCGTGGGCGGCGCGACCGGGCGCGCGCGCACCGACACGCTCAAGGCGAGCGTCGGCTACCTCGCCGGCTGGCTCGGCGAGGGCGAGCTCACGTACGCCGGCGCGAACGCGCGCGCGCGCGCCGCACTCGCCGCTGGAGTGCTGCGCGAGCGCCTGCAGGAGGCGGTGCCCGATCTCGAGCTGCGCATCGACCACATCGGCGTCGACTCGGCGCACAAATCGAGCTTCGGCCACGCGCACGACCCGTACGAGGTGCGCCTGCGCGTCGCCGGGCGCGCCGACCGGCGCGCGGTCGCCGAGCGCATCGGCTGGGAGGTCGAGGCGCTGCTCACCAACGGTCCCGCCGGCGGCGGGGGCCTGCGGAAGTCGGTCGCCGAGCGCATCGGAATCGTGTCGACGCTCCTGCCGCGCGCGAAGGTCGCCGCGGAAGTCACGCTGCTCCAGAGCCGCTATGCCGCGAAAGCTCGCTGAGCTCGCGCACTGCCGCGCCGGCGACAAGGGCGACACCCTCACGCTGTCGCTCTTCGCGTACCGCGCCGAGGACTATCCGCGGCTCGTCGCGCAGGTGACGCCCGACCGCGTGCGCGCGCATCTCTCGGGGATCGTCAAGGGCGAGGTGCGGCGCTACGAGCTCCCGGAGCTGCACGCGCTGCAGTTCGTGTGCGAGCAGGCGCTGGCGGGCGGCGTCACCGCGTCGCTCGCGCTCGACGCGCACGGCAAGACGCTTTCGTACGCGCTGCTCGAGCTGGAACTCGATTGACCGCGCAGCCTCAACGCCCGGCCAGCGCGCGCGGCACCGACGCCCGCCGCGGGCCGCACACCGACTCCGGGCACGGATGCCGGTAATAGCGCCAGTTCAAGTAGACCGCCACGTCCTCGATCTCCGCGGCGGTCCAGGCGCCGCCCAGCGTCGCGTTCCAGCGCCCCACCTGGGCGAGGATGCCCTCGAACGTCTGCGCCTTGCGCGCCTCGCGGCGGTGCACGGTGACGTCGTGGCACTCGACGCAGCGCGTCTCGTACAGCATCCGGCCGCGGTCCGGATCGCCCGCCGCGGCGGGCGCCGACCAGCACGAAAGCGCCAGAATCACGGCGATCGACTGCACGGCGACCGGCTTCGTCATGCGCACACCCCCTCCTGCAGCGGGTTTCCTGCCCGGGTTTCCATGGTCCGATATTCGCGAGGCGGCCGCGGTGCGGGTTTGATCCAGGTCAACCGGCCGGCAAGGGCCGATCCGGAGGGCGGCGGGCGCCCCGCCGGTCGGGCGCACAACGCTTTGCATCGCGGCCGCAACCCATCTAGAATAGCGGAGCGAGTACGAAAGCGGCGCCCGCTCCCGATCGGCCCACGAGGCCGCGCAGCAGAGGTAGAGCGAGCACGAGCCGCTGCCGCCGCAGGCCGGCGGACGCTTTTCCCCGAGAGATGCTCAGGCACCGCGCGCATCGCGGAGCGCAGCGCGGTTGAAAGGCAGCACAGCATGCACACGTCGTCCGAGCCGCACCGGGCGCCGCCGCGGAGCGTTTGGCGCCCGCGGCGCGCGTCGATGCACCCCAGCGCCCCGCGCGGCTGAGGCCGCATCCGCCATGGCCGATTTCTCCCGCTTCTACGCGCACAAGGGCAAGCCCCCGGGGCCGGTCGCGCCCGAGTCGCACTTCAACGAACCGATCGAGCACTTCGAGGGGCGCGCCAGCGGCCACAGTCGCCAGTGGGGCGACGTCTCGGAGGACGTCCAGGAGCACGCGATCGAGGCGCTCGTCGCAGCCTCCGCGCTCTTCGGGCTGGCGCAGCGCGAGGCCGCGCACGTCATCGCGATCGCGCGCGTCGCGAGCGGGTTCAACCCCGACGCCGCGGACGAGGCGAGCTCGCGCGCGGGCCTCGCGCAGTTCGACGACGCCACCGCCGAGCGCCTGGAGCTCACCGGCGAGAGCCGCTTCGACCTCGAGGCGAACGCGGAGGCGCTGGTCCGCGCGTATCTCGATGCGAAGAAGCACGCGCAGCGGCGCGGCGTGGGCGGACGCGAGCAGGAGGTGATGATCTACAAGATCATCCATGATGGCCCGGAGGGCGATCACGGCGGCCTCGAGATCTCGCGGCGCGAGGTCATGCCGCTGGTCGAGCAGGTGCACGCCGCGATGCGCGGCGGCCGCAGCGGGGGCGGCGGCGGCGGCGGTGGTGGCGGCGGTGGTGGTGGCGGCGGCGGCCGAGGCGGTCGCGGCGGCGGCCGGCCCCAGGGCGAGGCCGGACCCGGTTTCGGGCAGGGGCCGATGCGTTCCGGCACGTGGAGCACGCCGCCGGGCCAGCAGCAGCCGCCGGCGTCGCGCCGGCCGCAGGGCGGCAAGCGGCGCCGCTCGGGCCGCTCGCGCGGCGGGCGCTAGCCGGCATCGGAACTGCCTCGGCCCCGGCAAGTGGCCGGGAGCGGCGCGCGGTAGAATCGAGGCTCCCGCCGACGGAGTCTCGCCATGCGGATCGAAGTCCACGTACACGGCAACATCCCTCTGCGACCCGGCGTCACCGTCGCGCAGATCGAGGCCGGCCTGCGGCCGTGGCTCGCCTACATCGACGAGGAGTCGCTCGCCGACGTGCACAGCGTCTACGAGGACGAGCCGGGCGTCGCGTACGACCCGGCGCGGCGGCTGCTCGAGGTGTGCTGGACCGGCGACGTGGGGCGCAACTTCCGCGAGATCGTCGAGGAGGCGCTGCAGGGCCTGAACGCCTACACCGAGCGCGCCGCCGAGATCGAGGTCACCTACTACCACGACGACGGCACCGACGAGTACGGGATCGTGTTCGTCGGGCCGACGCCCGAGGCGATCCGCGAGGCGCAGCGCCAGCGCATGGTGGACGACGTCGCCCACCTGCTCACGCGGCATTTCGGCGATTCCGAGATCGGCGAGGTCGTCGCGCTCGTGAACCAGCTCTTCCAGCGCACCTGGGCCGAGCAGGGCACCGCCGTGCGGCCGAGCTCCGCGACGCAGGTGCAGCCGAGCGCCGCGCCGTCGAACAGGAAACGGCTGCACTGATCGGCTGCGCCCGCGCGGCCGATCAGTGGGTTGGTAGTAGAAAGTTGGCAGTTGGCAGTTGGCAGTTGGCAGTTGGCAGTTGGCAGTTGGCAGTTGG
>JAHDYJ010000111.1:11027-15440 GCA_023383795.1 Burkholderiales bacterium | reverse complement strand
ACTTGATCACGGTATCGACCGGGATCTCCGGCCGTTCGCCGTAGATCGCCTCGATGATGTCGCCGTACTTCTGCCCGATCACGCCGCGGCGCACCTTGCGCGTGCGCGTCAGCTCGTCGTCGTCGGCGTCGAGCTCCTTGTAGAGCAGCACCGCCTTGCGGATGCGGTGCGCCTCGGGCAGTTGCGCGTTCACCATCTCGATCTCGCGCTTGAGGATCTCCGCCACCGGCGCCTTGGAGGCGAGGTCGCTGTAGGTGGTGAAGGCGATGCGGTTGCGCTCGGCCCATTTCGAGACGATCGAGAAGCGGATGCAGATGATCGCGGCGAGGTAGTCGCGCTGATCGCCCAGGATCACCGCCTCGGCGATGTAGGGGCTGAACTTCAGCTTGTTCTCGATGAACATCGGGCTGAAGCGGTCGCCGCGCGCGGTGGTGGCGATGTCCTTGATGCGGTCGATCACCACGAGCTGGCCCTTCGCATCGAAATAGCCGGCGTCGCCCGTGTGCATCCAGCCGTCGCGCAGATCCGCCTTCGTCGTCTCCTCGGCCTTGAAGTAGCCGGCGAACATGTTCGGATGGCGTGTCACGATCTCGCCCACGCCGTTGGCGTCGGGGTTGTCGATCCGCACCTCCACCGTGCGGTCGAACGGCACGCCCACGGTGTTGAAATCGACCGCGTCGGGCGTGTGGATCGTGTAGGCGCCGAGGAGTTCGGTCTGGCCGTAGAGCTGGCGCAGCGGCACGCCCATGGCCTGGAAGAAGCGGAACGTATCCGGGCCGAGCGCGGCACCACCGGTCGCGGCCGATTTCAGCCGCGAGAAGCCGAGCCGGTCGCGCAGCGCGCGGAACAGCAGCGCATCGGCCAGCGTCGAGCGCCCGCCCTTGTCGAGCGCGGCGAGCCCCTGCCGCATGCCGAGCTCGTAGAGGCGCTGCTTCAGCGGCGTGGCGTCCATCACGCGCGCGCGCACATCCGCGGCAATCGCCTCCCAGAGCCGGGGCGCGAACAGCACGAAGGTGGGACCGATCTCGCGGAAATCGGCCATCGTCGTGTCCGGCTCCTCGACGAAGTTCACCTTCATGCGCGTGATGAGCCCCCAGCCCATCGCATAGACCTGCTCCATGATCCAGGGGAGCGGCAGCACCGAGACGTACTCGTCGTCAGGTCCCTTCGGATCGGCGCCGAGATAGCAGGCGCAGTGGTTCAGAAGCGCCTTCGCCGTCAGCATCGCAAGCTTGGGCCGCGCCGTGGTGCCGGAGGTGGTGCAGAGGATCGCCACGTCCTCGCCGCGCGTCGCCTCCACCATGCGCTCGTAGCGGTCCGGTTCGGCAAGCCGCAGATCCTCGCCGCGCTTGACCAGCGCCGCGACCGAGATCAGCCGCGGGTCGTCGTATTTGCGCATCCCGCGCGGATCCGAATAGACGATGTGGCGCAGGGACGGCACGCGCTCGCCCAGGGCCAGAAGCTTGTCCACCTGCTCCTCGTCCTCGGCGAACACGAGCTTCGCCTCGGCATAGGACAGGAGATACGCGACCTCGTCGTCGAGCGCGTCGCGATAGATGCCGAGCGACATCGCCCCGACCGCGTGCGCGGCGACCTCGCCCATCACCCAGTCGGGGCGGTTGTCGCCGATCAGCCCGACCACGTCGCCGCGGCCGATCCCCAGGGACGCGAGGCCGAGCGCGAAGGACCGCACGCGCTCGTGGTACTCCGCCCAGGTGATCGAGCGCCAGATGCCGAAATCCTTCTCGCGCAGCGCCGTCTCGCTCCCGTGCTCGCGCGCGTGCAGCGCGAGCAGCTTGGGCAGCGTGTCGTGGCGGGCGAGGTCGGGCAGGGCCATGACGCTCAGGCGACCGCGTCGGTCTCGGTATCGCCGCCCACCGGCACGTCGTCCGCCTCGCCGAGATAGGCGCGCCTCACATGCGGATCGGCGAGCACCTGCTCGGGCGTGCCCTCGGCGATCTTGCGGCCGAAATCGAGCACGATCACGCGGTGGCTGATGTCCATCACCACGCCCATGTCGTGCTCGATCATGATCACCGTCATCCCCCATTCCTCGTTGAGATCGACGATGTAGCGGGCCATGTCCTCCTTCTCCTCGAGGTTCATCCCCGCCATCGGCTCGTCGAGCAGGATCAGCTTGGGCTTGAGCGCGATCGCGCGCGCGAGCTCGACGCGCTTGCGCAAGCCGTAGGGCAGCGTGCCGGCGACCGCCTTGCGGATGTGCTGGATCTCGAGGAAGTCGATGATGTCCTCGACCTCGCGCCGGTGCGCGAGCTCCTCCGTCTGCGCCCCGCCGAGCCAGTACACCATGCCTGTCAGGAAGGTGTTCCTCAGCAGGTGATGCCGGCCGACCATGATGTTGTCGAGCACGGTCATGTGGCCGAACAGGGCGAGGTTCTGGAAGGTCCGGCCGATGCCGAGGCCCGCGCGGTGGTTCGGCCTGAGCCCGGTGACGTCGCGGCCCTCGAACAGGATGCGCCCCTCGGTCGGCCGGTAGCGGCCCGAGATGCAGTTCACCATCGAGGTCTTGCCGGCCCCGTTCGGGCCGATGATGGAGAAGAGCTCGCCGCGCTCGACCGCGAAGGAGACGTCGGTGAGCGCGCGCACGCCGCCGAAGCGCAAGCTGACCTGCGAAGCCTCGAGAATCGGCGTGTCCTTCTTCACCCGGACGGTTCTCCCTGTCCCGGACCTGTCGTTCCCAGCTGAGCCCTCGCCCGGTCCGTGGAGCACCACCTTACGTGTGGTCCGGCCGCGCCGGCAACAAGCCTCGCCGGCGCGGACCGTTCAGAGCACGGGCGTGTCGGTGGTCGCGGTGCGCGCCCGTTCCGCCGCGCGGGCGGCCTCCAGCCCGTCGAACCACAGGCCGGCGGCGACGCGCGACATCGCCGCGCCGTCATGGCCGATCCCGGGCACGACGGTCAGGCGCCAGGCGCAGGCAAGGCCGCGCGACGCGGCCGCCGCCCCGCCGGCGGCGACGAAGGCGCGGGCGCGGGCGAAACGGTGCGGCCCCTGCGCGAGCGCGGCCGGATGCGCAGGCAGGCTCGGCCCGGCGGTCTCGGTGTCGGCGTCGCCGGCCAGCACGTGCAAGGGGGCGGCGAGGAAGCGTGCGAGGTCGTCCTCGCCGAGCCCGATCCCGCCAAGCCCCTCCGGGAACGGCCGGTCCAGCGTCGGCAGGGTGTACCAGCCGGCATTGGCGGCGATCAGCACCGCCGGCGCGGCCGCCCCGCTGGCGACCAGGCGATGCACGAACTGCGCGCCGGCGGAATGGCCGAACAGGCGCACGTCGCGCCCGTCGGTCAGCCCGGCCGCGCGGGCGGCGGCGAGCACGCGGCCGGGAATGTCGTAGGCGCGCCGCCCCGGCGGCCGCACCGCGCCATCCTCCGTCAGTACCGCGCCGTTGTTGTAGTGCTCGGGGCCCGGCCAGGCGTCGTCGGCGAAGGTCGTGGCGAGGATCAGCAGCCCGTGCCGGTCGGCCGCCGCGATCCAGAAGTCGCGGTACTCGTCGCCGTTGCGCCCCATGCCGTGTTGCACCAGCACGCAGGGCTTGCCGGGGGCGTGGCCGGGCGCGCGATAGGCGTGCACGGTGACGGGCCGGTCTGGAAACGCGGCATCCGCGTACGGCACCGCGGCGATGCCCGGACGCGCGAGCGCCCGGGCGAGCTCGGCGGCGAGGTCCACGCTCAGTTCGCCGGCCGGATCTCGGCCGCGAGCGTGGTCTGCTCGACGCGGCCGGGATAGACGAGGCCCTTGCGGAACGCCCAGACGCTGCTCTCGAAGTGCAGCGGGATCACCGGCATCTGCTCGAGGCCGATCCGCCCCGCCTCGCGCATCAGCCGTTCGCGCTCGGCGTCGTCCATGGTGCGCAACGCCGCGCGCGCCGCCGCGTCGAACGCCGCGTTCGACCAGCCGCCGTAGTTGCTCATCCCCACCGCCGCCTCGCGGTCGGTGCTGACCATCCAGGCGCGGAAGAACAGCATGGTCTCCTCCGCCCCCGCGGCCCAGCCGCCCATCGCGACGCTGAACTCGCGCCGGCCGCGGCGCGGGAAGAAGGTGGTGGACGGCATCGCCTCCACCGTCACCTTCACGCCGATCCGGTTCCAGTACTGGGCGATCGTCTGCAGCACGCGCGCGTCGTTCACGTAGCGGTTGTTGGTGCCGTGCAGCGTCAGCGTGAAGCCGTCGGCGAGGCCGGCCTCCGCCATCAGCGCCCGCGCGCGCGCCGGATCGTAGGGCAGCACCGGCAGGCCCGGGATCGTGCCGCGCATCCCCTCGGGCAGGAACTGCGCCGCCGGCAGGGCGAGTCCGTCCATGATGCGCTCGACCAGCGCCTTGCGGTCGATCGCGAGCGAGAGCGCCTGGCGCACGCGCACGTCGCGCAGCGGGTTGGGCGAGCGGCCGTCGTTCACGAACGGC
>JAHDYJ010000111.1:649-11017 GCA_023383795.1 Burkholderiales bacterium | reverse complement strand
GGAGGAACACCAGCCGCGTGGAGGGCGCGACCGCAAGCGCCACCTCCGGCGTCTCGCGCAGCCGCGGCACGTCGCCGGTCGCGGGCGCCTCGATCACGTCCAGGTCGCCCGCGAGCAGCCCGGCGAGCCGCGGCCCGGCCTGCGTCACCGGCGTCAGCCGCACCTCGGCCCAGTGCGGCCGCTCGTCCCAGTAGTGCTCGTTGCGGGCGAGCACGATCGTACTGCCCTGGGTGTAGCTGACGAGCCTGTAGGGGCCAGTGCCGATCGCCGCCGTGCCGTCGTTGAACTGCGCAAGCTGCGGCCACGGCCCCTTCACGCCGCAGCCATCCGGCGAGAAGCGCAGGGTCTCGTGCGGGGCGAGGCCGCGCGGGATGATCGCGACCGAGGCGAGGTCGGAGGTGAGCAGCGGCTCCGGCTCGCGCGTGGTGATCACCACCGTGCCGTCGCCCTCGGCCGTCACGGCGGCGAAGCGCTTGACGATCTGCGAGAAGGAGCCGACCAGCTCGCTCTCGTTGTTGAGCACGCGGCAGAAGCTGAACACCACGTCGGCGGCGGTGAAGGGCGCGCCGTTCGAGAACCGCACGCCCTCGCGCAGCCGGAACACCCAGGTGCGGTCGTCGCGCCGCTCCCATGCGGCGGCGAGCGCCGGCTGCACCTTGAGCGCGGCATCCACGCGGGTGAGCCCGTTGTAGAGATGGTCGCGCAGCGTGGTGTTCGGCGTCAGCGCGTAGTGGTGCGGATCGGCCGAGCTCGGCTGGGCGGAGAGCCCGATCCTGAGCGTCTGCGCCTGGGCCGGGGCCGCCAGGGAGACCGCGGCGAGCGCCGCGAGCACCATCGCACGCATCATGGTCGTCACTCCCTCCGACAGGCACGGGATCATGGTCGGGCGCGCGCGCCGCGGCAAGCCGGGCCGCGAGAGCGGCGGAAACTCTCGGTTATCGTTTTGCCGCCAGGATCGCGGCCGGGAGACGGAACAGGCGCGCCATGGGTCTTCGGCTCAAGTTCAATCTCGCGATCGTCGCGGTGTTCGCGGTCGGCTTCGTCGCCGCCTGGATCGCGCTCGAGCGGCAGTTCGTCGCCTCGGCGCGCGAGGAGGTGCTGCAGAACGCGCGCATCATGATGGCGGCGGCGAATGCGGTGCGCCTGTCCACCTCGCAGCGCGTCGGGCCGATGCTCGCCGCCGCCGCGGGCGAGCGGTTCGAGCCGATGTCGGTGCCCTCCTACGCGGCGCAGAGCAACTTCAAGGCGCTGACCGAACGCTACCCGGACTTCACCTACAAGGAGGCCGCGCTCAACCCGACCAACCCGGCCGACCGCGCGACCGACTGGGAGGCCGACTTCATAACCGCCTTCCGCAACCGGAGCGGCTTGGAGGAACTGACCGGCGAGCGGGAGACGCCGACCGGGCCCGTGCTGACCCTCGCGCGCCCGATCGCGGTCTCGTCCGAGGCGTGCCTGCGCTGCCACTCGACACCCGACCGCGCCCCGCCGGCCATGGTCGCGCAGTACGGCCCGAACAACGGCTTCGGCTGGACCATGGGCGAGACGGTGGCGGCGCAGGTCGTCTCGGTGCCGATGGCGGTTGCGCTCGACACGGCGAGGCGCAACCTGCATGCGGCGATGGGGCTGCTCGCGGCCGTGTTCGCCGGCGTGATGGTGGTGCTGAACGTGCTGCTGCACCTCGCCGTGGTGCGCCACGTGGTGCGGATCGCGCGCATCGCCACCGATGTCAGCCTGGGCAAGGCGGACGCGCCCGAGTTCGCTGGCTCCGGGCGCGACGAGATCGGCGAGCTCGGCCGCGCCTTCACGCGCATGCGCCGCAGCCTCGACCAGGCGATGCGCATGCTGGGCGCCTGAGCCGATGTCCGACGGGTCGGAGACCATCGTCCGGCCGGCGGCGGAACTGCCGCGTTTCGGCCGCTACCGCGCGCTCGAACGGCTCGGCGCCGGGGCGATGGGCGTGGTCTGGCGCGCGCATGATCCGGCGATCGACCGCATCGTCGCGATCAAGGTGATGCGCACCGAGATGCTCGAGCCGGAGGCGCGCGCGGCCTATCTCGAACGCTTCCGCACCGAGGTGCGCGCGGCCGGGCGCTGCGCGCACCCGGTGATCGTCGCCGTGTACGACTTCGCCGAGGAAGCGGGCCAGCCCTACATCGTGATGGAGTTCGTCGAGGGCACCACGCTCGCGCGCCTGCTGCGCGAGAGCGCGGCGAACCGGGTGGCGATCGCACCGCGCCTGGTCGCGGCGATGCTCGAAGTGCTGGACGGGCTCGGCGCGGCGCATGCCACCGGCGTCGTCCACCGCGACGTCAAGCCCGGCAACATCATGATCACGCCGGCGGGCGCGGCGAAGCTCGCCGATTTCGGCATCGCGCGGGTCGATCTCTCGGCACTCACCGGCACCGGCGCGATGATCGGCACACCCGGCTACATGGCGCCCGAGCAGGCGCTCGGCCGCGGCGTCGATCACCGCGCCGACCTGTTCGCGGTCGCCGCGATCCTCCACGAGATCCTGGTCGGCCGCGCGCCCTTCGCCGCGCCCTCCCTGCCCGAGACGCTGCTCCGGCTGACCAGCCCCGAGCCGGTGGAGCTCGGGCCGCTCGCGAACACCGCGCTCGCCCCCGTGCTCGCGCGCGCGCTTGCGAAGAACCCGGCGCAGCGTTTCGCGACCGCGGCCGAGTTCCGCGACGCGCTGCGCGCCGCGCTGACGGGCGGGTTCCGCGCCGAGGCGGCGACGACCGTCCGACCGGCGCCGGAGGCCGAAAGCGGCGCCGGCTTCGCCAGCCTCGCTGCCGGCACGGTGGAGGACCGGTTCGACCCCGCCCTGCTCGCGCGGCTGCGCGCGGATCTCGTGCAGCACATCGGCCCGATCGCCGAGACGCTGCTGCGCCGCGCCGCCGCCGGCGCGGCCACGGCGCAGGACCTGCTCGGCGCCTGCGTCGGCATGATCGAGGACGCCCACGAGCGTGCGGAGTTCCTGCGCCGCCACCGCGCGCTGCTCGCCTCCGGCACCGGCAGCGGCATCGGTCCGCGTGCCGCGACCGTGACGCCGGGCTTCGTCCCGGACATCGCCGCGCTCGCCTCGGTCGAGAGCGCGCTCGCGTTCCATCTCGGCCCGATCGCGCGCGTGCTCGTGCGCAAGGAGGTGGAGGCCGCGCGCTCTCGGCAGGAGCTGATCGAGCGGCTTGCCGCGCATCTCGAGGCCGCGGCCGATGCGGCGCGCTTCCGCCGCGCGGCCGAGGCCGCGCTCGGCGCGCGCTGACGGCTACGGCCGGCTCATCAGTTCGGCCCGGAACAGGCGGAAATAGCCGACGGCGAGCGCGGCCGCGAAGCCGCCGTCATAGAGCGCGAGCCAGAGGAAGCCGCGCACATCGCCGCAGAGCGCGACCAGCAGGTAGAGCAGCGCCATGCCGCCGCGGCCGGCGATGCCGACCACGTTCGCCCAGCGCGCCCGCACCGGCTCGAACCAGCCGGGCAGGTAGAGCAGCACGGCCAGCAGCACCATCCCGCCCCAGGCGCGCGGCCAGGCGGACGGGGTGGCGGCCGGCAGGCCGAGCAGATGCGCGAGCGTGGCCGGCGAGACGATCGCCAGCAGGGCGACCAGCGCCGTCAGCACGAGGTTCACGGCCAGCAGACGCCGGTACGACGACCGGCGCGAGCGCGCCTCCGCCTGCGTCCAGCCGAGGCTCAGGGTCTGGGTCATGCGGCGATGCCTCCGTCAGAACGTGCGGAGATAGGCAAGCAGGTCCTCCTTCTCCGCCTGGCTCAATCCGGTGCCGTAGTCGTGGCCGTCCTTGCCGTTGCCGGGCCGGGTCGTGTCGAAGCAGAACCGGCCGGGAGGGACAGGTTCGCCCGGCGCGCAGGGCGGCGAGCGGAACCCGCCGCGCCCCTCGTCGAGCGTGTCGTCGCCGCGCAGGAAGGCGCGCGGGCGCGCCTCGGGCGGGGCGAGCAGGTCGGCGAGCGTCGGCACCGAGCCGTTGTGCAGGTAGGGTCCGCGCAGCCAGAGCCCGTCGAGCGGGTGGTTGGCATAACCGTCCGTCTTGGTGAAGCGCGTGAAGCCGAGCTGCTCGCGCTGCTGGCGCAGGAACGCGGGCGTGTAGGAGTCGAGCCGCGCGCGGTCCGCGCCGATGCGCCCGATCGGCTCGACCTGGCCGAGACGCGCGCCTTCGAAGACGTAGCGCGCGCCGTCCTGGTAGCCGTGGCAGGCGGCGCAGACGCGCATGTAGATTTCCCGCCCGCGTGCGACCGAAGCGGCATCGCCGGCGGCGAGCAGGCTTGGCGGCGGGCGGAGGTCGAGCAGCCAGCGCGCGACCCGGCGGATTGCGGCGTGGTCCGCGGACGTCGCGTTGGGGAGATCCAGCCCCGCGCCGACGGCGGCCGAGAGGTTGCGCTCGTGCAGGCTGGTGTTGTTCCCGTCCCAATGGAGCTGCATCCCCTCGCGCGGCCGCTGGAGGAAGATCGAGGGAAAGTCCGACGTGCCGATGCGCTCGCCCGGCTCGAGGGCGCCGAGCGGCACGGAGAACTGGATCAGCTTGTAGGGATTGAAGGTGTCGACGCGTCCCGGCCCCCACTCCGGCTGCACCGCCAGCAGCGGATCGAGCCGCACGAGCCGCAGCAGCAACTCGCCGCGCACGCGCGGCAGCACGACATGGCGCCAGAGCACGCGCTCGACCAGGCCGAACCGCCCCTGGCTCGCCTCGAGGCGCGCGAGCAGCCGGTCGGGCGCGAGCCGATCGTCGTTCGCCGCCGCGAGCAGGAAGCGGATGAAGCGGTAGAGATCGAGATTGTTCGACGGCATGCCGTCCACGATCACGCGCTCGCCGCCCTCGCGCCGCCAGGTGCCGGCGTGGCAGACGGCGCAGTTGAACCAGACGAGCTCGACGCCGTTCACGCGCCGGCGCGAGATGCCGATCGGCAGGTCGAAGGGCGTGCCGTCCGGCTTGCGCTCGTAGAGGAAGCCGAACACCGCGTAGGCGCCGTCGCCGCGCTCGAGCGCGGGGCGGAACACCTCCGGGAACAGCCCGGGCAGCTCCTGCCAGACGCGATAGGGCAGCCCGCTCGACCGGTCCGCACCGATCGAGCCGTAGCGGAAGTGACGCACGTCGTCGGCATAGTGGGGGGTGGACTCGCCGCCGTAGCGGTGCAGCAGTACCGCACCGGCGGCCAGGACGACCAACCCGAGCGCGAGCGCAAGCGCGACCAGCAGCACGAGCGGGATCGTCAGCCAGCGCCGGCGCGCACGCGCGGCCTCGACCGCGGTGACCGGCGCGCTCACGACACCTCCTCCGGCTCCGGCACGCGGAGCTCGGGCCGCGCGCGGTAGATCGCGGTGATCGCGGCGAGCATCGCCTCGCGGCTCGGGAAGCGGGACTCCTCGTAGCAGCCGAGGGGGTTCTTGGGCGCGCTCGCGAGGCACTTGTTGCAGTAGGTGCAGGGCACCGGCGGCAGGTCGCGCCCGGCCGCCCAGTGCTGCGGCAGATCCGGGTTGGCGATCAGCGGTCGCGCGATCGCCACCCCGTCGAAAGCGCCCGAGACGATGCCGTTCCGCACGACGGACGCGGTCTGGTAGCCGCCCGTGCTGAGCACGGGAATCCCGACCGCCGCCTTGATCGCGCGCGCCTCGTCGAGGCCCACGCCCTCGATCGGCCGGCCGCGCCGCTTGCGGTCCCAGAGCAGCCGGAACAGCGGGCGCAGGAGCGGCGAGCGGAACACCAGCAGGTTGCGGAACCCGTGCAGCCCGGCCGAGACCATCGCGTCATAAGTGACGGCGAGCAGCTCGAGCGGCATCGGCCCGGGCGGGTTCAGCGGATGCGGGAAGGCCGAGCCGGTGGAGATGTGCAGCGCATCCGCCCCGGCCGCCTCGCACCAGCGCGCGACCGCGATCGTGTCCGCGAGCGTGTTGCCCTTCGCGGCCCAGGGCAGCAGGAAGTCGTTGTGCTCGACCGCGCTCAGCTTCACCTGGAGGTGGAAGTCACGCCCCACCGAGGCGCGGATCGCGCGGATCACGTCGAGCAGGAAGCGCGCGCGGTTGCCGAGCGAGCCGCCGTAGAGATCGGTGCGGTCGTTGATCGCCGAGCTCAGGAACTGCGTGAACAGGTAGCCGTTGGCGGCGTGCAGCTCGACGCCGTCGAGCCCCGCCTCGCGCGCGCGCCAGGCGCCGCGCGCGAAGGCGGCGATCAGCTGCTCGATCTCGCCCGTGCCCATCGCGCGGCAGAGGAAGCCGTGCAGCGGCTCCTTGGCACTGGTCGGTGCGGGTGCCGGGCGGTGCTGGTTGTGCACGCCCGGCAGGTCCATCTGCCGCCCGGAATGGCTGAGCTGGAGGATGAACTTGCAGTCGAAGCGGTGCACTGCCTCGCCCAGCTTCTGCCAGAGCGGGATGAAGTCGTCGCGGTGGATGGTCGCGTAGCCGGCGATGATGCGCCCGTCCATGCGCACCGGCACGTAGGAGGAGATGATCGCGCCCGCGCCGCCCTTGGCGAAGCGGCACTCCCAGTTGATGCGGGTCTGGGTGAGCGAGCCGTCCTCGTTGTCGAACCGTCCCGAGATCGAGGAGCGGAAGATGCGGTTCTTCACCGTCAGGCTGCGGAAGGCGAGCGGGGTGAAGATCGGGTCGGTCGTCATGGCCGCCTCGCCGCGGCGCGCTGCCAGACCGAAGCGAGCAGCGCCGGCACCCAGGCCTGCGCGGGGCAGCGGCTCCAGGAGCCGGTGAGGAACGCGATGTCGTGGGCGAGGCTGCGCGCGCGCGCGGCCTCGAGACAGAACACGACCAGCGTGCCGTCTCGGAACTCGCCGTGGGCAGTCGCGCCGCGCGCGGTCGCGTGGCGCAGCACGCGCGGCGGTGCGGCAAGGCAGAGCGAGGCGGCCTGCTCGGGCGTGTAGCGGGCGAATCCGCCCGGCCCGGCGGCGAGCGCGCGCATCCGCTCCAACGAGACGACCAGGTTGTGCACGGCGATCGCGACCGTGTGCAGCGCCGCCGGATCGCCGCCGACCTCGCGCGCGAGCAGGCGTCGCGCGCCGGTCACGCGGCCGGTGAGCGCCCAGACCAGTCGCCGCACCGGGTTGAAGCTGCGCGCCGCCTCGTCCAGCAGGCGCGCCGCCTGCCACGTCTCCTCGCTCGCGCGGAAGCCTGAGGCGAACAGCCGGCCGACCGTCTCCTGCACCAAGGGGCCGAGCGCGCGCCCGCCGCGACCGGCGACATGGTCGGCGAGCGCGTCGAGATGCGCCTCCTCCACCGGGCGGCCGGCGAGCCGCGCCTCCAGCGCGTCGCGCGCCTCGGCACGGCCCGGCGTGTCGCGCGGCGCCGCGGAGGGCAGCGGCCGTCCGTCCAGCTGAAGCACCGCCGCGACGCGACGGGCGATCATCCGGTTCACCGGCGGCGCGCGCACCGGCACGCCGCGATCCAGCCGTGCCTCGACCGCGAGCACGCGGATCGCGTCAGCCTCCTCGACGACCAGCAGATCGACGAGACACGGGACGCTGAGCGCGCGCGGCATCGCTCATCCCCCTGGCTTCGCCCAGGGGAAGAACACATTGCGCGCATCGGCGAAATGAAGTCGCAGCTTCCCGCAATGCCGCTCGAGCACGGTGCGCAGCGAGTTCTCCTGCACCCAGGCAAAGCCGGCCTCGGTATAGACTTCCGGACGGAAGTCGTCGGTATAGAACCGGTCGCTCTTCAGCCGGCGCGAGGCCATCAGGATGAAGATGCGGAAGGCGGTGTCGGAGAAGCCGAAGCCCGGCGGCGTGCCGTATTTCGCCGAACGCGCCTCGGCCAGCGTGCCGACGAGCAGGTCCACATCCTCGATCCGGTCGTTGTACACCTCGCGCAGCTCGCGCCGCCATTCGGGATCGTCGGTCAGCTCCTCGAAGCTTGCCGGCGCATGCGCATCGATCCGGCGGCGGAAGGCGCAGTAGCGCGGCACGCCACGCTCGCGGTCGCGCAGGATGTCGATCGCGGCCAGGTCGAAATGCACCCCGGCGGCGTCCAGCCGGTCGAGCTCGCGCAGCGCATTGGGGAAGTTGTGCAGCACGAGCGCGCCCGGGTTGCTGGTGCCGAGCGAATAGACCACGTCGTCGAACGGCACCCGGTCATAGACATCGCGCACCTCTCCGCCCGCCACCTTCGGCAAGGGCAGGCGCAGGAGCTCGGCGTCGTCGGTATGGCGACGGAACGAGATCTCGTCCGGCACCAGCGAATGGAGGCGATAGACCGCGGTGAACTCCTCGGTCATCGCGTAGGGCGCGGCGTGGTGCTCCTGCGGCGAGCCGGGAATGCCCGACAGGATCTCGCCCTCGCCGATGCGGCCATAGGCGCGGGTGAAGGTCTCGCCCATGATGCCCCAGTAGTTGCCGCGCATGGCGGTCCGGCCCTCGGGCGAATCCATCAGCGCAGGCGTCCACTCCACGGTGTGGATCTTCGCCATCAGTGCGGCGTTGACGAGGCGCGCCTTCTGGAACAGCCACTCGCCCGAGGCGCCCGGGAAGTCGATGCGCAGCCGATCGACGATCGCGTTGTGCTCGAGCGCGAACAGCCGGTGCAGCACCGAGAGCGCGATCCACCAGTTGCCGTTCACGCCGGCGAGCTCCAGCCGCGGGCTCGGCTTCCCGCGGATCGTGCGGTTCTCGATCGGCAGCGATCCGTCCGGCTGCAGGCCGAGCTTGCCGTCCTCGCGCACGCGCCCCGTGGCGGGGTCGGTGCGCACCAGCACCTGCCGCTCGCGCGTCGAGCCATAGACCTGCGAGCCGTCCCACCACGAGGTCTCGACATTGGTGTAGGCGTCGGGCCGGCCCGCGTCGCCCGGGCGGCGCGGATCGGGATCGGTCGGCAGCACGGTCATCCTGCCGTCGATCCAGCGATCGCCCTCGGGCAGCGGGATCTCCCACTTCTCGGCGTTCTTGTCGTTCGAGCCGTGGCTCAGCCAGTCATGCACCATGAACTGGATCCAGGCCGCGGCCAGCAGGTTCAGGTGCGACACCGGAACGAACTCGCGGCGCGCGAGCAGGCGGTTGCTGACCAGGCGCGGACTCGGCTCGTAGAGCCGCGGGGGGCGTTCGCCGAAGGTGTCGGCGAGCGGCATGTTGCGGCCGAAGCGCGCACCGGTCATGCCCATCCACGGCTTCGCGAGATCGTTGAAGCTGCCGTCGGGGGTGCGCATGCCGCGCGGGTCGAAGTCCTCCGGCGAGGCGACCCTGGGCGGATCGACCTCGGTGTCGGTCAGGTTCTCGCGGCGCATGTTCACGCGGTGGCCGACGATCATCGCCACGGCGATGAAATAGGGCCAGCGGTGCCATGCCTTGATGCGAGCGGCCGTGCGCGCGAACCGCCCCAGCAGACGGTCGAGCAGGCTCTCGCGCATCTCCACCTCCGCGGAACGATGCGGAAATGGTGCGCCTTCGTCCGCCCCGAGGCAAGATTTTTGTTGTGGCGGTGGAAGAGAGCAGCGGGGCGGCTATCCCGCCTCCTCGACCGGATCGAGATCGACGCTGACCGAGAGCCCGTGCCTGCCGCCGCCCAGGATCACGCCGCGCACCGGCGAGACATCGGCGTAGTCGCGGCCCCAGCCGAGCACCACGTGCTCGTCCTGCACGACGAGGCCGTTGGTCGGATCGAGATCGACCCAGCCCTGCGCCGGGCCCAGCCAGCAGCCCACCCAGGCATGCGACTGGTCCGCGCCGCGCCGCTTCGCCTCGCCGGGGCGCGGGCGCGTGCGGATGTAGCCCGAGACGTAGCGCGCCGGCAGGCCGAGCGCGCGCAGCCCCGCGATCATCAGATGCGCGAAGTCCTGGCAGACCCCGGCGCGGCTCGCCAGCACCTGGGTGACGGGCGTGGAGAGCGTGGTCACGCCGGCGCGGAAGCTGAAGTCGCGGCGGATGCGCGCGTTGAGCTCGAGCAGCGCCGCCAGCACCGGCCGGCCCGGCGGGAAGGACGGCGCGGCATAGGCGCCGACCGCCGGCTCGGCCGGGGCCATCGCCGTGCCGAAGACGAACTCGGCCGCCTGCCAGCACGCCGCCCCGCCGCGCGCGGCGCAGTCGCGCACCTGCTCCCAGGGCGGCGTGGCCGCGGCGGGCGGCGGCGCGGGGAACGCGACCTCGACCGCGGCGGTGAGGGTGACGGCGAACCCGGCATGCGGCTCGGCCAGGAACAGCCAGGTCGCGGCGTTGCCGAAATGGTCCGTGCCCGCGACGCTTCGCCCCGGCGGCGGATCGACCGCCAGCGCCGCGTCCAGCACCGTCTGCCCCGGCAGCGCGCGCGGCGTCAGGTGCAAGAGATGCGCGGCGAGATCCACGGGCTCGCCGTAGTGGTAGCGCGTGACGTGGCTGACGCGGTACCTCACCCCTCGACCTGCTCCTCGTCGCGACCGAGTAGCG
>JAHDYJ010000111.1:0-639 GCA_023383795.1 Burkholderiales bacterium | reverse complement strand
TCCTCGTCGCCGAAGCCGACCGCCGGCGCCGCCGGCACGTGGCTGAAGTCGCGCCGCGCGATCGCGCCGCCGCGCGCGGCGATGCCGGCGCCAAGCGCGCCGAGCCGCGCGGGCAGCGCCGCCGCCTCCAGCGCCGGCTCGTCCGCGTCGGCGATGCGTTCGACCATCGTTTCGACCTCGCCGCGCAGCCGCCCCGCCGCCCGGACAAGCTCGCCCTCCGGCCCGCCGCCGACCTCGGCGAGACGCGCCTCGACATGGCGCAGCTGGTAGGCGAGCGAGCGGGGATTCGTCGGATCGGCGAGCACGAGATCGAGCACGGGCGCGGGTTGCAGTGCCGAGAGGTAGCGGCTGCGATAGGTGATGGCGCTGTCGCAGAGCTCGAGCGCGAGGCGGAGCCCCGCCTCGATCCGCTGCACCGGCTGATCGAGCGCATGGGCGAGGTCGCGCGCGGTGTGCGCGGCGCGCTCGATGCGCCGGCCGAGATCGAGGAAGATCCAGCCGCCGCCGCGCACCATGTTCTCGGCGGCAATCCCGGCCATGCCGGCCGAGAAACGGATCACCGCGGCGGTGGCGGGGGCGAGCGCGTCGAAGTCGCGCGCCCCGGCGGCGGTCGCCTCGCGCGCCTCGGCCGAGAGATGC
>JAHDYJ010000110.1 GCA_023383795.1 Burkholderiales bacterium | reverse complement strand
GTACGACCTCGGTTCGGGAAGAAGCACGGCCGCGATTTTGAGATAGCTTCTAGCCTCTCAGACTGCCACGAACGGCTTGTCCTTCAGCGAGGCCGCGAAGCCGTAGAACACCTCGTTCACCTTGCCCCAGCTCGGCAGCGCCTTCATCCGGCTCATCCAGCGCGAGATGTTCGGGTATCTCGCGTAGTCGCAGCGGATGATGTCGCCGAGCCCGATCATCTCGGCGCCCTGGTAGTCGGCGATCGAGACCGCGTCGCCGGTGAGGTACGCCTTCTTCGGCCCGATCAGCTTCTCGTCGAGGATCGCGAGCCAGTTCTCGGTGCGCTCCTTGTGCCAGGCGAGCGTGCCCTTCTGCAGCGCTTCGGTCGGGCGCAGGTGCGTCGGGAAGACCTGCGGATAGACGAGGCCGTAGGCGAGGTCCTTGTACATGTTGCTGTTGAACCAGTCCATCATCTCGTCGACGCGCGCGCGCGCCTGCAGGTCGGACGGATAGGCAGGCGACTTGCCCTTCCGGGCGAGGTAGCGCAGGATCGCCGCGCTCTCGGTCAGCCGGAAGTCGCCGTCCTCGAGCAGCGGCACCAGCTTGTTCGGGTTCATGTCGGAGTACGGCGGCTTCATGTGCTCGCCGGTCATGAGATCGACGAGCTGCAGCTCGCACCTCTGGCCGAGCTCCTCGGCGCCGAGCCACGCGATGCGGCTCGTCGTCGAGACCGGGTGATAGTAGAGCTTCATGGTGTGGTCTCCTCGATGGGGTGGCGCGCCGCCGGGCGGCGCTCGGCCGCGCGCGGGCGGCGCGCTGCGGCCGGGTCGCCGCCTGCGGCCCGACCGATTGATAGCACGCGGCGGCGCCGAAAGAAAGGGCGGCGGACGGCGCGGGCGCACCGCCGGCGCGATCGCCCCTAGAATCCGGGTTTCACCGGAACCGGAGGCCACGTGAAAGTCCTCACCTATCGCACCGACCGCGGCGATCGGCTCGGCTTCCTGGCGGGCGAGAGCGTGGTCGACCCGCTGCTCGCGCTCGGCGCCGGCGCCGGCGCCGAGGCTGCCCATTTCACCGACTGCGTTGCATTCATCCGCTCGGGTGCCGCCGGGCGGCGCATCGCCGAGCGGCTGATCGCCGACCCGCCCGCGGCGGCCCGGCTGCCGCTTGCATCGGTCCGGCTCGCGCCGCCGCTCGCGCCCTCGACCATCCTGTGCAGCGGGAGCAACTACCACGACCACAACAAGGAGAAGGCCGCCGCGCCGATCTCGGGCAAGGAGCCGGAGTTCTTCGTGAAGACCGCCGATTGCGTAATCGGCCCCGGCGACACGATCGTCTGCGACGAGAAGCTCACGCGGAAGCTCGACGGCGAGACCGAGCTCGCGATCGTGATCGGCACGCCGGGGCGCCACATCCCGGTCGAGCGCGCGCTCGAGCACGTGTTCGGCTACACGATCGTGAACGACGTCACCGCGCGCGACCGGCAGGTGCGCACGAAGCCCGACGGCTCGCACTGGTACGAGCTCGGCCGCGGCAAGGTCTTCGATACCGCGGCGCCGATGGGGCCGTGGATCGTCACCGCCGACGAGATCGGCGACCCGCAGCGGCTGCGGCTGCGCACGCGCGTGAACGGCGAGCTGCGCCAGTCGGCCTCGACCGGGAACATGATCTGGTCGTGCGCCGAGCTGATCCACTTCTTCTCGATCAACCTCACGCTGCGCCCCGGGATGGTCATCATCACCGGCACGCCCGGCGGCACCGCCTGGTCGGTCGACCCCGAGCTCGGCGGAAAGTGGGTCGGCGGCGACGGCTCCGAGCCGCTGGTGCCGGCCAAGGGCTACCTGCGCCCGGGCGACGAGATCGAGTGCGAGCTCGAGAGGATCGGCGTGCTGCGCCTGAGGGTCGGTACCGCCTGAGGGCGCATCCGACCACGGGCCCGGGCCGTAAGGATGGGGCTCGGCCGCGCGACCGAGGCGGGTCCGCGGGGAATCCCTCGCGGACGGCGCGGTCTCAGCGGAATGAAGCCATCATCGGACCGGAGGCGCGCATGAAGCGACGCGAAATGCTGCAGGGGCTTGCGGCCGGAAGCGTGCTCGGGATGCTGTCCGCACGCGTCTGGGCGGCGCGGCCCGCCGACATGGGAGCGGTGAAGATGCTGCAAGAGAACTGGAAGGCGCTGCTCGCCGAGGGCGTGAAGGTGCCCTCGCCCGCCGACAAGCTCGAGCTCGCCGACGCCGAGTGGCGCAAGCGGCTCGACGGCATGGCCTACCGGGTGCTGCGCAGGGAGGACACCGAGCGCGCCGGCACGAGCCCGCTGAACGACGAGAAGCGGCCCGGCGTGTACGCCTGCGCGGGCTGCGGCCTGCCGCTCTTCACCTCGGAGATGAAGTTCGACAGCGGCACCGGCTGGCCGAGCTTCTTCACGACGATCCCGGGCGCGTTCCAGACGAAGACCGACTTCAAGCTGATCCTGCCGCGCACCGAGTACCACTGCGCGCGCTGCGGCGGGCATCACGGCCACGTCTTCAAGGACGGTCCGCCGCCCACCGGCCAGCGCTGGTGCAACAACGGCGTCGCGCTGAAGTTCATTCCCAAGAGCGGCGGCGCCTGACGGCGCGGGCGCCGCGGCCTACAGCGCCGCCGCTGCCGGACGCAGGTTCTGCCCGCCCAGCGTCTCGCGCTGCGCGCGGGCCTCGATTCGCCGCCCGTCGAGATAGGACGCGAGGTGCGCGGCGAGCTCGCGCGCATCGTCGCCCGCGCCGTCGATGAGCGCGGACTTGCGGCGCCGCATGAACTGCGCACCCATCAGATACATGCCGGGCGAGTCGACCACGCCGCCGTCGTGGCGGATGCGGCCCTTGCGGTCGAGCACCGGCACGTCGAGCCAGGAGTAGTCGGGACGGAAGCCGGTCGCCCAGACGATGGTCCGGATCTCGCCCCGGGCGAGATCGAGCGAGAGCGGCGGCGAGGCCTCGATGGCGGTGGGCGCGAAGCGCTCGGGCGGCGCGACCGCGCCGTCGAGCCCGGTGCGCGCCGCCCATTCGTCGATCGCCGCGAGCAGACGGTTCATCTTGAGGTCGGCGAGCGCGGCCTGGTTGCGGAGCGATCCGGAGAACTGCGCCTTGCCGTCGCGGACCCCCGCGAGCCGGCCGACGAGCTTCACGCCGATCGACGTGAGCGCGTTCAGATCGACGGTACGGCGATCCGGATAGCCGGCGAGCTGCAGCGACGGCAGGTTGCGCGCCCGCGCGAGATCGTCGGCCTCGTCGTAGCGGAGGTCGAGCACGCCGGCCGCGTCCATCCACCACTGGATGTCGCGCCCGCGATACAGCCGCGGCACGCGCACGTGCTCGCCGACCGCGAGCGTCACCGGCCGGCCGGAGCGGTGGATCTCGTCGGCGAGCTGCACGCCGGTCGCCGCCGCGCCGACGACCAGCACGCCGCCGTCGGCGAGCTGGTCCGGGTTCCGGTATCCGAGCGGCGTTGAGGTGGCGATCGAGGCGGGCACGGCCGCGGCGAGCGCCGGCACGCTCGCGACGTTGCAGGCGCCCGACGCGATCACGACCGCGCGGCACCGCCACTCGCCCTGGTCGGTGACGACGACGTAGCCGCCGTCGGTGCGGCGCACGGAGGTCACCGTCGTCCGCGTGCGCACCGGCGCCCCGATCGCCTCGGCGTAGCGCGCGATGTACTCGACCGTCTCCGGCATCGTGCGGTAGCCGTCGGGATCGTTCCCGTCGTAGCGGTAGCCCGGTAGCCGGCTCTGCCAGTTCGGCGTGAGCAGCCTGAGCGAGTCCCAGCGCTCGGTGCGCCACGAGTTCGCCACCTCACCGCGCTCGAGGACCACGTGGTCGATCGAGCGCCCGGTGAGGCAGCGGCTCATGGCGAGCCCGGCGTGGCCCGCGCCGATGACGACGACGGCCGTGCGCATCGGGAGCGTTCCCTTCGCGCCGCGCGGCTCAGTTGACCGCGACCGTGACGTTGGTGGGATTGGTGACGATGTCGAACACCGCCGAGCGCTTCTGCGACTGCGCGACGAGCGCCTCGATCTCCTCGCGGCTCGCGTCGGCGTCGATGTCGAACTTGACCTTGATGCCGTCGAAGCCGTTGCGCACGTCGCTGTCGACGCCGAGGATGCCCTGGATGTCCATCGAGCCCTCGAGCGTCGCCTTGACCGACTTCAGCTGGATGTTGCGCAGCTGGGCGATCGCCGCCACGCCCGCGGTGAGGCAGCCGGCGAGGCCGGTGAGCACGAGCTCGACCGGGGTCGCGCCGTGGTCCTCGGAGGCGAAGATCTCGGGATGGTCGACGTCGAAGGTGAACTCGGACCGGTGGCTCTGCTCCTGGCCGAGGCCGAAGAATCCCTTGACGCTGGTCCGGCTGTGGGTGCCGTTCACCCACGAGCAGCTCGCGCGCCAGTTGAACTTGGCCGCTTCCGGGGCGGCGGTCAGCGCCTCGCGTGCGCCGAGCAGCGCCGCGACGTTGACGCCGTTGTCGACTTGTTTCTCTGCTACTGCGGTCATGGCTGTCTCCTCTGTCGGTGGGGGCGAACGAGCCTGTGGAGCTCGAACGAGGAGAGGCTAGCCGCGACGTGTATCCGGAGATTTTCTGCGGCAGCAGGCGATTGTTTCAGTTTGTTGCCGCCGCGTTCCCGGCGGCCTCAGCGCCCGAACGCGTACGCGACGCTCACACCGACGAGGTATGCGTGCTCCGGCGCCGGCGCGTAATAGCGGCCGTTGCCGTCGTTGACGTACACCGCGCCGACGTACCTGCGGCCGAGCAGGTTGTCCACGCGCACGAACTGCCGCAGGCGCCAGCGTCCGGCGCGCTGCTCGAACCCGGCGTGCAGGTTCGCGACGAGGTAGTCCGCCGCCGCCTCGGTGTTGCGGTCGTCGACCCACACCTTGCCGTTCCAGCGCGCCTCGACGCCGGTGCGAAAGCCGGTCGGCGCGTGCCGCCAGGCGGCCTCGGCGGCGACCGTGTACCCCGGGACTCCGGGAAGGCGGTTGCCCGCGGCGACGGGGCCGGCCGAGCCCACGAACGCGTCGCTGAACTTCGCGTCGAGCCAGGTCGCCGAAAGGTACACGGCGACGTCGCCGGGCAGACGCGCCGCGTACGCGAGCTCGACGCCGCGCCGGCGCGTCGCGCCCGCGTTGCGGTAGGTCGTGCGGCCGCCGACGTTCGTGTCGACGACGATCTCGTCGCGCGTGTCGATGTCGAAGACCGCCGCGGTCAGCTCGCCGTCGTCGGCCACGAGCGCCTTCACGCCGCCCTCGGCGTGCCGGCTGACGCTCGGCCTGAGATCGAAGTTCAGCCCGGTCGCGCCGCCGGGCCGGTACGCGAGCTCGATGAAGGTCGGCGTCTCGAAGCTGCGGCCGAGGTTCGCGTAGAGGTTCACGCGGGACGAGACCCGGTACACCACGCCGACCGCGGGCGTCCAGTCGGCGTAGGCGGCCTCGCCGCTGTCGTCCGGGTTCGGCCCGATAATGTAACGGTCGCGCGAGCGGAACTCCACGCGAGAGTAGCGCAGCCCCGCATGCACGCTCCAGCCGGGCGCCGGACGCGACTCGCCCTGCACGTAGGCGCCCGCCTGCCAGACGGTGTTGTCCTCGTCGCGCCGGAGCGCGCCCTTGACGCCGTTGTCGTTGACAAAGCCGGTGCGGTGATCGTCCGCCCGCTCGTAGTCGACGCCGGCGGTCAGCGAGAGCGCCTCCGTGCGGCGCGTCCAGCGCAGGCCGGCGCCCCAGAAGGCGCGATCGAACACGCTCACGCCGCCGGAGCTCGTCGGGCCGGCGCCGCTGAACGCGAGATACTGCTCGTTCGCCCGCTCGCCGAGGTAGGCCACGGCGCGCAGCGTGTCGCGGCCGCCGAGCGGGCGCTCGTGGACGGCGCCGGCCTGGACGTTGCGCAGGCTCCGCCGCGTGGCGAACGCGAGCGCCGCGGGATTCGCCTGGCGCCGGTCCTGCGCCATCTGGGCCGCGGTGAGACCGAGCGGATCGAGGTTCTCCGGCTGGTCGAGCGCGTTCACCACGAACGTCCACGCCCCGCCGCTCGCACCGTCGTAGCGGAGCTTGCCGTTCAGCTGATCCTTGCGCGCGCCGCTCCACTGCCGGTAGCCGTCGGTGTCGAAGCGCGAGACGGACGCAATCGCGTTCGTCGGTCCCCAGCTGCCGCCGAACTTCAGCCCGACGCGGCGACTGGCGTAGCTGCCGAGCGCGATGCTCGGCGTGAGCGTCGGCCGCGCCGGACCGTCCTCGGTGAAGACCTGCACCACGCCGCCGGAATGGTTGCCGTAGAGCGCCGAGAACGGACCGCGGAGCACCTCGATGCGGTCGGCGGAGCCGAGGTCGAAGAGGCCCGCGCCGCCCTGGCCGTCGGGCGCGCCGGCCGGAATGCCGTCGGCGAGCAGCTTCACGCCGCGCACGCCGAACTGCGCGCGCGCGCCGAACCCGCGCACGCTCACCTGCTGCTCCTGAGAGTAAGTCTCGCGGTTCTGCACCGCCACGCCTGGCAGGCGGCCGAGCGACTCGGAGACGTTGACCTGCCATCCGTGCTCCCGGATCCGCTCGCGGCCCACCGCGTCGATCGCCATCGGCAGATCGAAGCTCGACTGCGCGTCGCGCGTCGCAGTGACCACGACGGCGGGCAGCGTGGGCGGACGCCCGGCCGGCTGCTGGGCGAGCGCATCCGCGGCCATGCCGGGGGACGCGAGCGCGAGCGCCGCGGCCGGCGGTGCGACGCAGCGGCGCGTTCCCATGCGGGCGCCCGGCTACAGCGCGCCGACCGCCGCGAGCGCGCGCCGCACCTCCTCCCGGCCTTCGGCCGAGAGCGGCGCCTGGGGCGCGAGCGGTGCGCCGACGGCGTAGCCCTGCAGCTCGAGGCCGCCCTTGATGCAGGCGGCGAGGTTGTGCCTGGCGAACGCCTGGTTGAGGTCCCACAGCTGCCGCTGCAGCGCCATCGCGTCGCCCCATGCGCCGCGCCGGCAGAGGTCGTACAGCGCGACGCTCTGGCGCGGCGCGAGGCACGCCGGCCCCGCCATCCAGCCGACGCCGCCGATCAGCATCACGCAGGCCGGGATGTGCGCCGAGGCGGCGAACACCTTCATCCGGTCGCCCACGCGATTGACGATCGAGAGCAGCCGTCCGGTGTTGAACGACGCGTCCTTGATGTAGCCGACGTTCGGCAGGCGGCTCAGACGCTCGATCACCGGGAGGCCGAGGTCGGAGCGCTGGAAGTTGGGGTTGGTGTAGAGCACCACCGGCAGCGAGACTGCCTGCGCGATGGCCGCGAAATAGGCGTAGACGCCCTCGTCGGGCACCGGGAAGTACGCTTCGAGGATCGCGAGGACCCCGTCGCAGCCGAGCCGCTCGAGCGCGCGCGCCTGCTGGACGGCGTCGGCGACGGTGGTCGCGGCGACGCCCGCGACCACCGGCACGCGGCCGCGCGCCGCCCCGACCACGGTCTCGACGACGCGCTGCTTCTGCGGCCACGACAGGTAGGCGAACTCGCCGGTCGATCCGAGCGGCGTGAGGCCGTGCACGCCGGCCGCGATGAGGTCCTCGCAAAGCCGCGCGAGGACGTCGGTCATGACCTCGCCGGCCGCGTCGACCGGCGAGACGAGGTAGGGGAAGACGCCGTGGAAGCCGGGGTTTGCCATTTGAGCCGCCGAGCCGCTGCGGACGGGCTCGATCGTACCGCGTCGCGGACTCGCGGTGCGACCGACGCCGCGCTCAGAGCTCGAATCCGGCCTCGCGGCGGACCGCGCGTGAACCCTCGCCGGCGAGCAGCGCCACCAAGCGGCGCGCGGCGTCCGGCGCCGCGGCGCGCGCGCAGACGCCGGCGGTGTAGACGGTCGCGAGCTCGAACTCGGCCGGCAGCGGCGCGACCAGTGCGACGCCGGGCGTCGCCTTGATCTCGGTGATCTGCGTGCAGCCGATCGGCCGCGCCGCGCCGGACGCCGCGAGCGCGCGCATCGCGGCGGCGCCGTTCGGATGCGTGCGCAGGCGCGCGGCGAGCGCGCCGCGCAGGCCGAGCGCGTCGAGCACGCCGGCGAAATGGATGCCGGCGGTCGCGCGCTCCGGGTCGGGGAAGTGGACTTCCCCGGCCGCGGCGAGCGCCGCGCCGAGCGCCGCGGCGCCCGCGACGTCGGGAAACGCGTCGCCCGCGCGTACCGCGATGCCGGTCCGCACGACGCCGAGATCGGCGCAGGAGCCCGCGCGCACGTGCCCGCTGGCGACGAGCGCGTCGACGAGCTTGCGCGACAGGATCACCACGTCCGCCGGCGCGCCGGCGAGCAACTGCTCGCGCATCGCGCCCACCGCGCTGAACGTGCCGTCGATCTCGCAGCCGGTTTCCGCGCGGAACGGCGCGGCGAGCGCGGCGACCACGGCGTGCGCCGCGCCGCCGGAGAGCAGCCTGATCCGCATCGGTCGGCCGTGGCCGGCGGCGTCGCGCGCTCAGCCCATCGCCGCGACGATGCGCTCGGGCGTGATCGGCAGGTCGCGCACGCGCACGCCGAGCGCGTCGAACACGGCGTTGCCGATCGCCCCGGCGGTCGGCCCCTGGGCGCCTTCGCCCACGCCGACGGCGCGCTCCTCGGGCCGGTTCAGGAGCTCGACGTCCACCGCCGGCACCTCGGAGAAGCGCAGGATCGGGTAGTCCTCCCAGGCGGCGATGGTCACGCGCCGCCGGTCGAACGGGACCGCCTCCTTCAGCGTCCAGCTCGCCGCCTGCACCGCGCCGCCCTCGATCTGGTTCGCCGCGCCGTCCGGATTCACGACCAGCCCGACGTCGGCCGCGATCGTGAGCCGGCGCACGCGGATCTCGCGCTCGGCCTCGACCTCCGCCACGACGGCGCAGTACGTGCCGAGGTTCTTGTACTTCGCGAACCCGATGCCGAAGCCGCGGCCTTCGGTCTTGCGCCGGCCGCTCCAGCCCGCGCGCCGCGCGGCCGCCTCGATCACCGCGCGGCCGCGCGGGTCCGCGAGGTGCAGCAGCCGGTACTCGACGGGGTCCTTTCCCGCCGCGGCCGCGAGCTCGTCCATGAACGTCTCGATCGCGTAGACGTTGGCGAAGGCGCCGAGCGCGCGCAGCGCCGAGGTGCGCAACGGCATCTCGAGCACGCGGTGACAGGCGATCCGCCGGCCGGGAAAGTCGTAGAGCGGAACCGCGTTGCGCTGCTGTCCGCCGGCCGGCATCGGCGGGTTGATCGCCGGCAGCACGGGGAACGGCTCGGCGAGATGCCAGGCGGCGAGCAGCGTCGGCTGGTCGGCGCGGCCCGGACGCGAGCTGTGGCCGTTCGAGTAGTTCTCGAGCGTCCACTGCACGATCCGCCCTTCGGCGTCGAGGCCGGCGCTCACGTCGACCACCATCGCCGGCCCGAGCGGATCCCACGCGAGCTCGTCCTCGCGCGACCACTGCGCCCGCACCGGGCGCCCGCCCGCGGCGCGCGCGAGCAGCGCCGCGTCGAGCGCGACGTCGTCGGCCGGGTTGTGGCCATAGCAGCCGGCGCCCTCGGCGTGCTGCACCGTGATGCGCGCCGGCGGCAGCTTCAGCGCGAGCGCGAGGTCCGCGCGCAGGTTGTAGATGCCCTGGCTGTGCGTCCACACGGTCAGCGCGTCGCGCGCGGTCCAGTGCGCGAGCGCGCAGGAGAGCCCGATCGACGCATGCGCGGTGTACGGCCGCGTGTAGGTCGCGGAGAACGTGCGTGCGGCGCGCGCATCGGACGCGCGCTCCTCGATCACCGTCGTCTCGCGCTCGGCCGTGCGCAGCCACTGCGCGAGCGCGCCGCGGTCGGGCAGCGTGTCGCGCTCGTCCCATCTTGCGCGCGCGGCGAGGGTCTCTGCGGCCTTGATCGCCTGCGCCTCGTGCTCGGCGAGCACGCCGAGGAAGCTGCCGTCGCGAACGACCGCGACCACGCCCGGGAGCGCGCGCGCCGCCGCCTCGTCGACGGTGACGAGGCGCGCGCCGCGCGAGGCCGGGCGCACCACGCGCCCGTGCAGCATCCCGGGCAGCTCGATGTCGTGGATGAAGCGCGGCCGGCCGAGCACCTTGTCCGGCAGGTCGAGCCGCGGCGCCGAGCGGCCGACCGTGCGGTGCGCGGCCGGCGGCTTCGGCGCGACCTGGCCGGTCGCCTCGCGGTCGAGCAGCGCGTCGTCGGCGAGCGCCCAGTAGCTGGTGCGCCGCCCGTTCGCGGCGATGATCTCGCCGTCCTCGACCCGCAGCGCATCGACGGCTACGCCGAGCTCGGCGGCCGCCTCGGCGAGATAGATCGCGCGGGTCTCCGCGCACGCCTGGCGGATCGCGGCGCCCGAATCCTGGATCGACAGGCTGCCCGAGGTCACGCCTTCGTTCGGGCTCGCCGCGGTGGTCGCCGGGACCATGCGGATCCGCGCGAGTCCGACGTCGAGCTCCTCGGCGGCGATCTGCGCGAGCGCGGTCAGGATGCCCTGGCCGATCTCCACCTTGCCGGGAGTCACCGCCACGGTCCCGGCCGGCTCGATGCGCACCCACTGCGACAGCCTGCGGTTGGCCTGCAGGTTGCCGGGAAGCTTCGCCTCGGCGGCGCTCATGCCGCCTCCGTCGCGGCGCGCAGCACCGCCCGGACGATGCGGTTGTGCGCGCCGCACCGGCAGAGGTGCCGGTCGAGCGCGGCGCGCACTTCGGCCTCGGTCGGCGCCGCATTGTGCTCGAGCAGCGCGGCGGCGCTCACCAGGATGCCGGAGAGGCAGAACCCGCACTGGCCGGCCTGCTCCTCGATCAGCGCGCGCTGCAGCCGGTGCGGCCGCTCGGGCGCCGCGAGCCCCTCGACCGTGACGACGTGCTTTCCGGCCGCGGCCCAGAGCGGCGTGTCGCAGGCGGGCACCGAGTGCCCGTCCAGCAGGACGTGGCACGCCCCGCACTGGTTGGCGCCGCAGCCGAACCGCGTGCCCTTCAGGCCGAGCTCGTTCCGCAGGACGTGGACGAGCGGCGTGTCCTGCGGCGCCTGGACGGTGCGGCTCTTGCCGTTGACGGTGAGCGTGATCCCCCCGGCCATGCGGCGCCTACTCCACCTTCATGCCCGAGGCCTTCACCACCTTGCCCCATTTCTCGATCTCGGCGCGCAGGAACTTGTCGAACTCGGCCGGCGACATGCTCATCGGCACCGCGCCCTGCTTCGCCCACGCCGCCTTGATGTCGGGCAGCGCGACGGTCTTGCGGATCTCGGCGTTCAGCTTGTCGATCACTGCCTGCGGCGTCCCCTTCGGCGCCATCACGCCGAGCCAGATCGGTGCCTCGTAGCCCGGCACGCCCGCCTCCGAGACGGTCGGCAGCTCCGGCATCACGGTCGAGCGGTTTGCGCCGGTGGTGGCGAGCGCCCGCACCTTGCCCGCGCGCGCGTTCTGCGCCATCGTCGTGATCGCGTCGAACATCACCTGCACCTGTCCGCCCATGATGCTCGTGCGCGCGCCCGCGCTGCCCTTGTGCGGCACGTGCACGATGTCGACCCCGGCCATCGTCTTGAAGAGCTCGCCCGCCATGTGGTACGGCGTGCCCGGTCCGGAGGAGGCGTAGTTGAGCACGCCCGGTTTCGCCTTGGCGAGCGCGACGAGCTCCTTGACGCTCTTCGCCTCGACCGACGGGTGCACGACGAGCAGCAGGTCCGAGTAGTTCACCGGCGCCACCGGGACGAGGTCGCGCATCAGGTCGTAGGGCTTCTTCGGCAGCAGCGTCTCGTTCACCGTGTGGGTGTTCGACATCATCAGCAGCGTGTAGCCGTCGGGCTCGGCCTTGGCGACGAAGTCGGTGCCGATCACCGCGCCGCCCCCGACGCGGTTCTCGATCACGAACGGCTGGCCGAGCGGCTTCTCCATCTGCGCGCCGAGGACGCGCGCGTAGATGTCGGCCGGTCCGCCCGGCGAGTAGGGCACGATGATCTTGACCGGGCGCGACGGGTAGTCCTGGGCCGCGGCCGGCAGCGCGACCAGGGCGCCGAGGATGCACGACAAGAGAGCCTTCAGAACTGGCGACATGATCTCCTCCGATCTGGTGGGACGGCGGCCGCTCGACGCGGCTCTGCGCCGGCCGGATCATGCCACAGCCGCGGCGGCCGGCGTCCCACGGCGCCCGTCCCACGCCTCACGCGGTGCACAAACGGCGCGGCGACGTGCATCATCAGCGGTTCCAGGAGCCCGAACGAACACGAACAGGATGGCCGCGCCCGTCGTCCCGCGTCCCGCCGCGACGCTCGTCCTGCTCCGCGACGCGCACGCCCACTGCGAGGTGCTGCTGCTGCGGCGCGCCGACCGGGCAACGTTCGCCGGCGGCGCCTACGTCTTCCCCGGCGGCGCGGTCGATGCGGCCGACCACGATCCGGCGCTCGCCGGGCTGTGCCGCGGCCTGGACGACGCGCACGCGAGCCGCGCGCTCGGCGTGCCGGACGGCGGTCTCGCGTACTGGATCGCCGCCGCCCGCGAGTGCTTCGAGGAGGCGGGGCTGCTGCTCGCCTACGACGCCGCCGGCGCGCCGCTCACGATCGAGCGCGAGCGCAGCGCGGAGCTCGCCGCGGCCCGGCGGGCGATGGTCGGCGGGCGCCTGCCGTTCGTCGAGCTGCTGCGCAGCGCGCGGCTGACGCTCGCCACCGACCGCATCGCCTACCTCGACCGCTGGATCACCCAGGCCGGCCGGCCGCGGCGGTTCGACACGCGCTTCTTCGTCGCGCGCGCGCCGGAGCGGCAGGTGGCCGAGCATGACGGCGCCGAGCTGATGCACCACGAGTGGCTCGCGCCGGCGATCGCGCTCGAGCGCGGCCGCCGCGGCGAGCTCGACCTGCTCTACCCCACCATCAAGACGCTCGAGACGCTGGCGCGCTTTCGCACGGTCGACGAGATCCTCGCCCACGCGCGCTCGGAGCGGCCGCTGCCGCCGATGGCGCCGCGCCGGGCGGCGAGCCGCGAGGGCCCGCGCGTGCTGTTCCCGGGGGACTTCGCCTACGCCGAGGTCGGCAAGCTCGATCCGGCGGGCGCGGGCGTCGCGTCTTGCGAGATCGTGCCCGGCGTCCCGGTGCGCCTCTCGGAGCGCGTCGTGCGCGTCACCGCGGCCAACCCCGGGATGATGACCGGGCCCGGCACCAACACCTACCTCATCGGCGACGCGTCGACCGGCGTCGCGGTGATCGACCCGGGCCCGCCGATCGAGGCCCACGTCGACGCGGTGATCGCCGCGGCGCCGGGGCCGATCCGCATGATCCTGTGCACGCACACCCACGTCGACCACTCGCCGGCAGCCGCGCTCCTGCGGCTGCGCACCGGCGCGACGACGCTCGGGATGCTCGCGCGCCACCCGGAGCGCCAGGATGCGACCTTCCATCCCGACCGGACGCTCGGCCACGGCGAGCGCGTCGCGGCGGGCGGCGCGACGCTGCGCGTGATCCACACGCCCGGCCACGCGTCGAACCAGCTCTGCTATCTGCTCGAGGAGGAGCGGCTGCTCTTCACCGGCGACCACGTGATGCAGGGCTCGACGGTGATCATCAACCCGCCCGACGGCGACATGGCCGAGTACATCGCCTCGCTGGAGGCGCTGTTCGCCGAGGACATCGCGTACCTCGCGCCGGGCCACGGCTTCCTGATGGGCAGCCCGCACGAGATGATCGAGCGGGTCATCATCCACCGCCGCGACCGCGAGAACAAGGTGCTCGCGCGCCTGCGCGCGGCGGGGACGGCGACGCTCGAGGCGCTGGTGCCGGCGGTCTACGACGACGTGCCGCCGCAGCGCCACGGCATCGCGACCCGCTCGCTGCTCGCCCACCTCGTCAAGCTCGAGCGCGAGGGCCGGGCGCGCAGCGCGGACGGCCGCTGGGCGGCGCTCGCCTGACGCGCGGCCGGGCGGGCACCGCGCGGCGGACCGTCGCGGACGGCTGCGCGAGGCGGCGCCCTCCGGAAACGAAGAAGCCCGGTCGCCCGGGCTTCTCCTATTGCAGCGGGGTGCTCAGAGCGGCTTGATGTTCGCCGCCTGCGGGCCCTTCTGGCCATCGCGCACCTCGAACTCGACGCGCTGGCCTTCCTTGAGGGTCTTGAACCCGCTCATCTGGATCGCCGTGTGGTGGGCGAAGAGGTCCTTGCCGCCGCCTTCGGGCGTGATGAAGCCGTAGCCTTTCTCCTCGCTGAACCACTTGACCGTTCCGGTTGCCATCTTGAGTTTCCTTTCCTCGAATCGATGATGAAAAGCCGTGGCATGACCGGGCCGCGGCGGCCGGGCACGAAGATCAAGGGAGGAAACCGACAGCGCCGCGGGAACGGCGATAAGGACGGTAACGGTAATGCATGCTCACTTCTTGAAGATCCTGCGGTCCGCACTCTAGCACGATCCGGCGCGTCTGGGAGGATTTGTTTTCATGGCGGGAATCACGCCCGGCGGCGGCGGTTTCGGGGGCCGGCGCCCCCGGTTCCGGCCGGCGGCGAGCGGGCGATAGTTGGCACTCGGGGGCGGGGGCGTTTGTCGCACTGCGGCGGCTCTGCTATCGTTTCGCCACGGCATGTGCCGGTCTTGCAGAAAGGAGGTGATCCGATGTCTAGTCGATTGCTGAGCATCGCTGCCGCCATCGTGTTCGCGATGACGAGCAGCGCCGCGTTGGCGTGCTCCGGCGCGAAAGCGAAGTCGGCGGACGGATCACAGGGGTCCGGCGCCTCCACCACCCTGGAGAAGCGCGGAGGCTGAGCCAGGCCTCTCCGGCTGCGCTGCCGGGCGCTGGCCGCCGAGCGGCCGCGCCGGCGCGAGAACAAGCAGTCGAACAAATCCTTGTCTTACGGCCGCGGGGTGCTCTCCCGCGGCCGTTTTTCTTCGGCTGACCGGAACCCGGCCCGCGGACGGCCTGTCCCATCGGGCGTGATGGCGCGATCCTCCCCCCGGCGTCTGCTCGCCGCGTTCGCACTGACGCTTGCCGCCGCCACGGCGGCGCTCGCGCAGCACGGGGCGCGGCCGCTGCATGGACGCTTCGAGGACGCCGGGCGCTGGGCGCACGTGTTCGACGACCCCGCGCGCGATGCGTGGCAGAAGCCGGACGAGGTCATCCGGGCGCTCGCCCTTGCGCCCGACGCGGCGGTCGCCGACATCGGGGCGGGCACCGGCTATCGGCGCGCGCGCGTCGCGCGCGACCGCGTAGTGGCGGAGCTCGCGGCGGCGGGCCTGCGCCGCGTGGCCGCGCACGGCTTCCTGCCGCACCAGTACTTCCTGGTCTTCGCCCGCGCCGAGCCCTGACATGCCGGCGCCGCAGGCGACCCGATGCGCCATCGCTTCGCAGTGATCGGCGCCGGCATCGCCGGCGCTGCGGCCGCCTTCCGGCTCGCGCCGGCGGCGCGCGTGCTGCTCCTCGAGCGCGAGGAGCGGCCCGGCTATCACAGCACCGGGCGCTCGGCGGCGATGTTCATTCCGACCTACGGCCCGCCGCTCGCGCGGGCGCTCACCGCGGCGTCGCGCGCGTTCTACGAGCGCCCGCCCGCGGGCTTCGCCGCGAGCCCGATCCTCGCGCCGCGCGGGCTGCTGCACGTCGCGGGTCCCGGCCAGGACGCGCGGCTCGCCGCGACGCGCGCGGCGGCCGCGCGCGCGGGCGGGGAGATGCGCGGCGTCGGCGCGGCCGGCGCGCGCGCCGCCCTCCCGGTGCTGCGGGCGG
>JAHDYJ010000109.1 GCA_023383795.1 Burkholderiales bacterium | reverse complement strand
GGCTGAGCGCCCGCCGCGGAACCACCCCGCCGGCCGCGCCGGCACCCCGCCTTGGGAAGGCGGAGATGAACAGCAAGCCGGGTTCGCCCCTCGCGGGGTTAGGGAGGGGACCCGGGCGGGTTTCCTCCTGTTCGTCCCCCCGCGGAAGGAGGGTTACGGGAGGAAACCCGGGCGGGTTTCCTCCTGTTCTCTAGATCTCGGTGAAGTCGCCGTGCCGGCCCTTGCCGGCCGCGAAGCGGCCGGCGCCGGCGGCGCCCTCGGCGACGAACGCGGGGATGCCGTTGTACCACTCCTTGCGCATCGCCTCGCGCACCGTCAGGCCCTGCTGCGTGTAGACCGAGCGGCGGTCGGCGCGCACGCACGCCTGCGGGAAGCGCGCGATCTCGTGCGCCATCGCCTCGGCGTACTCGCGCGACTTGCCGTCGCCGACGACCTGCTCGCACGCGCCGATGCGCAGCGCCTCCTCCGCCGGCACCTTGCGCCCGGTGAGGATGATCTCCATCGCGCGGCCCACGCCCACGATGCGCGGCAGCCGCACCGTGCCGCCGTCGATCAGCGGCACGCCCCAGCGCCGGCAGTAGACACCGAAGTACGCCGACTCCTCCATCACGCGCACGTCGCACCAGAGCGCGAGCTCGAATCCGCCCGCCACCGCGGGCCCGGCCACCGCCGCGATCACCGGCTTGTCGAGCTCGAGCCGCGTGGGCCCGAGCGGCCCGCGCGGAAGCTGGCCGTTCTCGCGCACCCGCTCGTCGAGCGGGTAGGCGATGTCCTCGAGCGGCCGGGGGTCGTCGAGGAGCGAGGCGCCGTACTTGAGGTCCCACCCGGCGCAGAACGCGCCGCCCTCGCCCCAGAGCACCGCGACCGCAGCCTCCGGGTCGCGGTCGAACGCGACGAACGCGTCGACCAGCGCGTCGGCGCTCTCCGGGTCCATGGCGTTGCGCGCCTCCGGCCGGCTGTGGATCACCGTCCAGACCTTGCCGCTCCTCTCGATGCGTACCGTCATGCTTTCCTCCGTCTCGTCGTCCTGCGCCTCCGCACCGCGGTCGCCGCCGCCCGCTTCGCCGCCATCCTTCCCGCCACCGCCTTTCTCGCCGCCGCGCCCTCGGGAATCGGACGCCCGCCGTCGCGCCACGCGACCGCGTCGTGGAAGCCGTGCGTCTCGGCGCGGTGCTTGAACCAGAGGCCCTCGGGCGAGTGGCGCGTGATGCCGTCGAACAGCGTCGCGATCATCTGCGTGTTAGCGAGCCCCATGTTCTCGTAGGCCTGGTTGACCATCATCTTCTGCATCATGAGCTGGTTCTTCGGCACCCCGGCCATGCGCCCGGCGAGCACCTCGACCGCGTCGTCCAGCTTCGCCGCCGGGACGGCGTCGTACACGAGCCCCCACGCCTTGGCGGTGCGGCCGTCGATCGTGTCGCCGGTGAGGAGCATCCGCTTCGCGCGCTCCGCGCCGAGGCGGTAGACCCACATCGCGGTGGTCGGGCAGCCCCACACGCGCGCGGGCATGTAGCCGATGCGCGCGTCCTCGGCCATCACGACGAGATCGGCGCACAGCGCGATGTCGGACCCGCCCGCGACGGCGTAGCCGTGCACCTTGCAGATCACCGGCTTGTAGCTGCGCCAGATCGAGAAGAAATCCTCGGTCCAGCCCTTCATGATGCGGTAGTCGCGCATCGGGTCCCACGGCATGTCCTGGACCACGGCGTTCCTGCCGCGGGCTTCCGCGAACGCCTTGAGATCGTAGCCGGCGCAGAACGCGCGGCCGGCGCCGGCGAGCACGATGACGTGCACGCGGTCGTCAGCGTTCGCGGCCTCGACCGCGCGCCGGATCTCGCCCGGCATCGCGGCGTTGATCGCGTTCAGCCGCCGCGGGCGGTTCAACGTGATGCGGCAGATGCGTCCGTCGATCGCGTACTCGAGGGTCGTGGCCTTCACTCGCTTCTCCCGACGATGAGCATCACTGCGGCGGTGCGGACGCCGGGTGCCAGCGCCGCACCAGCGGCTCGATCGTGAGCGCCTGCACCAGGATGCTGAAGATGACGACCGCGTACGTGGCGGCGACGACGAGCTCGCGCCCCGCGAACTGCGGCAGCGAGAGCGCGAGCGCAAGCGAGATACCGCCGCGCAGTCCGCCCCACGTCATGATCTTGACGACGTTCGGCGAGAACTCACGGAACCGCCCGAGCGCGAGCACCGGCAGGCCGACGCTCGCGAGGCGCGCGGCCAGAACGATCGGAATCGCGACGAGCGCCGGCGCGAGGCTGCCGAGCGGCGCGCCGAGCGCGATGATCTCGATGCCGATCAGGCCGAAGAGCAGCAGGTTCAGCAGCTCGTCGGCGAGCGTCCAGAACGAGAACAGGTGCTCGCGCGTGCGCTCGGACATCGCGAAACGCTTGCCGTGGTTGCCGACCAGCAGGCCCATGATCACCACGGCGATCGGCGCCGAGGTGTGCAGGAACTCGGCAAGGCTGTAGCCGGCGGTGGCCATCGCAAGCGTGATCATGATCTCGACCGCGTGGCTGTCGATTCCGCGCAGCATGTAGAAGCCCGCCAGCCCGAGGGCGAGCCCGACCAGCACGCCGCCGACGATCTCGGTGGCGAGCAGCGCCACGACGCCGGGGACCGAGAGCGCCTGCCCGCCGAAAGCGACGCCGGCGAGGGTCAGGAACAGCACGACGCCGGTGCCGTCGTTGAACAGGCTCTCGCCGGCGATCTTGGTCTCGAGGCTCTTCGGCACGCCGACTTTGCGCAGAATGCCGAGCACCGCGATCGGGTCGGTCGGCGAGATCAGCGCGCCGAACACGAGAGCGTAGACGAACGGCAGCTCGAAGCCGAGCAGCCGCGCCGCGCCGTAGAACGCCGCCGCGACGATGCAGGTCGAGAGCACGACGCCGATCGTCGCGAGCGAGAGGATCGTCCACTTCTGCCGGTCGATGTCGTCGAGGTTGATGTGCAGGCTGCCGGCGAACAGCAGCATGCCGAGCAGGCCGTGGAACACCACCTCGGAGAAGTCGAGGCTCTCGACCGTGCGTTCCGCCCACCCTACGACCGCCGGGTCGTATGCGCCGTAGGTTGTCACTGCAACCGCCGCGACGAGGCCGATCGCGGTGATGCCGACGGTTTCGGGCAGGCGAACGAATCGCTGATTGAGATAGCCGAACAGCGCCACCAGCGCGATCACCAGGCTGATGGCGTGGAACAGGCTCATGCGATCAGAAGGTCTGCGACGGGTCCACTCCCGCCCCTTCCTCTCCCTGGAAGGGGGAGGGTGAGGCAGGCGGTGGAAAGCCGGGACCGGGAAGCGTCACCGGAGCGCCGGGAACGGGCTCTCGCGCGGGCGCACCGCGCGGAACTGGGTGGGCGGCGCCCCGCCGCGCGAGACCGTGCCGACGATCCGGTCGCGGTGCACCTTGCCGGCGAGCGCGAGGCGGTTGCGCCCCTCGCAGGCGCGCAGCGCGAACTGGTCGCCGACCAGCGTCGCCGCCTCGATCGGGCACTCGACCTGGCGATAGCGCACCGTGCCGCCGACCCGCTGGAACCGCTGCTCGAGATCGAGCTCGAGCTCGCCGCCCGCACCGAGCCGCGCGCGCCAGTTGCCGGCGACCTGCGCCGGCACGCGCCAGAGGTAGAGCGTGCTGGTCTGGGTGCCGCCGAGCGTCTTCTCTGGCGCGGGCACCGTGACCTTCTCGTCGGGCTCCCAGTCGCCCATGTCCCAGTCGTGCGAAACGACGCGCGCGCCGGGGCGCAGCTCCTCGAGGATGCGCGGGCGCAGCGCGAGGTTGTACTCCGGCAGCAGGTAGAGCGTCAGCACGGTCGCCTGCGAGAGCTCGGTCTCGAAGAAATCCTGCTTGCGGAAGGTCGCGCGCTCGGAAACGCCGGCGCGGGCCGCCGCCTCGGTGGCCGCGCGCACCAGGCTCGCGTCGTACTCGATGCCGAGCCCCTCGGCGCCGAACTGGCGTGCCGCGGTGATCACGATGCGCCCGTCGCCCGAGCCGAGGTCGATGACGAAGTCCCCGGGCCGCACCTCGGCGAGCTTGAGCATCGCCTCGACCACGTTCTGCGGCGTCGGCACGTAGGGGACTTCCTCGCCGGGCGCCTGCGTCGGCTGGCGCGCGCCCGCCTGCGCGAGCGCGCCGCCGCCCGCGCACACCGCCAGCACGAGCAGCCAGACCCGCGTCACCTGCGCAACAGCTCGTAGCCCGAAGACGTGTCGAAGCATGCCTCGAAGCCGCACTGCAGGAGCGCGGAGACGACGTGCGCGAGGGTCACCAGCACGAACAGCCAGCCGGACGCCTGGGCGGCGCCGCTCGGGCGCGTGTCGCGCACGCCCTCGACGAACTGGCCCTCGATGAACAGCATCGCCCCGGCGAGCAGGATCGCCGCGAAGAAGCCGACGAGCGACCAGGTGTAGAAGTGCCACTCGAACATCTGCGGGCCGGCCGCGGCGCCGCTCGTCGCGGCGTAGGCGAGCATCTGGCGCGCCGCGATCACGAGCCCGACCGCGGCGCTCACGATCACGACGCCGAAGTGCGACTCGGACCCGCCGAAGCGCACGTTCAGCAGGAAGCCGAGCCCGATGCCGACGAGCGCGATCCGCTGCATCAGCGCGAGCGAGCCGGGGACCTCCCCGCCGACGAGCTGCCAGTACAGGACGAACAGCAGCACGGCGCAGGTCGCGAACAGCGCGAGGAAGCTGATGATGCGTGCGATGGCGGCCACGGCGTCGGGGGCTAGAGCGTCAGGTTGGAGAAGTCGCCGGCGCGCAGGCTGAGCATGTAGATCAGCCCCGCCATCGCGAGGAACCACACGCCGATCGACGCGCGGCGCAGGCCGAGCGTCGCGAGCAGCGCCGCGACGACCAGCAGCAGGAAAGGCAGCACCATCATTGCGGGTCTCCGGATCGAGGCCATGCTACTGCGTGCGAGAGGAGCCGTACGAGCAAGGGGGATTCCCCGCCTTGCATATCCCCGAACGAACAAGGGGCCTGAGGGAAGGGTGGGGACCCTTCCCTTCCCACCCAGCCCTTGCAGATCCCCTCCATTGCGACGGTTGTCATCCTTCGAGCGCACTCCGCGTGTCCCGCCCTGCCGGCGTCGGCCAGCCCGCCTACTCGTACTTGCGCGCGTCCTCGATCACCTTGCCGTCGTTCGGCAGCGTGCCCGGCGCGACGAGCTCGACCTCGCCGCGCAGCTTGGTGACGTCGCGGATCGTCTCGACGATCGCGCGGGCGAGCGCGTCGCCGCCGCCGGCGACCTCGCAGCGCAGCGTCATGCGGTCCTGGCCGCCGGCATTGTCGACCACGAGCCGCGCCTTCGCCACCTCGCCATGACGCCGGAGCATCTCGGCCACCTGCGAGGGCTGCACGAACATGCCCTTCACCTTGGTCGCCTGGTCCGCGCGCCCCATCCAGCCCTTGATCCGGACGTTGGTGCGCCCGCACGGGCTGCGCCCGGGCAGCACGGCGGAGAGGTCGCCGGTGCCGAAGCGGATCAGCGGATAGTCCGGGTTGAACGTCGTCACCACCACTTCGCCGACCTCGCCCTCGGGCACCGGGTCGCCGGTGCCGGGCCGCACGATTTCGACGATGATCGACTCGTCGGCGATCATGCCGGGATTCACGGCGCCGTCGGGCATCACCGACTCGTAGGCGATCAGCCCGAGGTCGGCGGTGGCGTACATCTGCAGCACGCTCATGCCGCGCGCGCGCATCGCCTCGCGCAGCGCCGGCGGCAGGTACTCGGCGCCGACCATCGCCTTCCTCATGCGGGAGACGTCGGCCCCGAGCTCGTCGGCCTTCTCGACGATGACCTTCAGGAACGAGGGCGTGCCCATGTAGCCGGCGACGCCGAGGTCGGCGAGCGCCGCCACCTGCATCTCGGTCTGGCCGACGCCGGTCGGCACCACGGTGCAGCCGAGCGCGAGCGCGCCGGACTCGAGCATCGAGCCGGCGGGCGTGAAGTGGTAGGCGAACGTGTTGACGACGAGATCGCCGGCGCGGAAGCCGGCGGCGAACAGCCCGCGCGCGAGACGCCACCAGTCGCGCGCATGCCCCTCGGGATCGTAGATCGGGCCCGGCGAGACGAAGAGCTTCGCGAGCTTCGGCACCGGGGTGGCGTTCAGGCCGCCGAGCGGCGGGTCGGCCCGCTGGAGCTCCTTCAGGTCGGACTTGCGCGTGACCGGCAGGTGCGCGAGCGCGGCGCGGCTCGCAACCTCGCGCGGATCGACGCCGGCGAGGATGCGCGCGAAGCCGGGCGCGCCGCCGACCGCGTGCTCGAGCTGCGCCGGCAGCGCCGCGAACAGCGCGTGCTCGCGCTCCTCCGGATCGCGCGTCTCGAGCGGGTCGAAGTATTCCATGTGAAGACGCGAAGACGTGGAGGCGTGTGCGGGCTCAGGCGTGTTTCACGTATTCGCCGTTCACGACTTCCCGCGTTCGCCGTCAGGAGAGCCAGCGCTTGCGCCGCCGGTAGAACTTGGTGTCGCGGAAGCTCTTGCGTCCGCCCGCAGAGAGCCCGAGGTAGAACTCCTTCACGTCCTCGTTCTGCGCGAGGCTGGCCGCGGCGCCGTCCATCACCACGCGCCCGTTCTCCAGGATGTAGCCGTAGTCGGCGAAGCGCAGCGCGATGTTGGTGTTCTGCTCGGCCAGCAGGATCGAGACGCCCTCCTTCTCGTTCAGGCTCTTCACGATGCCGAAGATCTCCTCGACCAGCTGGGGCGCGAGGCCCATCGAAGGCTCGTCGAGCAGGATCATCTTCGGGTGCGCCATCAGCGCGCGGCCGATCGCGGTCATCTGCTGCTCGCCGCCGGAGGTGTAGCCGGCGAGCGACCCGCGCCGCTCCTTCAGCCGCGGGAAGTACTCGTAGACGAGCTCGAGGTCGCGGCGCAGCTCGGCCCGCCCGACGCTGCGGGTGAACGCGCCGGTGAGCAGGTTCTCCTCGACGGTCAGGTGCTGGAAGCAGTGGCGCCCCTCCATCACCTGGCACACGCCCAGCCGCACGAGCTCGTTCGGCGTGAGCTGGTCGACGCGCCTGCCGTCGAACTCGATCGAGCCCTTGGTCACCTCGCCGCGCTCGGCGCGCAGCAGGTTGGAGATCGCCTTCAGCGTGGTGGTCTTGCCGGCGCCGTTCGCGCCGAGCAGCGCCACGATCTGGCCCTTCTGCACCTGGAGCGAGACGCCCTTCAGGACGAGGATCACGTGGTCGTAGATGACCTCGACGTTGTTGACCGTCAGGTACGCCTGGACCGCGGGCTGGGGGGTGATCACTGCCGACATGGGGGGTGCAAAGGTGGCTGGGCGGTGGGCGGCGCGTATCGCGGGCCGGCGCCGCGGCGCGCGCAGCGCCCGCGGCGGCGAGAGCTGCCGCGCAGGCCGGCTCGCTCGAGCCGGCCGGCACAGGACTCTCGCGGCGCCGGGCGCGCCGAACGCGCCCGGCGGCCCGCGCCTCACGCTAGCTCTTGCAGTCGCGCGGGGTGATGCCTTTTTCCTTGGCGTACTTCGCCGCGGATTCCTCGATCATCGGGCGCACGATCGACTGGTCGGAGGCGATCCAGTCGGTGATCACGTTCCACTTCGCGCCGTCCCACTGCAGGAACTTCACCGCGCCGCCGCCCTCGTGGTCCATGCACGAGACCTTGAGCGGCTGCATCAGCCCGACCGCGCCGAGCTCCTTCAGCCGCTTCTCGTCGATGTTGAGGTTCTCGATGCCCCAGCGCATCTGCTCGCCGGTGATCGGCTTGCCCTTGCCGAACCGCTCCTGCGCGGTGCGGATCGCCTCGGCGGTCACGATGCCCGCGACGAGCCCGCGGGTGTAGTAGATGGAGCCGATGCGCGAGCGGTCCTCCATCTCGCCCTTGCCCTTGCCGTAGACCTCCTTGAGGATCCCCTGCACCACCGGGAAGCTGGTGCCGGGCAGGTTGAAGCCCGCGGCGATGTAGCCCTTGGCGGCGTCGCCGGCCGGGATGACGTCCTCCTCGGCGCCCGACCACCACACGCCCAGCATCTTGTTGCGCGGGAAGCCGACCCGCTGCGCCGCCTTGATCGCGGTCGGGTTCATCACCCCCCAGCCGCGCAGGATCACCCAGTCGGGCCGGATCTGGCGGATCTGCAGCCACTGCGACTGCTGCTCGTTGCCCGGGTGCGGCACCGGGATGTGGGTGACCTGGAAGCCGTACTTCTTCGCCTGGACGTCGAGGACCGGGATGGTCTCCTTGCCGTAGGCCGAGTCGTGATAGAGGTTCACGATCTTCTTGCCCTTCAGCTTGTCCATCCCGCCTTCGCGCATGCCGATGAACTTGATCTTGGCGGTGTTCTGCGACCAGTAGGTGGTGATCAGCGGGAAGACGTACGGGAAGACCCGACCGTCGGCGGCGTCGGTACGGCCGTAGCCCATCGAGATGAGCGGGATCTTGTCGGCGCTTGCCTTGTCGATCAGCGAGTAGGTGATGCCGGTCGAGAGCGGGTGCACGACCGTGGCGCCGGTGGGCCCCTTGTTCTTGCTGCGCTCGTAGCACTCGACTCCGCGCGCGTTGTTGTACTCGGTCTCGCACTTCTCCCAGGTCAGCTTGACGCCGTTGATGCCGCCGTCGCGCTCGTTCAGGAGCAGGAAGTAGTCGAGCATGCCCCCGAAGAAGCCCGAGCCGCCCGGCGCATACGGGCCGACCCAGTAGCCGTTGGCCGGAACGAACTGCTCCTTGGCCTGGGCGAGCGCACCGCCCGCCACCAGGGCCGCGGCAAGCGCCACGCCGGCAGCTAGGTACTTGCTTGGTCTCATGATTTCCTCCTCGTGGTGGCCATTTCCGCGAAATGCCAGAAATGTGAACGGGTTATGGTAGACCAAAATTCCGGGATGTCCAACCCGCCCGCCCTGCCGCCGCTAGTGCGGGAACGGCCAGAGGCGCAGCTTCTCCTTGCCGATCTGCCACAGCCGGGCGAGGCCGTGCGGCTCCACGATCAGGAAAAAGATGATCAGGCCGCCGAAGATCATCAGCTCCAGGTTGGAGATGATCGCGTGCGAGATCTCGATGCCGGTCGCCTCCGAGACCGGCGGGACCACGTAGTTCAGCACGATCGGCAGCAGCACGATGAACGCCGCGCCCAGGAACGAGCCGAGCACCGAGCCCACCCCGCCGATGATGATCATGAACAGGATCCTGAACGAGAGGTCGAGGTTGAACGCCTCGGGCTCCACCGTGCCGAGGTAGGTGTAGGCGTAGAGCGCGCCGGCCACCCCGCAGTAGAACGAGCTGATCGCGAACGCGAGGAGCTTCGTCCGCATCAGCGGGATGCCGATCACCGAGGCCGCCACGTCCATGTCGCGCACCGCCATGAACGCGCGCCCGGTCTCGCTGCGCGCCAGGTTCTTCGCCAGCAGCGCGAGCACCGTCACGATCGAGAGCGTGAGCACGTACTTGGAGACCGGCGTGTCGATCGGTATCCCGAGGATCGAGTAGTTCTGCGCGGTGATCACGCCCGAGGCGCTGTAGTTGGTGATCCAGCCGATGCGCTGGATCGCCCACAGCACGAAGAACTGCGCGGCGAGCGTCGCCACCGCCAGGTAGAACCCCTTGATCCGCAGGCTGGGCAGGCCGAACGCGATGCCGACCAGCGCGGCGCAGATCCCGGCGAGCACGAAGGCCACCAGGATCGGGATGCCCGGCACGCGCAGCACGAAGTTGTAGGTGGCGAAGGCGCCGACCGCCATGAACGCGGCGGTGCCGAGCGAGAGCTGACCGGCGTAGCCGGTGAGGATGTTCAGCCCCAGCGCGGCGAGCGCGAAGATCAGGAACGGCGTGAGGATCGCGCTCAGCCAGTACTGGTCGCCCACCAGCGGGATCACGACGAAGGCGAAGACCAGGAGCGCGGCGACGCCGATGCGGTCCTGCCGGAGCGGGAAGATCTGCTGGTCCTCGGCGTAGGTGGCGCGGAACTGTCCGGCTTCGCGGTAGAGCATGGTCTGGACCCGTCCTGGAGCGTGTGTCTATACCCGGTCGATGTGCTTCTCGCCGAACAGGCCCTCGGGCCGGAACAGCAGGAACGCGAGCGCGAGCACGTACGGGAACCACGACTCGATGCCGCCGCCCACGTACGGGCCCAGATAGACCTCGGCGAGCTTCTCGCTCGCGCCGATGATCAGGCCGCCGACGATCGCGCCCGCGATCGACTCGAAGCCGCCGAGGATCAGCACCGGCAGCGCCTTGAGCGCGACGAAGGTGAGCGCGTACTGGACGCCGGTGCGGGCGCCCCACAGCAGCCCGGCCACCAGCGCGACGAAGCCGGCGACCGCCCAGACGATTGCCCAGATGTGCTTGAGCGGGATGCCGACCGCGAGCGCGGCCTGGTGGTCGTCGGCGACCGCGCGCAGCGCGCGCCCGATGCGCGTGCGCTGGAAGAAGAGCGCGAGCACGGTGACCAGCACCGCCGCGATCCCCGACGCGAACAGGTCGAACTGGCTCAGGAACATGCCGGTGCGATCGGCCAGCCATTCCATCGGCTCGTCGCGGATGCCGATGTCCAGCCCGTGCGGCTGCGCGCCCCAGATCCCCTGCGAGAGCCCCTCGAGGAAGAACGTGAGCCCGATCGTCGCCATGAAGAGCGTGATCGGCGGCTGGTTGATGAGCGGCCGCAGCACCACGCGCTCGGTCAGGATGCCGAGCAGGATCATCACCGCGAGCGTGATCGCCATCGCGAGCCAGAAGTTCACCCCGCGCTCGACCAGCGACACGAAGGTGAGCGCGGCGAAGAACACCATCGCGCCCTGGGCGAAGTTGAACACGCCGGAGGCCTTGTAGATCAGCACGAAGCCGAGCGCCACCAGCGAGTACATCACCCCGGCGAGCAGGCCGCTGAACAGCACCTCGAAGAAGAAACTGACCGGCCCCGCCATCGCGCGTTCTCCGCCGTCCTGTTCCGTCTCAGTGGGCGACGCCGAGATAGGCGTCGATCACGGCCTGGTTCGCGCGCACCTCGTCGGGCGTGCCGTCGGCGATCTTGCGGCCGTAGTCGAGCACCACCACCCGGTCCGAGATGTCCATCACCACGCCCATGTCGTGCTCGATCAGCACGATCGTGGTGCCGAACTGCTCGTTCACGTCGAGGACGAAGCGGCACATGTCCTGCTTCTCCTCGAGGTTCATGCCCGCCATCGGCTCGTCGAGCAGGAGCAGCTCGGGCTCCATCGCGAGCGCGCGGGCGAGCTCGACCCGCTTCTGCAGCCCGTAGGGCAGCCGCCCGACCGGGGTCTTGCGGATGTGCTGGATCTCGAGGAAATCGATGATCTCCTCGACCTTGCGCCGATGCTCGAGCTCCTCGCGCTTGGCGCGCCCGATCCAGAGCGCCTGCTCGAGGAAGGTCGAGCGGATCTTCAGGTTGCGGCCGGTCATGATGTTGTCGAGCACCGTCATGCCGCGGAAGAGCGCGATGTTCTGGAACGTGCGGCCGATGCCCTGCGCGGCCGCCTCGTGCACGACCATGTCGTGCCGCGAGCGCCCCTTGAAGGTGATCGTGCCCTCCTGCGGGTGGTACACGCCGTTGATCACGTTCAGCATCGAGCTCTTGCCGGCGCCGTTCGGGCCGATGATCGCGCGGATCTCGTGCTCGCGGACGTCGAACGAGACGCCCTGCAGCGCCTTCACGCCGCCGAAGGCGAGCGAGACGCCCTCGACGACGAGGATCGGCGCGCCGACGGCGCGGGCGGCGCCCGTCGCCGGGGCCGTCCCGCCGCCCGCGCCCTGCTGCGCCGTCGCGTCCGCGCGCACGCCGCGGGCCTCCTCAGGCGGCCCGCTTCGCCGCCGCCGGCGCGAAGGTCTTCGCGTCCTCGATGCGCAGCGTCGCGCTGATCGATCCGGTGCGTCCGTCCTCGAAGCGCACCTTGGTCTCGATGAACTGCTCCTTGCGCCCGGAGTAGAGCGCCTCCACGAGCACGCCGAACTTGTCCCCGATGAAGCCGCGCCGGACCTTGCGGGTGCGGGTGAGCTCCTCGTCGTCGGCGTCGAGCTCCTTGTGCAGGATCAGGAAGCGGTGGATCTGGGAGTTGGCGAGCTTCGGGTCGGCGGCGAGGTCGGCGTTCACCTTCTCGACGCAGTCGCGCACCAGGCCGTAGACCTCCGGCCTGGACGCGAGGTCGGCGTAGCCGGAGTAGGCGAGGTTGCGCCGCTCGGCCCAGTTGCCCACCGCCTCGAAGTCGATGTTGATCATGCAGCAGACCATCGCGCGGCCGTCGCCGAACGCGACCGCCTCCTTCACGTACGGGAAGAACTTGAGCTTGTTCTCGAGGTACTTCGGCGCGAACAGCGTGCCGTCCACGAGCTTGCCGACGTCCTTCGCGCGGTCGAGGATCTTCAGGTGCCCGTCCTGGTCGAAGTAGCCGGCGTCGCCGGTGCGGAACCAGCCGTCGGGCGTCTTCGCCTCGGCGGTGGCCTGCGGATTCTTGTAGTACTCGCGGAACAGCCCCGGGCTGCGGATCAGGATCTCCCCGACGTCGGTCACTTTCACCTCGACGCCCGGTGCGGGCGGTCCGACCGTGTCGGGCTTGATCTGGCCGTTCGGCTGGATGCACACGAAGACCGAGGTCTCGGTCGAGCCGTACAGCTGCTTCATGTTGATGCCGATCGAGCGGTAGAACGTGAACAGGTCCGGACCGATCGCCTCGCCGGCAGTGTAGGCGACGCGTACGCGGCTCATGCCGAGCACGTTGCGCAGCGGCCCGTAGACGAGGAGATCGCCGAGCCAGTAGAGCAGGCGGTCGGCGACGCCCACCGGCTTGCCGTCGAGGATGCGCCCGCCGACCCGGCGCGCGACCCCCATGAAGTAGCCGTACATCCAGCGTTTGATGCGCGCGGCGTCCTCCATGCGGATCGTGACCTGGGTGAGCAGCGCCTCGAGCACCCGCGGCGGCGCGAAGTAGTAGGTCGGCGCGATCTCGCGCAGGTCGGTCATGACCGTCTCGGGCGACTCGGGGCAGTTCACGCAGAACCCCGCCACCAGCCACTGGGTGTAGGAGAAGATGTTCTGGCCGATCCAGGCGAGCGGCAGGTACGCGAGCACGTCCTCGCGGTCGGTGAGCCCCTCCATCTGCGCCGCGTTGCGGCCGCACTCGATCAGGTTGCGGTAGGTGAGCACCACGCCCTTCGGGTGCGCGGTGGTGCCCGAGGTGTAGTGCATCGCCGCGGTGTCCTCGGCGGCGCCCTTCGCGACCTCGGCCTCGAAGAACCCCGGATGCTCGGCGCCGTAGTCGCGCCCGCGCTCGAGCAGCCGCTCGTAGCTCGCGAGCTGCGGCTGGGCGTAGCTGCGCAGGCCGCGCGGATCGTCGTAGTAGATGTGCGCGAGCTTCGGGCACTCGGGCAGGATCTCGAGCAGCTTGTCGACCTGCTCCTGGTCCTCGGTGATCGCGTGCGTGACCTCGGCGTCGCGCAGCACGTACACCATCTCCTGCGCGACCGCGTCCTGGTAGAGCGGCACCGGGATCGCGCCGAGCGACTGCGCGGCGGCCATCGCGAAATAGAGGCGCGGGCGGTTCTCGCCGACCAGCGCCAGGTGCTGGCCCCGGGTGAGCCCCTCGGCCGCGAGGCCGCAGGCGACCAGCCGCACCTCCTCGGCGATCTCGCGCCAGGTCCAGGTCTGCCAGATGCCGAGCGCCTTCTCGCGCATCGCCGGCCGGTCCGGACGGACCTTGGCGTGATGCATCAGCAGGCGCGGAAACGTGTCGAGCGTTTCGGCCATACGCCCTCCAATCCCTGTGGGTCCTCGACGAAAGCGGCGGGTCGGTCCCGCCGCGAACGGTCCTGCGGCCCGCCGCCTCTCGCGGGCGGTCGGGGAGGGGATTGTGCCCGAGGATGCGCCGCCTTGCCTAGGAACGCGCCGGAAGAACCGCGCGACCGGGCCGCGCGGCGCCGCGTCAGCCGTAGGTGAAGAACCCGCGCCCGGTCTTGCGCCCCAGGTAGCCCGCCTCGACCATCTCGACCAGCAGCGGCGCCGGCCGGTACTTCGGGTCCTTGAACCCTTCGTACAGGACGTTCAGCACCGCGAGCTCGACGTCGAGGCCGATCAGGTCGCACAGCGCGAGCGGCCCGATCGGATGGTTCGCGCCGAGCTTCATGGCGTGGTCGATCTCCTCGGCGGTCGCGAGGCCCTCGGCGAGCGCGAACACCGCCTCGTTGATCATCGGACAGAGCATCCGGTTCACGACGAAGCCGGGGCTGTTCCGCACCCGGATCGGCGCCTTGCCGATCGCCTTCGCCGACGCCTCGACCCGGGCGTACGTGTCGTCGGAAGTCTGCAGTCCGCGGATGAGCTCGACCAGCTGCATCACCGGGACCGGATTGAAGAAGTGCATGCCGATCACCCGGTCGGGCCGCTTGGTCGCGGCCGCGAGCCGCGTGATCGAGATCGAGGAGGTGTTGCTCGCGACGATCGTGCCGGGCGGGACGGTGCGGTCGAGCTCGGCAAAGACGCCGAGCTTGAGCTCGAGGTTCTCGGTCGCCGCCTCGATGACGAGCTCGACCTCCGCGAGGTCGGCGAGCCGGGTCGAGGCCTTGATCCGCCCGAGCGCCGCCGCCTTGTCGGCCGCCGCCAGCTTCTCCTTCTTCACCAGCCGCTCGAGGCTGGCGTCGATCGTCGCGAGCCCGCGCTCGAGCGCGGCTTCGGCCACGTCGGTCATCGTGACCGAGAATCCTTTCGCCGCGTATGCCTGCGCGATGCCGTTGCCCATGGTTCCGGCGCCCACGACGCCGATGTGCTTGATGGTCATGTCGAGCTCCCGTCGTCCAGGGCGCCATTCTCGCGCACCGCGGCGGCGCGCGCACCGGCCGGACCCCTTCACTTGCCCCCCGCCGCGGGCGCCGCCCATAATTCCGGTCTTCCAACCGGGGAACGGCGGTCGCCGCCGCGCCCGGAGCATCCCGATGAGCCACCCCGAACACCTGGGCAAGTACCGGATCACCGAAGTGCTCGGCAAGGGCGCGATGGGGATCGTGTACAAGGCGTTCGACCCGGACATCCAGCGCACGGTCGCGATCAAGACGATCCGCAAGGAGCTGATCGAGGACGACGACCGCGCCGGCATGATGATGGCGCGCTTCAAGAACGAGGCGCGCGCGGCCGGGCGCCTCGCGCACCCCGGCATCGTCGCGGTGTACGACTACGGCGAGGCCGACGACCTCGCCTACATCGCGATGGAGTTCGTGCAGGGCGCGAGCCTGCGCGCGTACTTCAACCGCGAGGCGCGCATGGAGGAGCGCGACATCGTCAGCCTGATGGCGCAGCTCCTCGACGCGCTCCAGCACGCGCACGAGGCCGGCGTCTGGCACCGGGACATCAAGCCGGCGAACATCATCATCATGACCAGCGGCCGCCTCAAGGTCGCCGATTTCGGCATCGCGCGCATCGATTCGTCGGCGCTCACGCAGACCGGCGCGGTGATGGGCTCGCCGGGATACATGGCGCCGGAGCAGTACAAGGGCGAGGCGGTCGACTGGCGCGCGGACATCTTCGCGGCCGGCGTCGTGCTCTACCAGCTGCTCACCGGCGTGCGGCCGTTCACCGGCGGCCCCGAGCAGCTGATGTACCGCGTGTGCTACGACGACCCGCCGCCGCCCTCGGCGGCGGCGCCGGGACGCGACTGGGAACGCTACGACCCGGTGGTCGCGCACGCGATCGCGAAGCGGCCCGAGGACCGCTACCGGAGCGCCGCCGAGCTCAAGGACGCGATCCTCCAGGCGTACGACGAGCCGGTGAGCCCGACGATCTCGGAGGAGACCATCATCCTCGAGCCCGCGCGCAGCGGCGTCTACGATCCGAGCCAGCCGTCGTGGCAGTCCGAGGGCAG
>JAHDYJ010000227.1 GCA_023383795.1 Burkholderiales bacterium | reverse complement strand
CGGTCGCCGCCCGCGCCGCAAGCAGAAGGAGGAGCCCGAAGTCGCGTGGTCTCATGTCGCGCGCGCGGCCGGCGCGCGCCGGCCCGCTCGAAAGCCGCGGTTTTACCACGAAGCCGGCGCGGGCGGACCGGCGGCGGGGCGCCTTTCGCGCGACGTGCGAAACGCTCCGCTTTTGCCGCCTCGCCGCGCTTGCTAGCGGCGGACCCGTCCACTACCCTACGCCGCAACCGTGCCGGCACCGGCTCGGCGCCCGTCCGGGCGCCTCCCGGCGCGGACAAGAACGTAAGGGGAGTCGATCATGGCAACCGATCCGTACGCAGCACCCAGGGCCCCGGTCGCGGACGCGCCGGGCGCGGAGCTCGAGGGCGAATTCGTCCCGGAGGGGCAGGCGCAGCCCGCCGGCAACGGGTGGAGCTGGATCACCGGCGGGTGGGCCCTCTTCAAGCAGAACCCCGGCATCTGGATCCTGATCGTCGTGATCTTCTTCGTGCTCGGGCTCCTGATCCAGATCATCCCGATCGTCGGCCCGATCGCGATGACGCTGCTCGGCCCGGTGTTCGTCGGCGGGCTGATGATCGGCTGCCGCGCGCTCGAGCAGGGCGAGCCGCTCGAGGTCGGGCACCTCTTCGCCGGCTTCCGCGGGAACACCGGCAAGCTCGTGCTGATCGGCGTATTCAGCCTGATCGCCTTCGTGATCGTGTTCGCGGTGATGTTCGTCATGGTGGGCGGCAGCGTCTTCGCGGCCGCCGCCGGCGGCGGCGATCCGGGCGCCGGGAACGTCATGCTGATCCTGCTCGCGGTGCTGATCGGCCTCGCGCTCGCCCTGCCGATCTACATGGCGATGTGGTTCGCGCCGGCGCTGGTCTCGCTGCAGGACATGGACGTCGTCGCCGCGCTGAAGACGAGCTTCTTCGCCTGCCTGAAGAACATCCTGACGTTCATCGTGTACGGCGTAATCATGTTCGTGCTCGCGATCGTCGCCTCGATACCGTTCGGCCTCGGCTGGCTCGTGCTCGCGCCGGTGCTGATCGGCTCGGTCTACGCCGCCTACCGCGACATATTCTTCGTGCGTTAGCCGCCGTCCACCGGCGCGTCACCAGCCGTCGCACCTTGCTCGACACCGCGCGCCGCATCGCGACCCCCGAGGGCATCGAGCTCACGCTGCGCCTCGCCGGTCCGGTGCCGCGCGCGCTGGCGTGGCTGCTCGATTTCCTGATCCGCGCCGCGCTCCTGATCGTCCTGATGATCGTGCTCGCGCCGCTCGGCCGCGTCGGCTGGGCCGGCGTCCTGCTCGCGTGGTTCTTCCTCGAGTGGCTGTTCCCGGCGTGGTGCGAGGTGTACTGGAACGGGCAGACGCCGGGCAAGCGCTCGCTCGGCATCGCGGTGCTGAACGACGACGGCACGCCGGTGCGCTGGCCGGCGGCGCTCGCGCGCAACCTGCTGCGCGCGGTGGACTTCCTGCCGTTCTGCTACGGCTTCGGCCTCGCGACGATGCTCCTGAACCGCGACTTCAAGCGGCTCGGCGACCTCGCCGCGAACACGCTGGTGGTCTATCGCGAGGCGGCCCCGCGCGGCTTCATGATCCCGCCCGCGGCGCCGCTCGCGCCGGCGCAGACGCTCTCGGTGCCGGAGCAGCGGGCGATCCTCGACTTCGCCGAGCGCGTGCCCGGCCTCACCGCCGAGCGCGCCGAGGAGCTCGCCGCGCTCACGCGCCCGCTCGTCGGCGCCGGCGCCGGCGCGGCCGAGCGCCTGGTCCGCGTCGCCAACTTCCTGGTCGGGCGCCGATGAGGCAGGCGGCCTTCGAGGAGCGCCACGCCGAGGCATGGTCGCGGTTCGAACGCTGGCTCGACGCCCGGCGCAAGCCGAAGCGCGCCGGCGGCGGGCGCGCCGCGCCCGCGGAGCCCGCCGGCCTCGCCGACGCGGAAGTGCCGCGCGCCTACCGCCAGCTCTGCCACCATCTCGCGCTCGCCCGCGACCGCGCGTACAGCCCAGACCTCGTCG
>JAHDYJ010000108.1 GCA_023383795.1 Burkholderiales bacterium | reverse complement strand
CACCGTGCGCAAGATCACCTTCACCGGCTCCACCGAGGTCGGGCGCGTGCTGATGGCGCAGGGCGCGGCCACGGTGAAGAAGATGTCGATGGAGCTGGGCGGCAACGCACCCTTCCTGGTGTTCGACGATGCCGATCTCGACGCCGCGGTCGAGGGCGCGATGATGTCCAAGTATCGCAACGCCGGTCAGACCTGTGTGTGCGCCAATCGCATCCTGGTGCAGGACCGCGTCTACGACGCCTTCGCCGCCAAGCTGGCGGACAAGGTCAAGGCGCTGAAGGTCGGTCCCGGCACCCAGGCCGGCGTGAACGTCGGCCCGCTGATCGACGAGAACGCCGTGGCCAAGGTCGAGGAGCACATCCAGGACGCGGTGGCCAAGGGCGCGAAGGTCGCTGCCGGCGGCAAGCGCCACACGCTCGGCGGCCTGTTCTTCGAACCGACGCTGCTGACCGGCGTGAACACCTCCATGAAGGTGACGCGGGAGGAAACCTTCGGACCGGTCGCGCCGCTGTTCCGCTTCAAGACGGAAGAGGAAGGGGTGGCGATGGCGAACGACACCGAGTTCGGCCTGGCCAGCTATTTCTACGCGCGTGACATCGGCCGCATCTGGCGCGTGGGCGAGGGGCTGGAGTCGGGCATCGTCGGCATCAACACCGGCATCATCTCCAACGAGGTGTCGCCCTTCGGCGGCGTCAAGCAGTCGGGCATCGGCCGCGAGGGCAGCAAGTACGGCATCGAGGAGTTCCTCGAGGTCAAGTACGTCTGCATGGGCATCTGAGGCGCGGCGCGCCGGTCGCGCGGATGCTCGGCCGCCTGTTCGGCAGCGGAAAGGCGGCGACGCAGGGCGCCGCGCAGGCGCGGCCGGATGCCCCGGCCGTGCTGAACGTCGGCGGCAGCAGCAGGAAGGTCGCCATCCCGCCGCACTACGACGGCTGGCGCCATCTGGTGCTCGACATCGACGCGACGCGCGGCGCGGACGTCGTGTGCGATGCGCGCACGCTGCAGACGCTCCCGCCGGCGCAGTTCGACGCGGTGTACTGCTCGCACAACCTCGAGCACTACTATCGCCACGACGTCCCGCGCGTGCTGGCCGGCTTTCTGCACGTGCTCAAGCCGGACGGCTTTGCCGAGATCCGGGTGCCCGATCTCGCGGCGGTGTTCCGCAAGATCGTCGAAGACGGCGTGGACCTGGAGACCGAGTTGTACCGGTCGCCGGCCGGCCCGGTCTCGGCGCTCGACATCGTCTACGGCTTCGGACCCGAGATCGAGCGCAGCGGCCGCGACTTCTTCGCGCACAAGACGGGCTTCACCGCCGCCTCGCTGGATGCGACGCTGCAACGCGCCGGCTTCGGCGAGATCTGGATGGCGCCGCCGCTCGGCGACTACGAGGTGCGCGCCGTCGCCTTCCGCAAGCCCTCCGACCAGGCCCAGCGCAAGCTGCTCGGCATTCCGCTGGACGCGCCCGGCGCCGGCTGACTGCCACTGCGCACTGGCGACGCCCGCGCGCGGCGTCGGCGTGCTTTACACCGTCCCGCAAGGGCAGTAACGCGCGGTTTGCATCTTCCTGTTTCGACGGCGTGCACGGCCGCAGGAGCGGATTATGCTTGCGAATTCCGTCAGCCCTCGAAGAAGGGGCGCGCTGGTGCCGGGAGCACTTCTCTTTTCGGGGAGAGCGCGATGAGAAGAGGCGTCTAGACATTTCGCCCGGGGGATCGAGCGCGCCCCCACACCCACTTGCGGTCGTACCGGTCCGGCAGGTTCCGGCCCTGCGGAGGTGCCCTCGTCCCACGCCGATCTTCCCGGCGCTCCGGGCTATTCACTCTCGCTCCGTCAGCGAGATGCGTAGTGGATTCTCCCAGCGAAAGGGATGACAACATGGTTGCCGCGAGAATCGCCCGGTTCGGCGCTACGGCTGCATTCGTCACGATGATCGCGCTCGCCGGCTCCGCCGATGCCGCGCCGGTGAAGTACCGGTTTACCACGGATGCAGCGGCGTTCGGCGGGCCGTCCGGTCCGGCAATCCCGTTCCCGTCCCCCAGCCTGTTCGACGGCGGAACGTCAGGGACCTTCGTGTACGACTCGGAGGCTCCCTTCGTGCTCACGCTCGCCGATGGCGCCTCGCTCTATTCGGGCGCGATACCGAGCAGCGTGAGTGGAATCACCACCACATTGAGCGACCTCTCCGGGACGGTGGCAGGCTTTTCGTTCTCGGACAGCGGCGGGCAAGGCATAGTCGGGAACGACTCGTTCCTGCCGTCGGGATCGTCCACCAAAGTGGACTTCCTCCAGCTTGCGTTCGACCCTCCGCTGAGCAGCCCTGCCCCGCGTAACCTCGCGGGCTTCACCGTCGGCGAGTTCATCTTGATCAATTTTCGAATGTTCTGGATCGAGGGCCAAACGACTCCGGGCCTGGTTCCGGACTTCCTGAGCGATCAGGACCTGCCCGCGGCGCTGCCGAGTTTCACCGGGCGCGTGGCATTCGATTTCATTCAGACCGGCAACCCCGCGGCGACGTCGTTCGTGTTCTTCGACGGGCTCCGGGTCGTACCGGTCGCGGTTACGGAGCCTGCCACTCTTGCGCTTCTCGGGGCCGCCCTCGCGAGTCTCGGCCTCTCCCGCCGGCGAAAGCGCCGCTGAGCAATCGGCTCGCCGCCCGGGCGAAAGCCCGCGTTGCCAGGCCCGATCCTTTGCGCTGGAGACTGGGGAAACCGCACGCGGGAACCCCGCCGCACCATAGGCTCCACCGCCGCGAGCGTCGCGCACGCGACGCTCCAACACGCGCAGATATTCCGTCACGCCGCTCAGGCGCCCCGCCGTGGCGACCCGTCGTGCCGGCGTGACGGAATATCAGACGTTGAAGCGGAAGTGCATCACGTCCCCGTCCTGCACCACGTACTCCTTCCCCTCGACCCGCATCTTCCCGGCCTCCTTCGCGCCCTGCTCGCCCTTGTGCGCGACGTAGTCGGCGAACCGGATCACCTCGGCGCGGATGAAGCCGCGCTCGAAGTCGGTGTGGATGATCCCGGCCGCCTGCGGCGCGGTGGCGCCGACCGGAACGGTCCAGGCGCGCACCTCCTTCGGGCCGGCGGTGAAGTAGGTCTGCAGCCCGAGCAGCCGGTAGCCGGCGCGGATCAGCCGGTTCAGGCCCGGCTCCTCGAGCCCCATGTCGGCGAGGAACACCCGCTTCTCGGCGTCGTCGAGGTCGGCGAGCTGCGCCTCGATCGCGGCGCAGATCGGCACGACCGGCGCGCCCTCGCGCGCGGCGAGCGCCTCGACCGCCGCGAGCAGCGGGTTGCCGGCGAACCCGCCTTCGCTCACGTTCGCCACATACATCGTCGGCTTCATCGTGAGCAGGAAGAGCGGGCGCAGCACCGCGAGCTCCTCCTTCGCGAGCTCGACCGTGCGGGCCGGCCGCGCCTCGTTCAGCACGGCGAGCACCTTCTCGAGCACCGCGACCAGCCGCTGGGCGTCCTTGTCGCCGCCGGCGCGCGCCGTCTTCGAGTGCTTCGCGAGCTGCTTCTCCGCCGTGGCGAGATCGGCGAGCGCGAGCTCGGTGTTGATCGTCTCGATGTCGGCCACCGGATCCACCTTGCCGGTGACGTGCACGACGTTCGGGTCCTCGAAGCAGCGCACGACGTGCGCGATCGCGTCGGTCTCGCGGATGTTGGCCAGGAACTGGTTGCCGAGCCCCTCGCCGCGCGACGCGCCGGCGACCAGGCCGGCGATATCGACGAACTCGACCGTCGCCGGGACGACCTTCTCCGGTCGTGCGATCGCGGCGAGCTCGGCGAGGCGCGGATCGGGCACCTCCACGATCCCGATGTTCGGGTCGATGGTGCAGAACGGATAGTTCTCGGCCGCGATCGCCGCCTTGGTGAGCGCGTTGAAGAGGGTCGACTTGCCGACGTTCGGCAGGCCGACGATGCCGCAGCGTAGCGTCATTCAGATTCTGGGATACGTGAGCGTGCGAATGAGTGAACGCGTGAATGCGTGAACGGGCCCGACGCCGCGGGTTCTCACGCTTTTGCGTCTTCACCCGCCCCGGGAGCGGGCTTCGGTTTCGAATGCAGCCTGTGCATCGCCCCGGCGAGGTCGTCGGCCAGCACGAGCGGCATCACCTCCAGGCCGCGCTCGATCGCGGCGTCGATCTCGCTGCGCTCCTCGGGGCGCGGCGGGTGCAGGACGTAGTCGGCCACGGCGTCGCGGTCGCCCGGGTGGCCGATGCCGATGCGCAGGCGCCAGAAGCCCTGCGTGCCGAGGCTCGCCTGGATGTCGCGCAGGCCGTTGTGCCCGGCCACGCCGCCGCCCAGCTTCAGCTTGACGACGCCGGGCGCGAAATCGAGCTCGTCGTGCGCGACCAGGATCTCGTCGGGCGCGATCTTGTAGAACCGCGCGAGCTGGACGACGCTGCGGCCCGAGTCGTTCATGAAAGTCTGCGGCATCGCGAGCCAGACGTCGCCATAGCCGGCGGCAAGCCGGCCCGCCACCGCCTGGTACTTCGCCTCGGTCCTCAGCGCGACGCGGCTGCGCTCGGCCAGACGCTCGACGAACCAGAAGCCGGCGTTGTGGCGGTCGCGCTCGTACTTGCGGCCGGGATTGCCCAGCCCGGCGATGAGTCTGATCGGCATGGTGTGTTGCGGCCCCCCGCGGCGGGAAGCCGCGCGCGGCGCGGCAGCCGGCGCGCACCGCGCGCCGTCTGCCGCCCTGGGGAAGCGCGCTACTTCTTCTCGCCCTTCTTCGGCTCGGCCGGGGCGGCCTCGGCAGGCGCCTCGGGCTGCTTGCCGGCCGGCACCGCGGAGGCCGGCACCGCCGCTTCGGCCTCGGCGGCCTCCTCCTCGGCGGTGATCTCCTTCGGTATGCTGGTGGTCGCCACGACCGGGTTCTCGTCGCGCGAGAGCACCGCCTCGACGCCCTTCGGCAGCGTCAGGTCGCGCACGTGGATCGTGTCGCCGAGCTCGATCTTGGAGAGATCCACCTCGATGAACTCCGGCAGGTCCGCCGGCAGGCAGGAGACGTCGAGCTCGCTGATCACGTGGCTCACCAGCGCGCCGGAGAGCTTCACCGCGGGCGAGACCTCGGCGCCGACGAAATGCAGCGGCACCTTCATGTGGATCTTCTCGTCGGCGCGCACGCGCTGGAAGTCGATGTGCTGGACTTGCGCCTTGTACGGGTGCATGTTCACGGCGCGCAGCAGCACCTGCTGCTTCTGGCCGTCCACGTTCAGCGTCAGGATCGAGGCGTGGAACGCCTCCTTGCGCAGGCCCTGGAAGAGCTCGTTGTGGTCGAGCTCGATCATGACCGGCGTCTCGCCGCCGCCGTAGACGATGCCCGGGACGCGCCCGGCCCGGCGCAGGCGGCGGCTCGCTCCGGTCCCTTGCGCCTCGCGCTTCGCAGCGCCGATTTCGATCTTCATAAACTGCTCCTAGTTGATTGCGCGCGCCCGCGACCAGGCGCGCGCGGTTGCGAAACCTCACTGTCCACTGCCCACTTTCTTCACTCCATGAACAGCGACGACACCGAATCCTCGTTGCTGATGCGCAGGATGGTCTCGGCGAGCAGGCCCGCCACCGACAGCACCCTGATCTTCCTGCACGCCTGCGCCTCCGCGCGCAGCGGGATGCTGTCGGTCACCACGACCTCGTCGAGCTGCGACTCGGCGATGCGCTGTATCGCGGAGCCCGAAAGCACGGCGTGGGTGCAGTAGGCCACCACCCTGACCGCGCCCTGCTCCTTCAGCGCCTCGGCGGCCTTGCACAGCGTGTTCGCCGTGTCGACCATGTCGTCCATGATGACGCAGGAGCGGCCGTCGACGTCGCCGATGATGTTCATCACCTCCGAGACGTTCGGCCGCGGCCGGCGCTTGTCGATGATCGCGAGGTCGGACTCGAGGCGCTTGGCGAGCGCGCGCGCCCGGACCACGCCGCCGACGTCGGGCGACACGACCAGCAGGTTGTCGTAGCTGTGCTTCCACACGTCGCCGAGCAGCACCGGCGCCGCGTACACGTTGTCCACCGGCACGTCGAAGAATCCCTGGATCTGGTCCGCGTGCAGGTCCATCGTCAGCACGCGGTCGACGCCCACCGCGACCAGCATGTTGGCCACGACCTTCGCGCTGATCGCGACGCGCGCCGAGCGCGGCCGCCGGTCCTGGCGGGCGTAGCCGAAGTACGGAATCGCCGCGGTGATGCGTCCGGCCGAAGCGCGCCGCAGCGCGTCGATCATCAGCAGCGTCTCCATCAGGTTGTCGTTGGTCGGGGTGCTGGTCGGCTGCAGCACGAAGCAGTCCTTGCCGCGCACGTTCTCGAGGATCTCGACCATGATCTCGCCGTCGGAGAACTTGCCGACCACCGCATGGCCGATCGGGATGTTCAGGCGCTTGCAGACGTTGTGCGCGAGCAACGGGTTCGCGTTGCCCGTGAACACCATCAGGCTCTCGTAGGCCATCTCAGCGCCTCCGGTTCCGCCGCTCCGCCGCCCCCACGGGCGACCCGTTGCGGGCCCGCTTGCACGACCCGCTCAAAAAAACAAAAGCCGCAAGTCCGCTTGCGGCTGCCGCCGGCCCTCCGAACGAGCCTACGGGGACTAAACAACGAATGCCAAGCAGCCCGCGGTCGCCCAAGCGGGGATCAACGGCCTCGCCCCTGGCTTTTGCTTGGGGGAATACACAAGGGGACTCTCCCCCTTGCTCGTACGACCATCGTTCTGCCCGCACTCTGCCATCTTTCGCCGAACCGGCGGCGCCGCCACGCTCAGGAGTCCAGGAGATGGCTGGGGAGGTAGGATTCGAACCCACGCATGTCGGAATCAAAATCCGATGCCTTAACCAACTTGGCGACTCCCCAACGCGAACCGTCAATCCAGGGCGTCGGACGCTTGCCGCGGCTCGAACAGCGGATGCCGGTCGAGTCCCCTGACCGCGAATCCGCGCATGCCCTCGGGAATTCGTGCGACGACCGCCCGCGCCTCGGCTTCCGACCCGAACTCCGCGAACACGCTCGATCCCGAGCCGGTCATCCGCGCATCGCCGAAGGCGCGCAGCCATGCGAGGTGCTCGGCCACCGCGGGAAACCTCGCGCACACCACCGGCTCGAGGTCGTTACGTCCGAAGCCCTTGAAAAAGGCCGTAATTTTGATGGGTTTCGCATCGCGTGTCAATTCGGGCGCGGCGAAGACGGCCGCGGTCGAGACGCCGATTCCGGGGGTCAGGACGACGTACCAGGCCGGGTCCAGCGCGAGCGGGGTCAGGCGCTCGCCGATGCCCTCCGCGAACGCGTTGCGGCCGAAGACGAAGAACGGCACGTCGGCGCCGAGCTCCACCGCGAGCCGCGCGAGCTCCTCCGGCGGCAGCTCCGTGCCCCACATCCGGTTCAATCCGATGAGCGTGGTCGCGGCGTCCGAGCTGCCGCCGCCGAGCCCGCCGCCGAGCGGGATGCGCTTCTCGATCGCGAGCGTCGCGCCGCGGCGCACGCCGGCGGCGGCCTGCAGCGCGCGCGCGGCGCGCACCGCGAGATTCTCGGCCGCCGGCACGCCAGGGACGCCCTGCGCGAGGCGGATCTCTCCGTCGTCGCGCGGCGCGAGCGCGATCCAGTCGCAGAGGTCGATCAGGCGGAAAGCGGTCTGCAGCAGGTGATAGCCGTCGTCGCGCCGCCCCACGACGTGCAGGAACAGATTGAGCTTGGCCGGCGCCAGCAGGCGCAGCGCCGCCTCCGACCGCGGCATCATGGCGCCGTCACCCAGCGGTCGATCGCGAGGCGGATGTCCAGGGCCTCGCGCGTGAGGCGCAGGCGGCTCGGCAGCCCGGTCGCGTCGTCCCAGGCGAGGTACTCGATCGTCCAGCCGAGCTGGCGCACGAGCGTCGCGCGCCGGTCGTCGCCGTAGCGCGTCTCGGCCGCGTGGCCCGGCTGCGGCCGGCCGCGCACCCAGTCGGGCAGCCCGGCGAGCGGCAGGCGCCAGCCGAGCGCCTCCTCGGTGAGCGCCTCGGGATCGGGCGCGCTCACGCGCCGGCCGTCGGAGGTCTGCAGCGAGTACACGCCGTCGCGGCGCGTGAGCTCGGCGATGCCCTGGCCGAGCGGCGAGCTGATCATGAGTTCGTCGAACGCGGGCGCGTGCCGCCATGCCATGCGCGCCGTCGCGCTCTCCGCGCCGTGGCGCACCGCGACGCGGCCGGTCATCTCGAATCCCTCCGCGGGCGGCGGCTCGCGCGGCACCGCGGCGCAGCCGGCGACGATCGCCGCGACCGCGATCGCGGCGAGCACCGCACCGAACCCGCGGTGCCAGGGACGGGGCCGGAGGGCGGACTTCAGGGCTTGAACCGCTTGATCGTCTTGATCAGCGTGTCGTTGGCGGGCGCCTTGGTGAGTGCCTCGTTCCAGATCTTCTCGGCCTCGGCGCGCTGCCCCGTCGTCCACAGCACCTCGCCAAGGTGCGCGGCGATCTCCGGATCCTGGCGGCCGGCGTAGGCGCGCCGCAGGTACTTCAACGCCTCCTCGGTCTGGCCCTGCCGGTAGAGCACCCAGCCCATGCTGTCGATGATGAACGCGTCGTCCGGCGCGAGCTTGAGCGCGGTCTCGATGAACTCGCGCGCCTCGGCAAGCCGCAGGCTGCGATCGGCGAGCGAGTAGCCGAGCGCGTTGTAGGCATGCGCGTGGTCGGGCTTGATCCGGATCACCTTGCGCAGCGACGACTCGAGGATGTCGAGGCGGTCGAGCTTCTCGGCGAGCATGGCGTAGTCGTACAGGAGGTCGGTGTTCTCCGGCAGCTTGTCCAGCCCGCGCTCGACGACCTTGAAGGCCTCGCCGTTCTGGTTCGCCTCGCGCAGGAGCTGCGCCTCGGCGAGGATCAGCTGGACGCGCTGCTGGTTGTTCGACGCCTCCACGGTCCGCAGGAACTCGCGCGCGCCGGCAAGATCGCCTTCCTTGCTCATGACCTGCGCCTGGCGGATCCGCGCCGGCATGTAGTGCTCGCCGCGCGTGACCTCGCGGTACCAGTCGAGCGCCTCGGGATAGCGCTTCTGCTCCTCGGCGAGCTGCCCGAGGTAGAAGCGCACCGTGTTGCGGTCGCGGTAGTCGAGCGCGAGCAGCCGCTTCAGCTGGTCCTCGGCCGCGACGTAGTCCTCGAGCTGCATCGACAGCATCGCGACGGCGAACAGCACGTCGGTGTTGTCCGGAAACTCGGCCAGGAGCTTCTGGAACTCGCCGCGCGCCTCCGGATAACTCTTCTGGTTCACCAGCAGGCGCGCGTAGTTCAGGCGCACGTCGCGCGACTTCGGATGGCCCTCGAGAAACGCCGCGAGCCGCGCCGCCGCCTCGGCGTTGGAGCGCTTCTGCAGCAGCTGCGCCTCGTAGACCGCCGCGAGCTCCCAGTCGGGCGCGAGCCGCGCGGCTGCGCGTACCTCCTTGAGCGCGAGCTCGTCCTCCCCCGCGCCTGCCGCGGCCTGCGCGACGGCGAAGCGCGCCTGCGCGAGGTCCGGATACGGCGCCGCGAGCCGCTTCACGAGCTCCAGGGTCGCCGGCTTGTCCCGGCTCCCGCCGAGCAGGCGGTTCAGCTGCAGGAAGGTGTCGGCGCGGCCGGCGTCGCTCGTCGCGAGCACGCGCTGCAGGTAGGGCTCGGCCTCCGGCAGCTGGTCCTGCGAGACGAGCAGGCTGGTGACCGTGCGCAGCGCCTCGACCGACTTCGGGTCGGCTTCGTACCAGATGCGCGCGGCGGCGAGCGCGGTCTCCGGCATGCGCGCGTAGATCGCGACCTCGGTCGCGCGGCGTGCGATGCGGGGGTCGCGCGTGCGCTGCGCGAGATCGAGGTAGGCCTGCGCCGAGACCGCGTTGTTGCCGCGCTGGTTCGCGATCTCGGCCAGCAGGAACTCGTACAGGGTCTGCTCGGTGAGGTCCTGCGTCGGCAGCTCGGGTCCGCCTGCCGGGGCGGACGCGGCCTCTCCCGGGGCGGCCGACGCCGCGGCGGGCGTCGCTTCGCCGCCCGCCGGAGAGACCGGCTGCTGCGCGCAACCGGCGATCAGGAGCGCGACCAGCAGCGTCGCCAGGAGCGCGCGCCAGCCGGCGGCGGCCGCCGGGCGACCGAAGGCAAGAGCGTGGGAGGTCATCTGGAACAGGCTAAGGCGTGGAGCGGCAGCCATATTAGGTATATTTCCGCGTCCCTACAAGAAAAACCCCCTCGACCGGCCGTCGTCCGACCGGTTGGACACCGCCCGCGCACCCGAATTCGCACCGCATGCCCGAGCTCCCGGAGGTCGAGATCACGCGCCGCGGCATCGAGCCGCATCTCGCGGGCAGGACTCTCGCCGGCGTCGTGGTCCGCCACCGCGGCCTGCGCTGGCCGGTGCCACGCGGCCTCGCGCGAGCGCTCACCGGCGAGCGCGTGCGCAGCGTCGGCCGCCGCGGCAAGTACCTGGTGATCCAGTGCGACCGCGGCGCGCTGATCGTGCACCTCGGCATGTCCGGCAGCCTGCGCGTGCTGCCGGCCGATGCGCCGCCCGGTCCGTACGATCACTTCGACCTGCGGTTCGACGGCAAGGTGATGCGGCTGCGCGACCCGCGCCGCTTCGGCGCCGTGCTGTGGTGGCGCGGGGCGCCCGAGGATCACCCGCTGCTCGCCGGGCTCGGCGTCGAGCCGCTTTCCGCGGCGTTCGACGGCGACGCGCTCTACCGCGCCGCGCGCGGACGCCGCGCGGCGATCAAGCAGCTGCTCATGGACGCGCGCGTCGTCGCCGGCGTCGGCAACATCTACGCGAGCGAGAGCCTGTACCGCGCCGGCATCCATCCGGCGACGCCGGCCGGCAGGCTCTCTCGCGCGCGCTGCGCGCGCCTGGCGGCCGCGGTGCGCGAGACGCTCCTCGATGCGATCGCCGCCGGCGGCAGCACGCTGCGCGACTTTGTGCACGCGGACGGCGCGGCGGGGTACTTCCAGATCCGCTATTTCGTCTATGACCGCGCCGGCGAGCCCTGCCGCGCGTGCGGCCGGCCGGTGAAGCGCATCGTCCAGGGCCAGCGCTCGACGTTCTTCTGCCCGCGCTGCCAGCGCTGAGCGCGCGACACGCGCCGCGTAAAACCGGTCGACACCTCGCTCGCGCGTCGTGTTAGCCCGACGCGCTCCCGCGTGCTACAGTCGGCGCTGTCGCATTTCGGGACCCGGGATGGGGAGCCTAGTCGAGCGATTCCAGGACTACAGCTCGTGGCGCGCCGGCGTGACGCTGCGCGTGCGGGCGTTCCGGCGCTGGCTCGAGGACAACGAGCTCCTCGACGGGCAGACCGAGGCGCGCCTCACCCACCTGCTCGAGCGCCTCGGCGACGACAAGCTCACCATCGCGTTCGTCGCCGAGTTCTCGCGCGGCAAGTCCGAGCTCATCAACGCGATCTTCTTCGCCGACTACGGCCGCCGGCTGCTGCCCTCCTCGACCGGCCGCACCACGATGTGCCCGACCGAGCTCGCCTGGGATCCGCAGTTTCCGCCCTGCATCCAGCTGCTGCCGATCGAGACGCGCGCCGCGCACGTGACGATCGCCGAGCTGAAGAGGTTCCCCGAGGAGTGGAGCGCGGTTTCGCTCGACGTCAACGACCCGCAGGGCCTCGTCGACGCGTTCCATCAGGTCCGCGTCACCAAGCGCGTCCCGATCGAGGAGGCGAAGCACTACGGGTTCTTCGCGACCGAGGCCGCCGCGCGCGCCGCGGGGCTTCCGGCCGACGGCATGGTCGAGATCCCCTGCTGGCGCCACGCGATCATCAACTTCCCGCATCCGCTGCTCGAGCAGGGGCTGGTCATCCTGGACACCCCCGGCTTGAACGCGATCGGGAGCGAGCCGGAGCTCACGCTCAACCTGCTGCCGAATGCGCACGCGCTCCTGTTCGTGCTATCGGTCGATACCGGCGTGAGCAAGAGCGACGTCGACGTGTGGCGCGACCACCTCGCCGGCACGCCGGGCCAGGAGAAGGCGCGTTTCGTGGTGCTGAACAAGATCGACTCGCTGTGGGACGGGCTGCGCACCGACGAGGACATCGACGGCGAGGTCGGCGGCCAGGTCGAGTCGGTGGCCGCGATCCTCGGCGTCGCGCCGGACCACGTCGTCGCGGTGTCCGCGCAGAAGGGCCTGGTCGCCAAGATCACCGACGACGATCAGCTCCTCGCCCGGAGCCGGCTGCCCGACCTCGAGCACGCGCTCTCGGCCCAGCTCATCCCGTCGAAGCACGAGCTCGTGCGCGACGCGACGCGCGTCGAGGTGATGGACCTCGTCGGCAATACGCGCGCGATCCTCGAGGCGCGTCTGGCGGGGGTGCTGGAGCAGCTCTCGGAGCTGCGCGCGCTGCGGGGCAAGAACCTGGGCGTGGTCGAGAACATGATGAGCCGCGTCCGGCGCGAGAAGGAGGACTTCGAGCGCGGCCTGGCGCGCTTCCAGGCGCTGCGCGGCGTCTTCGCGCAGCGCACGAACGAGCTCTTCACCCATCTCGGCATGGACGCGCTGAAGGACGAATCGAAGCGCGCGCTGCGCGAGATGTCGCGCAGCAAGCTCACGCCGTCGCTGCGCTCGGCCATGGTCGGCTACTTCGACGGCGTCCGCGCGCGGTTGGCGAGCGCCGGAGAGGTGATCGCCGAGATCCACCAGATGATGGAGGCGATGTACCGCAAGTTCAGCGAGGAGCACGGTCTGCGGCTCGGCAGCCCGCCGCAGTTCTCGCTTTACCGCTACGTGAAGGAGTTCGAGCGGCTCGAGCGCAACTTCCGCACCCACTTCGACACGTTCTATACGATGGTGACGCACGAGAAGCTCGTGCTGATCGAGAAATTCTTCGAGACGCTCGCGAGCCAGGTCCGGCGCGTCTACACCTACGCGAACCGCGAGACCGAGCACTGGCTGCGCGCGGTGATGTCGCCGATGGAGGCGCAGGTACGCGAGCACCAGATCCAGCTGCGGCGCCGGCTGGAGTCCATCAAGCGCATCCACCAGGCCACCGACGCGCTCGAGGACCGCATCGGCGAGCTCGAGGACGTCGAGCGCGACCTGGTCCGACAGCTCGAGGGGGTGCACCGCATCGCGTTCGAGATCGAGCACGCGCTCGAGCTCGAGCCGACGCCGCTCGCCGCGGCCGCCTAGCCGCCGGCGCGGCCTAGCTGCGCGAAACGGTCTTCGTCAGCCGCTCGTACTTCGCCTGGAGCGCCTCGCGGGACTCGACGCGCTCCGGATTCACCGGAATGCAGTCGACCGGGCACACCTCGACGCACTGGGGTGCGTCGAAGTGGCCGACGCACTCGGTGCACTTCTCGGGGTCGATGACGTAGATCTCCGCGCCCTGCGAGATGGCGCCGTTGGGGCACTCGGGCTCGCAGACGTCGCAGTTGATGCAGGCGTCGGTGATCATCAGCGCCATGGCGCTTCCCCGGACGGCCGTGCGGCGCGCACGTCGCGGTCAGCCGCCGCCGGCGGCGCGGGTCTTCGCATGCAGGCGCGCCAGCACCTCGGGCGGCACGAACGGGCTCACGTCGCCGCCCATCAGGGCGATCTCGCGCACGATCGTCGCGGAGATGAACATGTACTTCTCGTCCGGCGTCAGGAATACGGTTTCGACATCGGGGATCAGGCTGCGGTTCATTCCCGCCATCTGGAACTCGTACTCGAAGTCGGAGACCGCGCGCAGGCCGCGCAGGATCACGCGGGCCGCGTGCTCGCGCACGAAGTCTCGCAGCAGCCCGCCGAACGCCCGCACCCTGACGTTCGGGTACGCGGCGAGCGCGCGGCTCGCCATGTCCACCCGTTCGTCGACCGAGAAGAACGGCCCCTTGCCGCGGCTCTCGGCGACGCCGACGACGACCTCGTCGAACAGCGCGGCGGCGCGGCGCACGAGGTCTTCGTGCCCGCGCGTGAGCGGATCGAACGTTCCGGGGTAGACGGCCCTGATCATCCCAGTGCTCCCTCGTGCTCGCCTTCAATCGCCGGCGCGGTCGGACGCCTCCCGCTCGAGCAGGCAGTAGTGCACGGCGCCCGCGCGGCCGGACCGCGCCTTGCGCCAGCCGGGCGGCGCGTCCACCGGCCGGTCGTCCTCGACGTAGACCCGGGCGCCCGGCGCGAGCAGGCGCGGCAGCAGCGCCAGCGCCTCCCCGGCGAGACCGCGGCCGTAGGGCGGATCGACGAACACGATATCGAACGTCTCGTGCGTGCGCGCGGCGAATTCTAGCGCATCGCCCGTCACCAGTCGCACGCGGCGCGCGCCGAGGCGGGCGGCGGTCGCGGCGAGGGCGCGCGCGACCGGCGCCGACGCCTCGACCAGAACCGCCTCGCGCGCGCCCCGCGACAGCGCCTCGAATCCGAGCACGCCGGAGCCGGCGAAGAGATCCAGGCAGCCCTTGCCGACGAGATCCTGGCCGAGCCAGTTGAAGAGCGTCTCGCGCACGCGATCGGGCGTCGGCCGCAACCCCGCGGCGGGCGGAAACGAGATCAACCGGCTGCGCCATTCGCCGGCGATGATCCGTACGGTGTTCGCTCTGCGCTGGGCCATGTGGCGGCGGTGCGCGCGAATGTACACCGACCGCGCGTTCCGGGGCGACGGGGCGCCGGCCACGGCGCGGCCATCTGCTAGAATTTCGCGGTTTCTTCCGACGATCCTTCGCACCTTGCGGCAACAACGCCGCCGGCCTCCGAGCATTGAGCAACACCAGGAAACACGAACCGGACGCCGAGCGCGCGTCCTGGCTGCAGCGGCTCAGGCGCGGCCTCGCCAAGACCGGCACGCAGCTGTCCGGGCTCTTCCAGGGCGGCAGGATCGACGAGGCGCTGTTCGAGAGCCTCGAGGACGCGCTGCTCGGCGCCGACGCCGGGGTGGAGGCCACCGGCCATCTGCTCGCGGCGCTGCGCGCGCGGGTGAAGCGCGAGCGCCTGGAGTCGGCGGACGATCTCCGGCGCGCCCTCGCGAGCGAGGTCGAGCGCCTGATCGCGCCGCTCGAGTGCGAAGTGGCCCTCTCGGCGGCGAAGCCGTTCGTGATCATGATGGTCGGCGTGAACGGCGCCGGCAAGACCACGTCGATCGGGAAGCTCGCCAAGCTCTTCCGCGACCAGGGCCGGTCGGTGCTGCTCGCCGCGGGCGACACGTTCCGGGCGGCGGCGCGCGAGCAGCTCGCGGCATGGGGCGAGCGCAACGCGGTGCAGGTGATCGCGCAGGAAGGCGCCGACCCGGCCGCGGTGATCTTCGACGCGATCCAGGCGGCGCGCGCGCGCGGCATCGACGTCCTCGTCGCCGATACCGCCGGCCGGTTGCCGACCCAGCTGCACCTGATGGAAGAGCTCCGCAAGGTGAAGCGGGTGATGGGAAAGGCCGACCCGAGCGCACCGCATGCGGTCTGGCTCGTGCTCGACGCCAACACCGGGCAGAACGCGCTCAACCAGGTGCGCGCGTTCGACGACGCGCTCGGGCTGACCGGCCTCGTCATGACCAAGCTCGACGGCACCGCGCGCGGCGGCGTCGTCGCGGCGATCGCACGCAGCCGGCCGGTGCCGGTCGTGTACATCGGGGTCGGCGAGGGCATCGACGACCTGCGCCCGTTCTCCGCGCGCGACTTCGCACAGGCGCTCCTCGGGAACTGACCCTCCAGCCGGCCGTGCCGATCATCAGCTGCAGCCACGTCACCAAGCGCTATCCCGGCGGCTACGAGGCGCTGCGCGACGTGAGCTTCGGCATCGAGCCGGGCGAGATGGTGTTCCTGACCGGCCACTCGGGCGCCGGCAAGACGAGCCTGCTCAAGCTGATGCCGGCGATCGAGCGCGCGACCGCCGGGACGGTCCTGATCAACGGCCAGAACGTCGGCGCGCTCCGCGCGCGCGCGGTGCCGTTCCTGCGGCGCAGCCTGGGGCTCGTGTTCCAGGAGCAGCGGCTGCTCTACGACCGGTCGGTGTTCGAGAACGTCATGCTGCCGCTGCTCGTCACCGGGCACGCGCCGCGCGATGCGGCGCGGCGCGCGCGCGCCGCGCTCGACAAGGTCGGCCTGCTCGCGCGCGAGCGGACCAATCCCATCACGCTGTCCGGCGGCGAGCAGCCGCCACTGTGCGTGGCGCGCGCGGTGGTCAACCGGCCGTCGATCCTGATCGCCGACGA